>JAJTZA010000038.1 GCA_021463905.1 Terrimicrobiaceae bacterium | reverse complement strand
GAAGGGAACCCCGGAGCCCCGCCGCCGTATGGCGGCGGGGATCCGGGGAAGGGGAAACACCGTTTTTTCGTTTGAATATACAGAGCCATTCCGTAATATGCGGGGTTCCTGCGGAATCACCGAAACACGATCCGGGAGGGCCTGCCGCGCTCTGACACACCGGCGACACACATCTCTACTACCATGCCACTGAAAACATTTCGTCCGCTCACACCGGCCGCGCGCTTTAAGGCGCTTCCTGACTTTGCGGAGCTGACCAAGGACACGCCGGAAAAATCTCTCACCCGTCCGTTGAAAAAATCCGGTGGGCGTAACAATCACGGGCGCATCACCAGCCGTCACCGTGGAGGCGGTCATAAGCGCCGGTACCGCCTGGTGGATTTTCGTCGCAAAAAGCACGATGTGACCGCAGAGGTGCTCTCCATCGAATACGATCCGAATCGCTCGGCACGCATCGCCCTGCTCCAGTATTCCGACGGCGAAAAATCCTACATTCTCGCTCCGTCCGGCCTGCGCGTCGGCGCCAAGGTTGCCTCGGGCGACAAGGCTGAGGCGGCTCCCGGCAACGCGCTGCCACTCCGCAGCATCCCGCTGGGAACCGAAATTCACAACCTCGAGCTGACTCCCGGTCGCGGAGCACAATTGATTCGTAGCGCGGGCGCAGCCGCGGTTTTGGCCAACCGCGAGGGTGGCTACGCGCTGGTCAAGCTGCCCTCGGGCGAAATTCGCCGCATCCACGAAGAGTGCTATGCGACGGTCGGACAGGTCGGAAACACCGACCACATGAACGTCTCGAGCGGGAAGGCCGGGCGCACCCGTTGGCGCGGGCGGCGTCCCTCCGTGCGCGGTGTCGCCATGAACCCGGTGGATCATCCCATGGGCGGCGGCGAAGGCAAGAGCAAGGGCGGAGGCGGTCGCCACCATCCCGTCAGCCCATGGGGGCAGCTTGCCAAAGGCTACAAAACCCGCAGCAAACACAAACCGTCGGACAAATTCATCGTCCAACGCCGCAACAAAAAATCGAAATCTTCTTAACCTATGGCACGCTCGCTAAAAAAAGGCCCCTTCGTCGAGTGGAAACTCCTCGATAAGATTGACCGGATGAACGACTCCGGAGTCAAAAAACCCATTAAAACCTGGTCGCGCCGCAGCACCGTCACACCCGACTTTGTCGGACACACGTTCAATGTGCACAACGGCAAAACGTTCATCCCGGTGTTTGTCACCGAGAATATGGTCGGCCACAAACTTGGCGAATTTTCGCCGACCCGCATCTTCAAAAAGCACGGGTCGCACACCGCGAAAGTCACCAAGTAAACCACTTGATTTTTATGAAGCCCGCGGCTCTTCTGATTGCCGCAACCGCCCTGGCAGCGGCAGCCACCGCTCCCGCCGCTCAAGGCAATCGTTCTTTGACAGACTCGGATGCAATTTCTCCGTTTGCCACGGGGATATCCATCGCACCGCCACGCCTCAAGGAGGAACCGACAGCGGGCCGCGACGAGGGGACACACGAGCAGATTCTGCTGTTGCGCTCAACCGTGCGCTCGCTCACAGAAAGTCTGGCCCTGGCCAACAGTGAGGGAGAGGTATTCAAGCGGCAGGCCGGCGAGCTGGCCTTGCGGCTGGAAGCGTTGGGGATTCCCGGGCTGAGCGGTGATCCTGGAAAGCTCGAGCAGAGGCTTGTTTCCTCCGTGCGGGATCTGCGCGTTGCCCAGGAGCGGACCCAGGCCCTCGAAGCCCAGATGGTGCGGCTCTCGGAGACAATCCAGCTCCTGCTCTCGGATTCTCAAGCTGTAAACCCGGAGCTGCGCATGGCCGTCGAGACCGAAATTCGCCGCATGAACGAGCTGCTCGGTGCGGCCAAGGCGCCACAGGGTGGCGGGGTCGAGCCAACCCTCACCGACGCTGTGATCATAGAAACCAAGAACGAGCTTTCTTTGGTCATTGCCAATGTCGGGCAGCGGCAGGGCGTGCGCGTGGGGATGCCCTTTCAAGTTTGGCGCGACGGCAAGGTCGTGGGAACTGTGAAGGTCGTTGACGTGCGCGACCGAATCAGCGGAGCCATCATCCAAAGTCTGGAAAACGAAAAGCAACCGATCAAATCCGGTGACCGCCTCCACGTGGACACCAAAAAATAAGAAACACACACACATTCCAAAAACATGAAGGTCATATCCACCACCCGCTCCGTCAGCATCAGCGCCTTCAAGGCCCGCGAAGTCACGAGAGAAATTCAGGGACTGCCCGCCACCGATGCGATGGCTCTCCTCCAGATCGTCCCCAAAAAGGCCGCCTTCCTCATCCGAAAAACCCTGGCTACGGCCATTGCCAATGCGGAAAATAACAACAACCTGCAGGTCAGCTCCCTGACCGTTCAGGAGGCTGTTGTCGGTGAAGGCCCCACCGCCAAGCGCTTCCAACCCAAGGCCCGCGGAAGTGCCGGTCCCATCCGCAAACGCTCAAGCCATATCCGCATCGTCCTCACCGACGAACTCCCCATCGTCCGCCGCGAGGATTCCAAAAAAAGGAAAAAATCCACTGCGGGAAAATCCAGGCCCACAAAAGCAGCGGCGGCTGCGGCGGAATCCCAGGCCGCACCCAGCGCGGAGACACCCGACTCCGGGGCCTCCGCCTGAAAAAAGAAGAAGGCCGGATAGATCCCTTGAGGAATCTCTCCGGCCCTCGAAGCTTGCCGCTTCCCGGTTACTTGCTGTAGCCGGTCGTTGCGGGCGCAGGTTGCGCTTTGGACGCACAGGCTCCAAGCCCGAGCGAAGCGACCGCGAACGCGCACAGGGCGACGATCTTAACGAATTTCACAAATATTCCCCCTCCTTTCTTTGCTGGTTGCAGGAGCGACTTTGCGGGTTTCTCTGCTCCCTGACAATAACAATCCGCGCCAAACCAGATTTTTTTGGGTCGGGCATTTTCTTGGGTGGGAGGGCTTTCCCGTGAGGGGGAGGGACGGCGCATTGCCGCCGGGAGGATCGCCGCAACGGTCTCAGTTCTCTTTATGATACCTTGGGTTGGCAAGAATGAGGTAATTCTCGCCCCGCCAGACAACAGGCCAATTTTGCTCAGACATTTTATCGAATAATTTCCCGACGTTCGGTTCGCCGATGGTCCAGCGTTGATCAATATCTCCGACAATCGCGAATTTTGCGGCTTCCAGAGAGGCGTCATAGCGGAAGCGTTCCCGCTTGTTGCCATTGTCGTACCCTTGAGTTGTCAGGCCGTACCATGTGATCATTTGCAGATACGGAACTGTACGCGCATGCAGCAGCCAGGCGATGTTGGCGTTTCCGCCGACGGAGTCTGTCGGGGTTGTGTGGGCATTGACCCACGCGGCGGCCTCCTCCACTTCCTGAGTGGATTGCGTGACCCAATATGCGTTGCGTGGCGTGAGGGTTCCCATCAGAGCCGCAGGAACCATCTGCGCCAATGAGGCAAGTGGGAATATCCAAAATGCCAACACCAGAACCCGCAGCCAAGGGGCGGACTGTTTGTCAACAAACTCGCGGACACAATAAACAAATCCTCCCCAACCCAGAGCCAGGGTTGGGAGGACAATGACCGCCTGATAATAGAACACGATGAGATTTTGCCGGTTGCGCACCAAAAAAATTGCAACCAGCAGCCCGACCACGGCGATGGGAAAAATTTTGCGTCGCAGGCACAGCAGGAGTCCCAGAAAGGCGCCGGCATGAAACCAATCCTGCAGGGCAAAGTTCCAAAAATTCAAAACACTCTGCCACCCGCTTCCATCCGACTCCCCACGCGAGACGAACGCATTTTTTAGATGCACGATGTCCTCGATCAGCCAATGTCCGAAGCGCAGATAAATCAGGAGCATCGTGACACCCACGACGAGAGCAGCCGGGGCAAACAAAAAAAACCAGCTTTTGGGATGGCGGATACGAACCAGCAGTGCCGCGATGGCCGCGTAGCCGAAAAGCGGGTGCGCACCCGCAGCGATGCCCAAGCCCAGTCCAGCCAGCAAATCGTTCCTCCAATACGGCACCCTCAGCAAAAAGAGCGTCATCAGAACCACGCCAAATCCAACGGCATTGTGCGCATAGCTCATGCGGAAGTGGATGACGGACTGCGCATAGCACAGAAACATGACTGCGGCAAAAAACGCGGGGAGTTTTCCGAGGCACCTTTTACCAAGCTGTGCGATGGACAGGGCTGTGGCCAGGGCAAGGAGGGCATTGAAGAAGCGTGAGCCGATGATGTCGCCTCCTGCGGCTTTGGCGAACAGGCCGTTGATCAGGCTGTATCCGGGCTGGTAGGGATAGTGCGGGTGCCAAAATGTGTTCCACAGCGCATAATGGAACGGATGGCCGTTGGCGAGGGCCAGCGAGCAGGAATGGGTTAACGTTTCATCGCCATACCAGCCGGGAGAGATCCTCAAATGAGGCAGGTAGAGCAATGCCCAAAGTCCGAGAAGCAAAAGGGGGATGACTGCCGGATTTCTCAGCCTTGATCGCGCGAACGTGCCGGCATCCGTGGTGGGTGACGGGATCATGAACCGGAAACTCCCATGCGCTGGGAGGCGGCGATCAAGTTGACGTATTGCCTGCCGGATGTTTCCTCGATGAGCCGGGCCGGGCTGACCGGTTCCAGACGCGTTCCATCAATCACAAAGAGGGTGCGGTTCGGATGCGCGAGCCGTCGCAGATATTCGAGCGGATCCCCGCCGCAACGTCTCAACCCCTGCGCCCAAAACTCTGTCATGATGATGCAATCTGGCGAGCGTTCCAGCGTGGTCTGGGCACCCTCCAACACCAGCGCCTCGGCACCCTGGACATCGCATTTCAGAAAATCCATCCTGGAAATTCCGTGGTGCTTGCAGAGATCATCGAGCGTTTCCACAGCCACCGACACACTGCCCTGCAACATGGGATCGGGATACAGGCGGTTGTCTCCACCGTTTTCAAGGTTGGTATGCAGGGTCAATGTTCCCGTGGAGGAACCCGCCGCGCGACGTGCGATAGACACGGGGCACCGAGGCGTATTGGCATCAATCGTCCTTTGGAGGAAGCAGAGGGCGTCTGGATGCGGTTCAACCGCCAGAACCCGGGAAGCTCCACCATGAATGGCGAGGGCGGTGTAGAGGCCAATATTGGCACCCACGTCCACAAAAACCATTCCGGATCGGAAGAGACGTGAAAAGCAACGGATTTCGTCATTTTCATAACACCCAAGATTCGGGGCGCCGGAGACCACGGGGTCGCGTGGATTCAGGCAGCCCCAGGCACCCATCACGCGCACGCGGCGGCGCATGATCCCCCGCAACACCGCATTGGCGGCCGCGCGCAAAGGAGCGGGCTTCAAGAGCACGGTGTAAATAAATTCATGAACGCTCACTCGCTCTCCATAGGAATGTAAAAAATGATGCCGATCAAGATCGGAAGCGGGCGCACCCTGCCGCACCCGAAGTGGATGTGTTGTCAAAGCACGGAAGAGATCCCAGCGTTCCCGCAGGAGAAGAGAAAAATCATTTTTCAATGGGCACGTCCGAAAGTTTCGTGCATGAACAGCGGTTGCAATGCGCACTGCTGTTTTCAGTTTGCTGGCCGGTTTGATCGTGGCATTGATCGGCTGGTTGGCATGGTCACCGTATGAGGCGTCCTCGCAGGAGGCGCTGGCCAACTGGGCCAAGGCGGAGGACCTTCTGCAAACGATTCGCGCGGAGGGTTTGCCTTCGCTCTGGTCGCGGGCGTTTCAGGGCGGACTGCCTCTGGCCACCTCCTCCGGAACATTTCTCACATCTGCCGTCCTCGCGTTTTGGGTTTCCCTTTTTGGAGCCTCGATCGGGGTCAAGCTGGCTCTCCTCATGTGTCTTCCGTTGGCAGCTTTGACGATGGGGCTGTTTGCGCGTTCGTTCCTGGGTCGGGAGGATTTGGCAGTGCTGTCGGCTTTGGCCTACGCGCTCTCACCTGCCCTTTGGGTTCGGATGCTTGGGGTCGAGCATGTCGTGGTGGTTTTGGCCATGGCTCTCCTTCCTTTGGCGGCCTGGGGGATCCTCAGCCTGGCGCGACGACCCTCCGCTCTGACGGCATTTCTGGCCGCGCTGTCCTGCTCGCTCGTGACGCTTGCTTATTCCAAATCAGCGATTGTCGCGATGCCGGGATTTTTTGTTTTTGGGGTGTGGGCGGTCTGGAAACACAGTGGAGTGGCACCTTGGTTGCGGCCTGCGGTGTGGGGAGTGGCTCTGGTCACACTGGCTGTGTTGGCGGTGGTTCCCAATCTGCCCGCTTTGCGTGAGTCAGGATTTGCAGTGCTGTTTGAGTTTGGGCCGCTCGAGGGCTGGCGGCAGGCCTTTTCCTCGAAGAGCGGGCTGCATTTCCTGGACCGCCTCGGCGCACTCTCCGCCAATTTTCGCGGAGATTTTGCGCCGACGACCGGAGCAGGAGCTTCCTATCTCGGAGGGATTCCGCTTTTGGCACTCATGCTTGTCTTTGTCTTTCAGAAAAAGATATTTTCCGTGCAGCGCCCTGTTGTGATTTCCGCGTTTCGGGTTTCTGTGGGGGGGGGATTATTTTGTTTCTGGCTTTCGCATGGGCCCTTTGGAGTTTTGAGCGGAACGCTGCGGGCCCTGGCTGCCTCGGTGCTGGCAGACAACATGTTCCCGGCGATTCTCTGGCTGGCATTATTCGCGCAGGGATGGGTTTTGGCTGCCTTGTTGCCCCCCCATGTTCCCTTGAGGAAGCCGCTGCTGATTCTCCTTCTCGCAGTGTATTTTTTGGTTCCTGGATTTCCCCTGCTTTCCTGGCTGCCCGTCTTCCGGGATTTGCGAGCCCCCTTTGATTTTTTCCAGGTGGGCGGGGCACTCTGGGTGAGTCTGGCAAGTGCCCTGGCTCTCGGAATGGTTTGGGAGTGCATTCCCTCCACTTTCTGGCGACGGCTGGTTCTGGTGGGCACCGCCGCAGCGTGGGGGCTGGATTTTTCCGGTCATTTGGGTCTTGCCGCGAAACAGGCTCTCCCGGAGGGAACCATGCAGGATTTTCGCGCAGCCGCAAAGTTTTTGAAAAACGACCAGCGCCCGGGTTCCGTTCTTGCGATTTCGGGCAGGTATTTTTATCTATTGCTTCCCGGGATTTCCGGGCGAACGGTCCCGCAAGAGGCCTTTCAAAGCTATCTGCAACAGCGAGGATTTGCAGCACTGCTCGCGGCAGGCATGTCCGGGCAGGGAACTTATTTTGAAGCTCTGCGTTCTGCGGGAGTGGGCTTTGTGCTTCTGGATCTTGACGACCCGCAGCTTCCGGAACAAAACGCAGCCATCTTTCGCGAGCGGCTGGATGTCGTGTACCGTAATCCGCATTTTGAAATCCTTGTCATGGATGAGCCACGCGCTCCGGCCTACCTCGCCAGGGACGCGGTACTTCTTTCCACGGATCGCCTCGAAGATATTTCTGCAGGGTTGGAAGCCAGCCTGAAGAATTTTTTGGCAATTGGCCCGGTGCTTCCCGGACAAAGTGCCGGGGTGATCCGGGAGGGGCGGCTGACCCGCAGCAAGGAGCTTGGCAGCCGCGACGGGCGTGCCTACGAGGTGCTCGACTCTCACGCCATCCGCCGGGAGCGAGACTCAGCGATTCGGGTGAGCAGTCCGGGAGGGGGCGGCTGGATTGTCATTCCGGAAGCATGGCACCCCGACTGGCAAGCCACACAAAATGGGAAACCCACACAAGTTTTCAAGGCGCTGGGTGGATTGCTTGCTGTTGAGACCGGCCAACAACCCGCCGATGTGGTTTTGAATTTTCGCTCTCCCTGGTGGTATCCCATTTGTCATGGCGTGGCAGGCGTGGGATGGCTGGCCTCCCTGGTGACAGCCCTGGCATTGATCATCATTCCGCGCTTTCGTCAGAGATGTTCCGCGTGGGGAGCTTCGCCGGTGAGTCGCCTGGATATTCCGCGCCCACCCATTTCCCGTCCATTGGCAATCACGCCCACCTATAACGAGGCGACTTCACTTCCCGGCTTGCTCGGGGTTTTGTTGGAGGCGGATTCTGGTCTGCACGTGCTGGTGATTGATGACGGCTCTCCTGATGGAACGGCGCATGTTGTTAAAAGTCACCCCAACTTCGGGCAGCGGCTTTTCCTGATTGAGCGCGAAGGCAAGCAGGGACTGGGCAGTGCTTATCGCGCGGGATTCCGGTGGGCTGTTGAGCATGGCTACGATGCCTGTGTCGAAATTGACGCCGACCTTTCGCATGACCCTCATGATGTCCCACGTCTGTTGGAGGCTCTGAATCAAGGGGCCGATGCGGCTATTGGCTCGCGCTATTTGAATGGCTTGCGTGTGGTCAACTGGCCGGAACACCGCCTGTTGCTGAGTTCCACCGCCACACAATTTGTACGCTTTATGCTGGGCCTCCCTCTCACGGACGTAACGAGCGGGTTCAAGGCTCTGCGCGTGGCGGCTCTCCACCATCTCGATTGGAATGCCATCCATGCAGAAGGATATGGGTTCCAAGTCGAACTGCATTTTTCCCTTTGGAAATGTGGCGCGCGTTTGTCGGAAGTTCCCATCACATTTACCGAACGACGGGAAGGACTCAGTAAAATGACACCCACCATTGCGGTTGAGGCAATACGGCGCGTCTTCGATCTGGCCATCCCGCACAAGCCCACGCATAAAAAAAATTTGGGAGAGGCTGGTGGGCCTCTCCCAAATTGAACCGTTCCGTCGGCGGTTGCCGACGGCGCGGGTTAAGGGTTAGCGCTTCTTGGCCGCCTTCTTCGCTGGCTTTTTGGCAACAGCTTTCTTAGCCGCTTTTTTCGGAGCGGCCTTCTTGGCGACTTTCTTCACGGCCGCTTTCTTCACTGCTTTTTTAGGAGCGGCTTTTTTGGCGGCAGGTTTTTTCTTTGCTACTGGCATTCGGATTCCCCCCTTTCATTCCGCATCTGCGGGAAATTGTTAAAAATATGTGAATAACTCACGTCGCGCTGTGAATAAGTCCCACAGACAATGACGTCAACAATTTTTTTTTGTTTTCGCTTGATTTTTTTTTGGAGTGTTTGAAGTGGCGGAATCGCGCTGAATTTTTTTGAGTTGCCGATGGATCTCATCCGCGATGGCGCCGACGTCCCGCAAGCGCCCGAGTCCTTCGTAGCCGCAGGCGAGGAGGCCTTCTTCGGGTCCGAGAAAGATGGCTCCACGATCCTGCAGCGTTTTTGCGTTGGCCTGTGTGGCGGGGTGCGCCCACATGTTTCCATTCATGGCGGGTGCGATGAGGAGAGGAGCGCGGGTGGCGAGGGCAATGGAAGTGAGCGCATCATCGGCGATGCCGTGTGCGAGTTTTGCGATGATGTTGGCGGTGGCTGGCGCGACCACGAGCAGGTCCGCGCGGTCTGCCAGGGCGATGTGCCCGGGATGCCACGATTCTTTTTCGTCAAAGATGCCGACCGTTACCGGGTTTCGCGAGAGCGTTTGAAAGGTGAGTGGTGCGACAAACTCGGTTGCGTGCGCGGTGAGAACGACAAATATCTCATGGCCGTCCCTGACAAGGCGGCTGGTCAGGTCGGCGGCTTTGTAGGCGGCAATCGAGCCGCAGACGCCGAGAAGAATAGTGCGGGGAGCTGTCATGGGAATTCGAGACGCCGGGTGAGTGCACGCTCGGCGCGCATGATCGCACGGAAGCCCTCGACGTCTTCCTCCCGCGAGCCGCTGATGAGGGTGTAGCGGTAGTCGCGCCAATGGTGCATTTCGGCGGCTGCGTTGGCGATGCGCGTGGCAATTTGCGCGGGTGTTTCCGTGCCGCGTTGTTCGAGGCGGCGTGTCAATTCCTCGAGGCCGGGTGGCATCAAAAAAACGTCGGCCACCAGGCCCGCGACGGAAGCGTCCGCACGAATCATCGCAGCACCCTGGGTGTCAATATCAAGGAGAACATCCACGCCTTGCCGGAGGCGATCGAGGACAGTGGCGCGGAGTGTACCGTAGCGGTGGTTGTGGACATCGGCGAGTTCCAGAAACTCCCGGGCGTGGGCGCGGGTCTCAAACTCCTCCTCGCTCAAAAAATGATAATCCTCGCCATCCACTTCTCCCGCGCGCGGCGGGCGCGTGGTGCAGGAGACCGAATACACAAAATCAGGGTTCTGAAGCAGGGCGCGCAGGAGGGTGGTCTTCCCGGCACCCGAGGGCGCGGAGAGCACAAAAAGAATGCCGGAGCGTTTGAAGGAACCCGTCAAAATGATGGTGGAGTTTATGACAAGTATGGCTGGAAGCCCTTCGGTTCTCAACTGAGAAAATGGGAAATTCCGCTTGTGCTGACACACGAACACCCGTAGATTCCTGCATGATGAATCCTAAAAAGAACGCCTTCACCCTCATGGAGCTGCTGGTCGTGATCGCCATCATCGGCATCCTGGCCGGGTTGCTCTTTCCGGCTGTCAATGGAGCCATGGATTCAGCCCGCAAGGCGCAGTGCAAGAATGATGTCGTCCAAATCGCCACAGCGATCACTGCCTACGAAACCGAATATGGAAAGATGCCACCGGGCGGCGCATCACAGGTGAATGCTGCTCTTGTCAACATTTTGACGGGCCAGGATGCCGCCAACAATCCCCGTAAAATTGTCTTTCTGGAGGTGGGTGCTCGCAAGCCGACCAATGCTCCGGTGGGAAAGGGCGGCAAAAGCGGAACCAATTCGAGCGGAAACTTTGTGGATGCATGGGGGCGCGATTACAATGTCGCGATGGATACCAACTACACGGGAACAATTTCCGCAGGGAACCCCCCTGTGTCGCTGCGCAAGAAAGTGGGCGTGTGGAATGTCACCACCAATACCCGCCAGTATGTCACCTCCTGGGACTAAGCACCGAGTCCCATGATTGAGAATTACGTTCCGGTATTGCTGCATATTTTGGTGGCGGTGGGTTTTGCGACGGTGGCGCTCGTTTCTAACGTGTTGTTGGGTCGCGCGGGGGTGCGCAGCGCGGCGAAGGACATGGCCTACGAGTGCGGGATGGTTCCCGAGGCGGGCCCTCAGCCGAGGTTCAGCGTGAAGTTTTACCTCGTGGCCATGCTCTTCATTCTTTTTGATATCGAGATTGTTTTTATGTATCCGTGGGCGGTGGTTTTCCGCCAGTTTGTCGCGGAGTTTGGGACGGTGATCCTGTGGAGCATGTTGAGCTTTATCCTCATCCTGCTGTTTGGGTATATCTACGCCATTAAGAAAGGTGCGCTGAACTGGTCGCGCAGTTGAGGCGGGGAACGGGGAAGACAGCGCGCGCGCGGCATGATTCATCATCTGGTTTTATTCAAGCTCAAGCCGGAAGTGGACGAGGAGCGTATCGAGTGGATGATGCGGGAGACACGCATCCAACTGCTCAAGATTCCGGAGGTTTGCAGTGTGCGCTGCGGCAAGCGCATCGAGGCCGACCTCGAGTGGCCGTTCTTCCTTGCCGTCGAGGTCGAGTCCCTGGACAAGTTGCGGCTCTACCGGGATGACCCCGTGCACCAGAAATTTGTCCGCGAGGTTCTCGAACCGCATATCACTGGGCGTCTCGCCCTCGATCACGAGATGGACCCCGGCAAGGACGTTCGCTACTCGTAACCCTCAATCCAACCCGTAAAAATGGCTCTGTGAGGCACCTCGCACCCAGAGCGTAAATGCCTCAAAAACCCTCACGCTTTGAAACCGGCAATGCTGTCATGCGATTATACTGCTATGCAGCAAGCTATTGGCCAAGTCCTACTCTATGAAGAAAGACACCACCATGAAAAATCGTCAATCAAGCTCCATCGGTGGGGTTGATTGCGCGGTCCTCGAAGCGGGTGAATTCGCTGAGGAAGGTGAGTGGGATTTCTCCGGTGGGGCCGTTGCGTTGTTTGGCGATGAGGAGTTCGGCGATGCCTTCGGCCTCCTTTTTTGCTTCTTCATCAGCCGCGTAGTACTGCTGACGCCAGAGCAGGCCGACCACGTCCGCATCCTGTTCGATGGATCCGGACTCGCGCAGGTCGCTGAGTCGGGGCTTGCCGCCTTTGCCATCATCGCGGCTGCCGACGCGCGACTCCGGGTTTCGGTTGAGCTGTGCGAGGACGATGATGGGGAGGTCGAGTTCCTTGGCCAGTGCCTTGATTCCGGCGGAAATTTCGGCGACTTCGGTTTGTCGGTTGTCCATTCCGCGCTTGGTGGTTGAGCGCAGGAGTTGGAGGTAATCAATGATGATGAGGTCGAGTTTTTCGCGTTTGTGGAGTCGTCGGGTTCGTGCGCGCAGCTCCATGATTTCCAGTCCTGGGGTGTCATCAATGAACATGCGGGTGGTTGCGAGTCTTTCGGTTGCGTTCACGAGCGCCTTTTGCTGGTTCTGGCCGAGCACCTGTGAGCGCAATTTTTTGATATTGACGCGTGCGACCGAACAAAGAAGCCGCTGCATGAGCTGCCGTGTGCTCATTTCGAGGCTGTAAACAGCCACCGCCTTTTTGCCCTCGAGGGCGACATGTTCGGCCACATTCATGGCGAAAGCGGTTTTTCCCATCGAGGGGCGTGCGGCAATGACGATCATTTCCCCGCCGTGCAGCCCATCGGTCAGGGCATCGAGGCCCGTGAACCCCGTGGCGAGGCCGCCAATGCCATGCCGGTGCTTGATGACCTTTTCGACATCATCCAGGGCGTTCATGGCCAGCTCCTTCATCGGCGGCGCACCGTCCACAAACCGGTCGTCGCCAATTTTCAAAATTTTCTCCTCGACCTCGTCCAGGAGCATCCTGACTTCGTTTTGTTCGTCGTAGGCGCGCGCTGCGTATTCGCCGCAGGTGGAGATGATCCTGCGAAGAAGGTATTTTTCGCGGAGAATTTCGATGTAGTAGAGGGCGTTGGCCGGGCTGGGAACGAACGTGTACAAATCGGCGATCGTTGCGTGCCCGCCCGCCTCCTCGAGTTTACCGGTGTCCGCGAGCCATTGCGTCAGAGAGATCATCTCGACGGGGTGCTGCGCGTTGTGCATGTTCACCACGCTTTGAAAGATCAGGGCATGGGCGGGGAGATGAAAATGGCTGTCGGTGACCTGCCGCGTGACACATTCGTCAATCAGACGCGCCGGATCCAGGAGGATGCTGCACAGAACGCCCTTTTCCGCATCCAGGCTGGCCGGGAGTGACCGGTGAGCATCCTGTAAATAACTCCCGGATTTTTGTGAAGAACCGCGCTGTTTTTTCGGGGCTTCGCGCCCCGGTGCTCCCCTGTGTGTGGTGGAGTTCTCTCGGACAGAAGCCGGAGATGGCGCGGGCATGTGAGGCTATGGATTTCGCGAGGGCGCGTTATGCGGGTGCCTCCGCTTTTTTTCTTGGGCGGGTGGACTTTTTCGGCTCGTGCGCGGATTCTTCTGCGGTGGCTTCCCCTCCTGCCTCCTCTTCCACCTTGGGAGAGACGATTTTGATGGAGAGTTTTGCGGTGACGTCGGGGTGTACGCGTACGGCGACCACCTGCTGGCCGGATTCCTTGACGGGTTTGTCGAGCTCGACAGCGTGGCGCTCGAGGCCGACTTCGGGCAGCTCCTGGAGCAGCCGGTCATGGATGTCTTTTGCGGTCACCGATCCGAACGCTTTCCCGGACTCTCCGATCTCGAGCGTGAAGGAGAGGCGCAATTTACCAATGCGCGCCGCCAGTTCCTCGGCTGCAGTCAATTCGCGGGCTTCGCGTTCTGCCCGCCTGGCTTTCAGGTGGTTGACGCGGCGGAGAGCCGAGGGGTTGAGTTCGAGGGCGTCGCCTTTGGGGATGAGGAAGTTGCGCGCGTATCCGGTGCGCACCTTGACAATATCGGCTTCGGCGCCGAGGTTCGGGACGTTTGCGGTAAGCAAAATCTGAGTGTGTGCCATAAGTAAAATCCGTCGCGTGACGGGCTGCTCATCGTAGGGGGTTGCGCCCTGCCGTCAATCCGAAATCACTCAATTTTTCGATTTTTCGGTTTTTATGCGGGTCGGCATGAGAGGGGTGCGCGGGTTGGCTTGATTTGCTCGCGTCCCCGGGTTAGACATTCCAAAAGAAACTTCCGATGAGGCGCGTACTTTTTATCTGCACCGGCAATGTCTGCCGCAGCCCGATGGCGGAAGGGCTTTTTCGGGAGTTGATCGCCGACCGTCCCGGATGGACGGTCTCATCGGCGGGAGTCAGTGCGCTCGATGGCCAGCCGGCCAGTCCGGAAGCCGTGGAGGCACTGGCCGGCGCCTCCGTGAAGCTCGGCGGATTCCGCAGCCAGTCCGTCACCGGGACGCTTATGAAAAGCGCGACCGATATTTTCGTCATGACCGCCGACCACCAGCGCATCCTGCGGGTGTTTTTTCCGGAGCACATCACCAAGGTGCGCCTGCTTCGCGAGATTGAGGGCGGTGGGGATGTCCCCGACCCGATGGGCCGCGGACGTCGAGCCTACATCGAATGCCGGGACATGATCCGTCAATCACTCCAAAAAATCATCCCCTTTCTCGAATCCCAAGAATCTATGACATCACCTGAAAACGCCGCTCTTGCGGCCATGGACCCGGAAATCGCCGCAGCCATTGCTGACGAGGCGCGACGCCAGTTTGAGCACATTGAATTGATTGCCAGCGAGAACTTCACGAGCCGCGCTGTACGCGAGGCGCAGGGGTCATGCCTGACCAACAAATACGCCGAGGGCTACCCGGGACGCCGCTGGTATGGCGGCTGCGAGTACGTGGATATCATTGAGAGTCTGGCCATCGGACGCGCGAAAGCTCTCTTTGGTGCCGAGCACGTCAATGTGCAGCCCCACAGTGGGAGCCAGGCGAACATGGCGGTGTACTTTAGTGTGTTGAAGCCTGGGGATCGCATTCTTACGATGGATCTCTCGCATGGCGGCCACCTGACGCATGGTCACAAGGCCAACTTTTCGGGAAAGTTGTACGATGTCCATCATTATGGGGTGGAGCGCGAATCAGAAACCATTGATTACGAGGCACTCGGGCGGCAGGCAGAGGAGGTTCATCCGCGGATGATCACGGCGGGAGCCAGCGCGTATTCGCGGGTTATTGATTTCCGGCGCATGCGCGAAATTGCAGATTCTGTGGGGGCGTATCTTTTTGTAGACATGGCCCATATAGCCGGGCTGGTTGCCGGGGGCGAGCATCCCTCCCCAATCCCTCACGCGCATTTTGTGACAACAACCACACACAAGAGCCTGCGCGGCCCGCGCGGTGGGATTGTTTTTTGTCGGGAGGAATTCGCCAAGAAGGTGGACGCGCAGACCTTTCCCGGCGTGCAGGGCGGCCCGCTGATGCACGTCATCGCAGCCAAAGCCGTCTGCCTGCACGAGGCTCTTCAACCCGCCTTCCGGGAATATGCCCGGCAGGTCGTGAATAACGCAAAGGCGCTTGCGGCCCGCCTTTCGCAATTGGGTTTCCGCATTGTTTCGGGTGGAACCGACAACCATGTCATGCTGGTGGACCTCCGTGCGAAAGGGGTCACGGGTGTCGAGGCCCAGGCTGCGCTCGAAAGTGCCGCCATGACCGTCAACAAAAACGCGATTCCCTTTGATACCGAACCCATCACCAAGACGGGGGGCATCCGGCTGGGCTCGCCGGCAGCCACCACGCGCGGCATGGAGGAAGACGATTTCATGGAGATTGCGGAGTTTATTGATGAGGCCATCCAATCGCGGGGCGAGGAGAAAAAGCTCGAGGCCTTGCGGCGGAGGGTGACCGCTTTCACGGCGAGGTTCCCGCTGCCGTAACCCTTAAGAATCATGCTGCCGTCCGGTCGCCCGGCTTCGGGTGCTAATTTGTCAGCGGGAGCCACGGCGGGGGCCAGGCGGGTGATTCTGGCGGTGGACCCTTCACTGCGCGGAACCGGCTACGCCGTGCTGATCTCGGAGGGGCCCTCCAGGAAAATCCGTGCCGTGACGTATGGAGTCGTCTCGAACCCCGCGCGGCTCCCGCACGAAGCCTGCCTGTTGGCCATCCATGACACGCTGCTCGCTCTCATGGATGCCCACCATCCCTCCGGAGTTGCCATCGAGTCGGTGATTTATGTGCAGAGCTTCCGCACGGCGATCGTTTTGGGCTCCGCCCGCGGCGCGGTATTGCTGGCCGCCGCGCGCCGTGGTCTGCCCATCCATGAATACGCACCCCGCCGTGTGAAGCAGGCCGTCGTCGGACGCGGCGGCGCACAAAAACAACAGGTCGGATTCATGGTGCGCGCACTGCTCGGTCTCGAAGAAACTCCCCCTCCCGACGCCGCCGATGCCATCGCCGTAGGCCTCGCCCACCTCCAAGCCTCCCGAGCATCCTGACGCTCGACGAGCGGGGATTCCGTGCTTGCCGGTTCGGTCGCGGGTGGGCGTTCCGATTGGTTCTGCAAGACGAGGAAGGGGCATGATCAGGACCTCTGCGGAGTGCGTTGACTGTGAGCATGAGGTGTCGCTAGGATGCAGGGCTTTTCTCATGAGTGCGTATAAAGAAACCCTGCATCTTCCGAAGACCGATTTTCCGATGAAGGCTGGGCTGGCGGTTCGGGAGCGGGTGTTGCTCGGGCAGTGGGAGCGCGAGGGGTTGTACCGGAAGATACAGGAAGCGCGGGCGGAGGGTCCGCGTTATGTTCTGCATGACGGCCCGCCATTTGCCAACGGGGACGTCCACATGGGGACGGCACTGAATAAAATCCTGAAAGATTTTGTGATAAAGACGCGGACGATGAGCGGCTACCGTGCGCCGTTTATTCCGGGTTGGGACTGCCACGGGCTGCCCATTGAATTCAAGGTGGTGAGCGAGCACCGCGGTCTGGCACCGGTGGAGGTTCGCCGCCGCTCGGAGGACTATGCGCGAAAGTTTGTCGAAATCCAAAAGGAGCAATTTTGCAGACTGGGGGTTCTCGGCGATTGGGGGAATCCCTACCTGACCCTCGACCCGGCGTATGAGGCGGAGATTCTGCGCTCCTTCGGAAAGTTTGTCGCTGCCGACCTCGTCTATCGGAGTTTGAAGCCTGTTCTCTGGAGCACGGGAGCGCAGACCGCGCTGGCCGAAGCCGAAGTCGAGTACCAGGACAAAATCTCAACAGCGGTGACGGTGCGTTTTGCCCTCGAGGGAGGGGTCTTTGGTGGGAGCGCGGGGATTCTCATTTGGACGACGACGCCTTGGACACTGCCGGCCAACCTCGCCATTGCGGTTCATCCGCGTCACACATACGTCCTGGCGGAGGTGGGTGCCTTGGGGCGGGTCGTGGTGGCGGAAGCTCTTCTGCCCGCGCTGGCCGCGCGTATCCCGGGGGCGGAGCCGCGCGTGATCGAGACCTTTCCCGGTTCGCGGTTGGAAGGGCTTGAGGCGAGGCACCCGTTTCTGCCGCGTTCGGCGCCCATTTATCCGGCGGAGTTTGTCACGCTGGAGACTGGCACTGGCTGCGTGCATATTGCGCCTGGGCATGGGGATGACGACTACCGGCTGGGACTCGAGCGCGGGTTGCCGATGCTTTCGCCGGTGGACGACCGCGGTCACTTCACCGAGGAATGTGGAGTGCCGGAGCTGGTTGGAAAATACGTATTTGCGGCCAATGAGCGTATTGTGGGGATGCTGCAAGAGGCCGGTGCCCTGGTGGGGCGCGAGGATTACCCGCACAGCTACCCGCACTGCTGGCGCTCCAAGACCCCGGTGATTTTTCGGGCCATCGAACAATTTTTCATCCGCATTGACGCGCTCCGTGAGGCTGCGATGCAGGGGATTGCAGAAACAGCCTGGGTACCACCCGCCTCCCGTGCGCGGATTGCAGGAACGGTTGCGAGCCGTCCGGACTGGTGCATCTCGCGTCAGAGGACGTGGGGGGTTCCGCTGCCGGTTTTTTACACGGCGGAGGGCACCCCCATTCTCGACCCGACGATCATTGAAGCCGTCGCAAAGGTCGTCGAACGCGAGGGAACAAATGCCTGGTTTGAAAAAGACGATGACGCATGGGCCAGGTTGGTTGGGCTGCCTGCAGGCACCAGGCGTCGGCATGACACCCTGGATGTCTGGATTGATTCCGGAGTGAGCCATCAGGCCGTCCTGCGGACACGCCCGGAACTCGCCTTCCCCGCCGACCTGTACCTCGAAGCCACCGACCAGCACCGGGGCTGGTTCCAAAGCTCGCTGATGACCTCGGTTGCACTGAATGGTGCGGCACCCTATCGGCGCGTCCTCACCCACGGGTTTGTGGTGGATGAGGACACACGCCGAAAAATCTCGAAATCGGCGCAGGGCGGCTATGCCAAGCCGACCGACGCGGCCCATTACGTCAAGCGCTACGGCGCGGATCTGGTGAGGCTTTGGGTCAGCAGCGTGAAGTGCACCGAGGATGTCCCATTTTCGGAGGAGATTTTCAAGGGGCTGGGTGATGCCTACCGGCGCATCCGCAACACCCTGCGCATCCTTCTGGCTAATGGTGGCGCACGGGCGTCCGGCCTTGAACTGCCCGACCGTCTCCCGCTCGTGGATCGCTGGATTCTCGCCCGCCTCGCCGTCGTGAACACCACCTGCCGCGACGCTTACGAAAAACTCGAGTTCCATCGGGCCTACCGCGCCATCAATGATTTTTGCGCGGTGGACCTCAGCAGCCTCTACGTGGACATCACCAAGGATCGCCTCTACTGTGACCCCGCCCATTCGCCACGACGCGTCGCAACCACCACGGTCATGCGCGTGGTCTTTGATGCGCTCTGCCGACTGCTCGCTCCCATCCTCGCCTTCACAGCCGAGGAGGCGTGGAGCCACTTCGCGCCAGACAGCTCCGTCCACCTCGAACTGTTCCCGGAAACACCGGCCCGCACAGATGATCAGACCACACTCGAATTGATGGCGGACATTCTGGACACACGGGCGCGCATCGCCCAGGAAGTCGAGCGCGCGCAAAAATCCGGGGTCATCAGTGGCACCCTCGAAGCCCGCGTGTCGCTGATCCTGCCTCCCGGAGCGGTCGCAGGCTTCGCCAAGGAAGATCCCGGAGGTCTCGAGGAAATCCTCATCCTGAGCAGCCTGGATGTTCACGAAAAAGAAGGCGCGGAGATTTCGGTGACTCTTGAAAAAATCGCTCATGCGCGTTGCGAGCGTTGCTGGCGTCACCGGCCCGATGTCGGAGCCTTTGCAGATCATCCCGGACTTTGTGGACGCTGCCACGATGTGGTGACCGCTCCATGAAGCGGGGCCTCTATGGACTGACCGTCCCGCTCTACCTGCTGGATCAGCTCACCAAATGGGCCGTACTCGCCACTGTCCCCGAAGGGCACGAAATCCATGTCATTCCCGGATTTTTTAATATCGTTCGCGTGTACAATACCGGGGCGGCCTTTGGCATGTTCCAGCGTGCCAGCGTGTTTTTTGCAGTCCTCTCGGCGGTTGCGTTTTTCATTCTGGTCTGGCTGATGCGCAAGGGAGCGTTTCAAGACAAGCCATCACGCGCGGGTGCCGCACTGCTCCTGGCTGGAATCGCCGGGAATCTGACCGACCGCCTCTGGCACGGCCACGTCGTGGACTTTCTGGATTTTATCCTGCCGCTCTATGGTCACTGGCCGGCCTTCAATGTGGCCGACTCGTGCATCTGCATCGCCGCCGCACTCTTTTTCATCGCGGCGTTCCGGTCAGGCAAACCCGCCCGCCGCGCCTGAGCGCGCGTGGCCCCGCGCGACAGCAGTGGGGTTTTATTGCGGTTTGTCCGGAGCGCGGGGAGCGAGGATGGTGGCGCAGAACTCTGCTCCGTGCGGGAGTCTGTTGGAGACGGAAATGTTGCCGCCCAGGAGGGCGACAATGCGCTGGGAAATCATCAGCCCGAGTCCGCTTCCCGACGTCTTGGCTGCGCTTCCGCGATAAAACGCCTCGAAAATCCTTGGGAGGTCTTCGGGAGGAATTCCCGGTCCGGTGTCGGCCACCGTGAATTTCCATGTCCATTCGTCTCCGTCCCCGCTCCCGTCTCCGCACCCGTCCGTGTGTTCGGATGCAGGCGGTTCACCGGAAACAGCCAGTGAGACGCCGCCGTGTTCGGTAAACTTGATAGCGTTACCGAGAAGGTTGGTGAGGATTTGCGAGAGGCGACCCCGGTCGGACACGATTGCCGCCGGTAAACCCTCCGGGAAGTCCAGGGACAAATCCAAGTGCTTTTCCTGAGCGATGGGTCGCAGGGTTTCCAGGACATCCTGGACGCAGGGGCGCAGGGAAAACGGAGCGGGGCGCACCGGGAGCGAGCCGGTTTCGATGTGGGCCAGATCGAGGAGGTCGTTGACCACCTCGAGCAACCGTCGTCCGCTGGCAGCGATGGTTTCGACGTAGTCCCGCTGGATTTCATTCAGGGGGGTGGCCTGCAGCAGCTCGATGAACCCCAGAATCCCGTTCATGGGCGTCCGGATCTCATGGCTGGTCATGGTGAGGAATTCCCCCTTGGCCCGGCTGACCGCCTGCGCGGACTCAATCGCCAACTTTTCGTCAGTGAGGTCAATGAGAGTACCATAAAGTCGCAGGGGGTGACCGGACTCATCCCGCAGCAGACCGGCCCCCGTGCGCAGATGGCGGATTTCCCCGTTGTGGCGGCGGATGCGGTATTCGGTCTGGAAGGTCTCCTGTCCGCTGGCGATAAAATCCCGGATGCCGCCCAGAACCCGCTCCGCATCGTCCGGGTGCAGGAATTCCCGTGTGTTGTCTGGATGGGGCATGTAATCCTGCGGAGTCATGGCGTGGATGGCAAAAGTCACTTCATTCCAGTCCACCTGCTGGGTGGTAAAATTGTATTCCCATGTTCCGACATTGCCGGCCAGAGCGGTCTGGCGCAGGCGTTCGCGGCTGCTGAGAATCTCCTCGGCGGCCAGCCGCTCGCGGGCAATATCCTGCACCTGGGAAATGAAGAAGGCGGGGCGCTCCTGCTCTTCATGCGCCAGGGAGACCGTGAGCCGCGCCCAGAGGATTTGACCCTGGAAGGAAATGTAGCGCTTTTCCATCGAGTACCAGTCGCGTTCGCCCTCCCAAAGTTGCTGTGCGAAGGCCAGATCCTGCGCCAAATCCCCCGGGTGGGTGATCGCTTGAAAATCGGTTTGAAGCAACTGATCCCGCGAACACCCCAAAAAACCACAGAGTGCCGGATTTACATCCAAAAATTTGCCTTCGTGAGAAACCAGTGCCATCCCCATGGCAGAATGGACAAATGCACCATGAAAATACTCCAGCTTGTTCCAAAGAGGCGTGTTGTGTTCTGCGCTCATTGTCGTGGGATTCTCGCAAGCATCACCACCCGGACGCGGAGGCACCCAGATGGCTATCCCGGAAACTATCTCATTCCACGGAGGATGTGCAAGCCCGGCATTCTCCGTGTCCTCTGTGTCCTCCGTGTGAACCCTATTTCCGCTGACCAATGACTCTTAGCCAATCACCAAACCTCCCCAACTTCCCACCATGGTAAACACCACCCGCCTTCTGCTTTTCATTTTCATCCGCTTCGCTCTGGTTGTCGCCCGGCGATACCTTCGACTGGCCCGCCCAATCGGTGGCACAATCGCGCTGGAGTTCCTCCTTTCACTTTCCGCTTTTTTCCGCGTCCGCCCAATCCTTTGTCTGGAGCGGCTGTGGTTTGAACACCCTTTGGAGCAATCCCGATAATTGGGCAGGAGGAGTGGCACCGACATCACCTTCGGCGACATGGCCAACCGAACCGTCACGCTGGATCAGGCGTGGGCGGAAGTGGCCTTTGTTCCCGCTCAAAGCTACGAAAGCAAAGCCAGCGCTCCGCTGCGTTACGTGGGCCTGGGCTTCTCAAGGCTCAGGGGGTGCTCTTTGCCGATGGCAGTGATCGCAAAAAGAGGTTCCCAATCGTCCGTCGCCCCCGAAAAAATTGAGGATTGAGCTCCAAAACGGCGCAAGAAGACGCTCGCCGCGCCCGGAGCAGGCCTCGTCGGCCTCATCAGCGGTGAATTTTTGCGCGAATCGCGCTTGTGCGCGGATTTGGGTTAAACCGTTTGGGTCTTGCGGAGCGGAGGGGGCTTTCGTAACATCGCGTCTCTTTTTATCACCATGCCTGCCCGCAAAAAAATTATCGCCGCCAATTGGAAGATGAACATGACCGTAGCCGACACAGAGACGTTTTTGGCGACGTTTCGGCGGGCTGTGGAGGGGGTGTCCGGCGTGGAAATTGTCATTGCGCCGCCGTTCACGTCCCTGCCCCGGCTGAGCGAGCTGCTGGGGAGTTCGCAGCAAATCCGGCTGGGTGCGCAGAATTTTTATCACGAAAAGCCGGGGGCCTTCACAGGAGAGGTGAGTGCGCTCATGCTGCGCGAGCTTTTTGTGCGTTATGTGATCATCGGTCACAGCGAGCGCCGACAGATTTTTGGTGAGACCGACGCGCTCATCAATAAGAAGGTTCTGGCGGCCTGCGCCACGGAGCTGCTGCCCATCCTCTGCGTCGGAGAAACGCTGGCCGAGCGCGAGGCCGGAAAAGAGAAGGACGTCCTGCGGACGCAGCTTGAGGGTGCGTTGCGGTCGGTTCCGGAGGAGGACGTTCTTGATGCGGTGATCGCCTACGAACCGGTCTGGGCCATTGGCACCGGCGTCAATGCCACGCCGGAACAAGCCCAGGATGCCCATGCGCATGTGCGGCTTGTCCTTGCCGAATTGTACACTGAGGCTGTCGCCAAGAAAATTCGGATTCAATACGGTGGCAGCGTCAAACCGGAAAATGCGGCTTCGCTGATGTCGCAGCCCGACATTGATGGTGCCCTCGTGGGCGGAGCCAGCCTCGAGGCGCGCAGCTTCGCGCAAATTGTCCGGGCCGCCCTGCGCCCCTGAACCTCCACCCACACTCACTATGAAACACGACAAAAAATGCCCCCTGACGACTGCCGCCGGAGCACCCGTGCCGGACAACCAAAACGTGATCACTGCCGGGCCGCGCGGACCGATGCTTTTGCAGGATGTCTGGTTCCTCGAAAAGCTCGCGCATTTTGACCGCGAGGTCATCCCCGAGCGCAGGATGCACGCGAAAGGCTCGGGCGCTTACGGCACGTTCACCGTCACGGGCGACATCACCCCGTACTCACGCGCAAAAATTTTCTCGAAGGTGGGAAAAAAGACGGAAGTTTTCGCGCGGTTTTCGACGGTGGCCGGCGAGCGTGGGGCGGCGGATGCCGAACGGGACATTCGTGGGTTTGCCGTGAAGTTTTACACCGAGGAGGGCAACTGGGACCTCGTGGGCAATAACACCCCGGTGTTTTTCCTGCGGGATCCGCTTAAATTCCCCGACCTTAACCATGCTGTAAAGCGGGATCCGCACACCAACATGCGCTCCGCTCAGAACAACTGGGATTTCTGGACCTCGCTTCCCGAAGCCCTGCACCAGGTGACCATTGTCATGTCCGACCGCGGCATCCCCGCCTCCTACCGGCACATGCACGGATTTGGGTCGCACACCTTCAGCCTTATCAGTGCAAAGAACGAGCGCTTTTGGGTGAAATTTCACTGGAAATCGCGCCAGGGCATTAAAAATCTTACTGATGCGGAAGCGGAGCGTCTTGTGGGCCAGGATCGCGAGAGCCATCAGCGGGACCTGCTCGAGGCGATTGCGCGCGGGGAATTTCCGCAGTGGACGCTGTTTGTTCAGGTCATGCCGGAGAAGGAGGCCTCAAAGGTTCCCTACAATCCGTTCGATCTCACGAAGGTGTGGCCCAAGGGCGACTATCCGCTCATCGAGGTGGGAGTTATGGAACTCAACCGCAACCCGGAAAACTACTTTGCCGAGGTCGAGCAGGCTGCGTTTAATCCGGCCAATGTCGTTCCGGGCATTGGGTTCTCGCCGGACAAGATGCTCCAGGGTCGCCTGTTTTCCTATGGGGATGCGCAGCGCTACCGCCTCGGCGTGAACCACCACCAAATCCCGGTGAACGCGCCTCGCTGCCCCGCGCATTTCTATCATCGCGACGGAACGATGCGCGTGGATGGGAACTTCGGAGGCACGGCGGGCTACGAGCCCAACAGCCATGGTGCCTGGCAGGAACAGCCCGACTTCCGCGAACCCCCGCTTTCTCTCGAGGGTGCCGCCGACCATTGGAACCACCGCGAAGACACCGACTACTTTTCACAGCCGGGCAACCTTTTCCGGCTGATGACCGCCCCACAACAGCAGGCGCTCTTCGAGAATACCGCCCGAGCCATGAACGGTGTGACGCGGGAGGTTCAAATCCGGCATATCGCCCACTGCCATAAGGCGGATCCCCGCTACGGACGAGGCGTCGCTGAGGCTCTTGGCATCCCGCTCTCGGAAGCCGGTTGCTGAATCTGGAAAAGACTTATGGTCAAGGAAAAACACAGTGCACGGATGGAAAGGATTGTCAGCCTCTGCAAGCGGAGAGGGTTTATTTTTCAATCCTCGGAAATTTACGGCGGTCTGAATGGGTTTTGGGATTACGGCCCGCTGGGGGTCGAGCTGAAGAGGAACCTGAAGGATTTTTGGTGGCGGCGGAACGTGCGCGAGCGAGAGGACATGGTCGGCATGGACGGTTCGATCATTATGAACCGCCGGGTCTGGCAGGCCAGCGGGCATGAGGAGACCTTCAGCGACCCGCTCGTGGACTGCCGTGTTTGCAATACGCGCCACCGGGCGGATCAGCTCCCGGAACGCGATGGCAAAAAGTATTGCTCGCATTGCGGGAGCAGCAACCTGACCGCACCGCGCGCCTTCAATCTGATGTTCAAATCCCACACCGGGCCGCTCGAAGATGATGACAACCTCGTCTATCTTCGCCCCGAGACCGCACAGGCCATGTTTGTGCAATTCCGCAACGTCCTCGACACCTCCCGGCAGAAGCTGCCCTTTGGCATCGCGCAGATTGGCAAGGCGTTTCGGAACGAGATCAACCCCCGCAACTACACGTTTCGTTCGCGCGAATTCGAGCAGATGGAAATCGAGTATTTCTGCCATGCCGAGGACGGGCTGCGGCTCACCGACGAATGGCTCAAGGAACGCCTCAAGTTTTACGAGGATATTGGCATCCCCCGCTCGAAAATTACGATCAAGGACATTCCGGAAAGCGAGCGCGCCTTTTATTCCAAAAAAACCTATGATCTCGAGTATGAGTTCCCGTTTGGAGTGAGCGAACTCGAGGGCATCGCCTACCGCACCGATTATGATCTTTCGCGCCACATCGAGCACAGCGGCAAGCCGCTCGAGTACTTTGACGAGGCGGCGGGAAGGAAAATCATTCCGCATGTGGTCGAGCCAAGTGCCGGTGTGGATCGCACGGCACTGGCGCTCATTTGCGAGGCCTTTGACGAGGAGACTGTGACGGGCGACAAGGGCCAGACGGAGACGCGCACGGTGCTGCGCTTTCATCCGCGCATGGCCCCGATCAAGTGCGGCGTCTTCCCTCTGTTAAAAAACAAGCCGGATTTGGTGGCCAAGGCGCGCGGGATTGCAGCAACCCTTCGTCCTCACATGCAGATCTTTTACGATGAAACGGGAGCGATTGGCCGCCGCTACCGCCGCCAGGATGAAGCGGGAACGCCATTTTGCGTCACGGTGGATTTTGACCCCCTCGGGGAGAATGGTCCGACCCACAAGGAGACGGTCACGCTTCGTCACCGTGACGCGATGACTCAGGAGCGGGTGCCGATCAGCGAGCTGCTACCGCGCCTCATGGCGGCGACCCTCTGACCAGCAAAACGCTTTCAGGGAGCGGCATTCTGTGGCACATTGGTCGGCGAAATGCAGACCGAGATTGAGTCCTTAAAAAAGTCGCTGGCGGTCTATCGCGGGCTGGTTGAGGTCAGCGGGTTGATTGCAGCCATTACCGAATACGACGAGCTGCTGCAGGCCATCCTGGAAGTGTCGCGGAGGGTCATGCGCGCGGAAGCCGCATCGCTCTTTTTGTTGGATGCCGAGGGCGAGACCCTCGAGATGGCACTCTCCTCGTATGCGGACGGTGAATTTGTGCGCAAACCGGTGCGCGTCCCCAAGGGGAAGGGCATCGCGGGCTGCGTCTTCGAGAACGGGAAGAGCCTGCTCATCCGCGACGCCTATTCCGACAACCGTTTTTACAAAGAGGTGGACAAGCAGACGGGCTTTCGTACGCGCTCGATCCTGTGTGCGCCACTCAAGCGCGATGGTGTTCTGATCGGAGTCCTGCAGGTGCTCAACCCCCGCGAAAAGGACGCATTTGACGCCGAGGACCTCGACGGCTTCGAGGCCTACGCAAATCTGACGGCGACCGCGCTCGAAAAAATCCGCGCTCTTGAGCGCAGCCGCCGGCAGGAGCGCGTCGAGCGCGACCTGGCCATTGCCTCGGAGATTCAGACCGAGCTTCTCTCCCGCGCCATTCCGAAGCAGCTCCCGGATGGCTGCGCCTTTGCGGCCTTTAGCGAGCCGGCTGCCAATGTGGGTGGGGATTTTTACGCGGTCTTCGTCCGGAATCCCTACGAGATTTATTTTGGGATTGGAGATGTTTCCGGCAAGGGGATGGCGGCGGCACTGCTCATGGCGCAAACGATCAGCGCCATGCAATTTGTTTTCGCCTCGACCAGCAGCCCCGCCGACGCTCTCGGGAAATTGAACGCCACCTTATACAATCAGATTGTCCGCGGCATGTTCATCACCGCACTGATCGGACGCATCACCCCGTCCTCACAACGCATCGAAATCGCCAGCGCGGGCCATTGCCGCCCGCTCCTGCGCAAGGCCTCCGGCGCAGTCACGGAAATCGAGACTCCAGGGGCCCTGCCACTGGGCGTTTTGCCAAAGGTTGTCTATCAACAGGGAAAAATCGCGTGTCAGCGCGGCGATTGGCTGGTCAGTTTTACGGATGGTTTAACGGAATCGCGCACCACCCACTCGCAGGATTTCTTTGAGCCGCGCATCGCGGCCACTCTCGCAGAGGCTCCCCTCGAACCGGCTCCCGAGGGCCTCATCCAGAACCTCGTCGCCGCCGAGAAACTCCATCGCGGCACCTCGCCCCGCCCCGATGACCTCACCATCCTTGCCGTCGGCCTCGCATGAAAAAAAAATTCGTATTTTCGAGCGAAACCTGCCGGCTTGTGGAAATCCGCGCAGCCGCCCGCGAGTTTTTTTTGGAGAACCAACTCACAGAGGAGGCGGCAGCCACCCTGATCCTCGCCATTGATGAAGCCTGCACCAATATCATCCGCCACGCCTACCAGCACCGCTGCCGCCCTCTGCGCATCACTTTTGAACGCAGACGGTGTCACCTGCGGATCACCCTGCGCGATTATGGAAAAAATTGTGCTCCCTCCGAAATCCGCGGTCGTGCGCTCGAGGACGTTCGTCCTGGTGGGGTGGGTGTTCACATCATCCGCCAGGTCTTTGATGAAGTGATTTACACGCCCAAGCCACGGGGCACCGAGCTTGTCCTCATCAAACGGATTTCAGCGTCGCAGGAGGGCTTGGTGGACAGCCCCTGTCCTTAAAAAACCGCGCCGAGCTGGAAGCCAAGGATGGTGGCATTGGGAGTTTGTCCCGTGCCATTGGGTTGGATGACATATTGGAAGTCGGGCTGGAAATAGGCCCAGGAATTGATCTGGACGCGGTAGAATAATTCGAGGACACCCTCGCTGGTTTGGGGGGACTGTCCGTTGCCAGCTTCCACATCCTGCAGCGCAGCACTGTAGCTTCCCAGGCCCATCGCCATGCCTGCCAGATCCCGGTCGCGGCCCGGCAGCGGGCCCTGATACACCAGACCCGCGTGAAAATAAAAGGGGAGGGTGGCTTGAAATGCCGGTGCCACATTAAAAAGGCTGAAGAAATAAAGCCCCTGCTTATTGCGCCTGTCGGGAGGAGGAGTCGCTTCCTGGACGGCTTTCCCCGAGGAAGGCCCGGACGAGCGGTCCGGCTCGCGGTAGAGCATCTGGTCGGCCTGGAAATACAGTTGCACGCGCTGGTCGGTCGTCTCTCCCCGAAACGCCCGGTTCTCCACGCCCCAATACAAAAACCCCACCGCATATTTTCCAGGCAGATTGGCTTCGGTGATTTTCGGTGTGAATCCGGTTTCTGTGAGCCAGTAGAGGCCGTTGAGATTTGGGTTTCTGCGATAGCCGGCAAAGTCAAGGCCGTGATCGGAAGTGTCCGATCCGAAGGGGATGGCAAGGTAGAGGCCGGTCTGGGCGTAGAACCAACTGGCAGGGTTCACCCGCAGGTAGCCGCCCCATGCCGAGTAGCTGCCTCCCCAGGGAATGCCATTGGCGGAGATGCCCTTTCCTGTCGAGAAGCTGTTGTTGACAAAGAGCTTGCTGGGATTTTGATCGAGAAAAAACTCTGCCGGATTCTGCCAGCCCGCCGAAAGCGTGAGCAGCTTCCGTATTCCAAAAAGCTCGGGCGTTGTGTAGGTGGCATAGGCGACTTGAAAGCGCCAGAGACGGCCCGTCTGGAATGCACTCGGCCCAAAATTTGCGCTGGTGCCCACGTAGCGGTTCACCCCGTCTCCACCACGATAACGCACTGCGGATGCCAGCGTGAGACCCTCGATCGCACTCCAACCCGTCAGACGCGCAACATCCAAATTCGTACGAAATCTCCACTCGTCGTCATACCCGAAGCGCTGCTGCAAGCCACCATCCACATTCCACAAAAAATTCGATTTCCACTCGACCACGAAGCTTAGCCCGTGGTCGGCAAGGGTGTCTCGGATGCCCAGCCACGACCCTGTGGCATACTCTCCTGCCCACCACTCGGAAACAAAGGACTTTTTCTCCAGCGCATTCTCCTCAGCAGCTCCCGTCACCCACGACGCAAAAATCGCCAGGCCCAAAACCATACTCCACCTGCACCGCCTCAGAACACCACAATCTACCATGCGCGAAAAAACTGCCAGCACCCAACCCATCCGACAAGCCAATTCGCGTAAAATACGACCTGGACATCCCCTGGAGCCGACGCCCGTCGCACTGCTGCTGGGGTTGGCCATTCTCGCACTCAGGAAAAGATGCGGAGCTGACAACCTGGTATCCCGTAACACTTAAAGCTTTGGGTAAAGGTGCTGGAGTTTGCTGCGCACCTGCGCGGTCGTGAACCGCCAGATGGCCTTACTTGGCGCAGTTGTTTCTCTCAGCATCCCAAGCTGCCACTTCGTTACGCATCTTGCCTATGTCGGGAATGCAACGGTCAAGGCATTGGGATTGCAGAACACTCAATTCAATCTCGGCCACATTATGCACGCTTTGTCGTTCATAGGTGAAGTTGAGGGTTCGTTCCCTGCTTCCGCTACAGCCTTTATTGTTCTCCTTTGGTCGGAGTAGGCATGCGATCCCACTCTTCGGCAATGGGAATCGCAGGGATATGCTTTAGAACCTCTTCAAATTCACGGTCATTCGCCAGAGAGGCCCGATTGCGAATGTAGTCCAGCTCACGAATCACCGAAAGCTTCTCTGACGCTGCGGTAGTGAAAAACTGATCAACTGTGAACCCCTCGTCGGCACTCAGCTTTTCGATCTGCTGTTGGAGAAATTCCGGGACTTTGATGGTGATCGAGCTCATATCAGTGGAATGTTCGGATGAATTCGCCCGGCGTCATGACTTGAATGCCAAGAGCCTGGGCGGGCGAAACATCGCTCAGGTTGCTGGTGACAATATAGGGTACATTGGCTGCCACGGCAAGCTCTACGAGCATGTCATCGTCTGGATCGGGCAAAAAGGGCCTCCATCGGAAATAAATCCGCTGCTCCATGGCTCTGGAGCAAATCTGATTCAGAACGGTGTCGATCTGGGAATGAGTCAGATTCGGAATCATTCCGGGCCTCTTGCTGACTTCCTCATACTCCATCAATCAGAGGAACGGAGACGACGGGAGTGACTTCGCTGCGATGGATGGCGAGCAAGATGCCATGCGAAGCACCCGTTGTGCTTCGCATGGAGGAAATGATGACGTTCGTGTCAAAAATGGCCCACATTGCAAAAGACTACGCGGAAATTGAGCGGATTCCGAATGAATTTTTGAGAACGTCTTCTTGTGGCCTGTCACGATAATCGCGGTGGGTTTCGGCGAAAGCGCTTGGTGATGATCGTGGCGGCGGTGCGGGTTTCCGGGACGTGGAGGAGGAAGCAGGTGGCAAGGTAGGCGACGCCTGCGGCACCAATGAGGCCAAGGAGCGAGAGGGCGCGGGTCACGAATCCGGGAGCATCGAGCCACGCGCTTCCATACGTATTTCCGGCCAGGCAGACTGCGGTGAGTGCCGCCGTGGCCAGGCCGCAGCGCAGGACAGTTTGGAGGAGGCGTCGTGTGTCGAGCGAGCCCGCAAATCGGGACATGAGGGCATAGAGAACGACGAAGTTGAAGATGGCGGAGATGGCGGTCGCGAGGGCGAGTCCGCGGTGGCCGAGATTCCAACGAAAAATAAAGAAATAGTTGAGCGAGAGGTTGATGGCGATGGCGACGAAGCTGACCAACATGGGTGTCCAGCGTCGGTTGATTGCGTAGAAGGCCGGCGACAGGACTTTTACGCACGCATACGCGACCAGCCCCAGCGCGTAGTACTGCAAGGCGAGGCCGGTCTGCACCGAGTCGTTCTCAAAAAACTCCCCGCGCTGGTAGATCAGGGCAATGATCGGACGCGCCAGCACAAAAAGACCTGCTGCGGCAGGAAGGGTCAAAAAAATGGCCAGACGCAGGGCCTGGCCGAGCGTCGGCCCGAAATGGGTGCGGTCGCTCCCGGCCGCGATGCGCGCCACCACCGGCAGGGTAATGGTCGCCACCGCGACCCCAAAAACACCCAGCGGAAGCTGCATGAGCCGGAACGCAAAGTTCAACCACGAGACCGCCTCTTTTCCCACAAAGGACGCAAAAGTCGTATTGACCAACACGTTGATTTGCACGGCACTGGCGGCAATGACCGACGGAATCATCAAGCCGAGGATTTCGCGCAGACCCGGATCATTCCATCGGAAATCCCAGGACGGACGAAACCCGGCCCGTAGGAGCGCGGGAATTTGGGTGAGGAATTGCAGCAGGCCGCCCAGCAGGGTGCCGAGGGCCAACCCGGTCAGGGCGCGCGGCCCAAAGGAGGGATCCAGTGCCCAGCCAAGGATCGCCCCGCCAAGGATCGAGCCGATATTGAAAAAACTCGAGGACATCGCAGGGATGCCAAAGACACCGCGCGCGTTGAGCATCCCCATGGCCAGGGCGGCCAGCGAGACAAACAGGATGAAGGGATACATGATCCGCGTGAGCAGAACCACCTGCGCGGCATCCTCGGGACGGAAACCCATGGCCAGAACCCCAATGAGCGGCTCGGCAAAGACAATCCCCAGGATGCTCACCCCACTCATGAAAACCGCCGTCAGGGTGAGGGCCTTGCCGGCCAGCCGCCACGCCGCCTCCGGGCCTTCGCGCTCGATCTTTTTCGAGAAGACCGTCACAAAGGCTGTCGAAAGCGCACCCTCGGCAAAAAGATCCCGCAACAAATTGGGTGCCCGGAAGGCCACCGTAAAAATCCCCATCAGCCCGCTGCCAAAAAGCCCCGCAAAAAGCATCTCGCGGATCAGACCGAGCGCACGCGAGCACATCACGGCGGCGGCGATCACGCCACTGGCCCGCGTGTTGAGCTTCTTGCCGTCCGTCACAGAGCGCAGGGGCTCCTCAGCCCGACTTCTGGAACTCCAGAATGTTGATGGGCGGAATGTTCAACGGACAATACTGTCGCCGCGCCAACGCAAAATGATTCTCCTCCGTGGCCAGTTGCAGGCTCACCTGATACGTCACAAACCGGGTGCGCTCGTCCATGCACCCAGCGATGGCGTCCAGCAGCTCGCCTTTCAGCGGCTGGGAAATCAGGAAAAATGGCAATCCGCTGACAATATAGTCGCAGCGCTGGACGCCCGTTGCTGCCAGCTCTCTGGCGAGGTGCCGCGCGTCCGCGTGCAGGACTGTCACCCGAGGGTCTCCCGCAAACTGCTTGCGGAGGTGTTTGACAAATACCTGATCCAGCTCGAGGAGAACCAATCGCGATTGGGGACACATCCGCCGGATGATCTGCCGCGTGTGACACCCCTCACCAGGCCCCAGCTCAACCACCACCCGGGGACTCGAAAAATCCAGCGTCCGCGCCGTCTGCCGCGTGAGAAAAGGAGAACTCGGCACCACATACCCAACACGAAAGGGATTCGCCAACATCCGCTGAAAAAATAAAAGACTCATCGAAATCGAGCGCAACCCTGCCCGCCGACCCCGCAATCGTCAAACCATTCACACCCAGAATATCACAGATTTTTATGCAACGTTGCGTAGATTCTCTGCAGTTTTTCCCTACATAAAATTACGGATTCCCTTTTATTGCGGGGGAGCGTGGGTTGTCCGAATCTGTGTGTGCTATGAAAAAACCAGCACAAAACAAAATTGGCGCGGCATTCAGCTTGGTTGAGTTGCTCGTGGTTATTGCAGTCATTGCGATCATCGCGGCAATTGCCATTCCGAATATCGCGGGAATCACGGGCGCGGCCAACACGTCGAAAGACAAGAGGAACGCGCAGAACATTGCCTCGGTGTTTAATTCGGCTGTCGCGGCGGGATACACGAACGCGATTGCGGATGTGGCTGCGGCCATTGATGCGGTCACTGCCACCAACGGCGTGACTGTGGCTGGAGCGACCTTCCGCGTGGATGGGCTGAGCGCGGCCGATAAAACGGGCGCAACGGCCTATCTTACGTTCCAGTCGCCTACGCTGATTTACAGCCAGACGGCTTCGACACCATAAACGGAATTCCTCACCCGAAAGACCCTGTCCCGTCCTTCGGGACAGGGTCTTTTTTTTGGCTTAAAAAAAATCCGTCATGTCCTGCTCCTCATCAGAGAACGAAGGTTTTTGCGGGCTGGAAGCTGGTCTGCTTGCGGCGGTGGTGCTTGTTCTGCCGCTGATGTCCTTTCCGTATGGGGCGGACCCTCTCAGCCGTCCCCGTCTTGCCTATCTGATTTTTTGCGCGTTGCTGTTGTTGGTCGTCCCTGTGTTGCGGTGGGTGTGCCGGCGTCCGGATCGGCGGGAAGCTGCTCCCGGTGTGTTCTTGGGTTGGGTGGGTGCATCCGGGTGGGTCTTGGCGGTCGTGGTGGCCACGCAATTTTCTGTGGATCGTTCGCGGGTGTTCGAGACGACGCCAGTATTTCCACAGGCGATCCTTCCGGCTCTGGCCTGCGCGGTGCTTTTCTATTCGGCCGTCAGGTTGGGGGGCGAGTTCGTGGGAGTTCTTTTGCGGGTGGCGGTGGCTGCGAGTGCTCCGGTGGCACTCTGGATTTGGCTGCGCGGGTTTGGTCAGGCCGGCTCCTCGCTGGCCGATTCGAACACATTTTTGGGGGGAGGAGTGGCGGTATGCGGGTATTTGCTGTGGGTTATTCCGCTAACGGTGGCCACTCTGGCGCAAGGAGGCATGGGATTTCTGCGGGAGAGGCGGGTTTGGTCGTTGTCCTGGCTATTGGCGGTTCTTTTGGCGCTGCAACTGGGAGCGGTTATTTTCATGGAAAAGCGCGGGCTGGTTTTGGCTTTGGTGACGGGGGTGTTTTTGGGGGGCTTTTTGAGCGGTTGGGTGTTGGGTCAGCGACGGTTGATCCGCAAGGTACTCCTGGTCGTGGGGACGGGAGCGGCCCTGCTCCTTGGTCTCAATTTTGCCAGAGCGTGGGATTGGCCGGGGGCCAGAGTTCCTGGGATTTCGCGATTGTCCACCATTGTTCCCCTGGGAGAGGGAATGGGGGATGTTTTCCGCAGTTCCTTGTGGAGAACCGTACCTGACATCCTGCAGGCGACCCCACCATTCGTATTTCCGGATGGGCACCAGGATCCCCATGCGGGAATCCGCTGGCTCGTCGGGTACGGGCCGGATACGATCAGCGCGGTTCTCCCCAATCGCTGGCTGAATTTTCCAGGATGGCCCATCGTACCCTATGTCGAGGTGAGCGCACACAGCCTGTTTTGGGATACGGCACTCGGCATGGGGGCGTTCGGGATCCTGGCTCTCTATGGGATGATTTTCGCGCTCACCTGGGCGGGCTTGCGAAAATTGGGCGTGGTGAGCCGGTCGCGGTGGGCGTTGCTCAGGGGTGTCGTGGGGGCACTTGCCGGGATGGTCGCGGGAGCAGGATTGCTGGGGGGCGGCATCCACGTCGGCTACGTGGGATTGGGTGCGCATGGCGGGTTTGTAGTCGGCCTTTTTCTTGCGGCCTTCCTCCTGGGGGACACCCGGGGAAAACCCATCCCTCCTCGCAACTGGGAATTCCTGGTCGCCATACTCGTTGCTCTGCACGCATGGCTCCTCGAAGCCAATTTTTCCTTTGCAACCCATACGCCCTGGATTTTTTTCTGGATCTTTGGTGGTCTGCTCGTCGGCTTCCCAACGGAGGGGTTTTCGGATGAGCATAAGAGACAGGCGCTCCCGTCCCGCATTCCCGCTTGGCCTTCGCCGTGGGCCGTTGTCGGTGTCGGGTGGGCTGTCCTGTCAGCTTCCCTGATGCAGCAGGGAGCCGTTCCGGGAGGTGTGGCGCGAATCTCGGTTCTGGTGCTCGTTGTCGCGGGCGGACTGTTCATGGCCGCTCTCATCGTGGACAGGCCGAAACTTGGGAACGGCTGGCAATTCCCGGTGTTGTTGTGGGTGGTGGCGGCAGCGGGTCTGGGATGGCTGACTGTGCTGGTTCGTCCTTCGAGTCCGAGCGGGATTTTCGCGCTGGCGTTATGGTGGGCTGTCGTGGTGGGGATTTCACCGGTCGTTCTTGGGCTGTCCCGTGGGACGGGTTTTCTGGCGCGTTTCGTGGAGTCGTTGCGTGCGAGTTCGCTCGGAAAGCTCATTCTCCTTGGTCTGTGTGGGGTGGGGGTTCTGGGGGCGATGGTTTGGCTGCCTGGTCGTCTCCTCGCCGGAGAATTTGCGCAGGAGCGGGCGGAAGCAGCTCATGGTGCCGATGCGCGCAGGGAATGGGCCCGGCTCGCAGTGGCTCTCCGCCCGCAGAATGTCGCAGTGCGGTTGTTGCTGGCGACCACCCTGAGTGCTCCAGACTCCTCGTCCGGCCCTCAGCCAGAGGAGGCACTCCGCGTCTTGCTCGATGGCGAGAGCATTTCCCCGTTCAATTCCTTGAGCTTTACACGCGGCGACCTCCATCTGAAATCCGGCCTCGCCTCGCCAGACCCAGCCACCCGGCACAAAAACCTGCTCGCAGCACGAGAGGCCTACCTCCGCGCGGCCCGCGCCATCCCCGATAATGAAGCCGCATGGTTTTCTTGCGCGGTTGTCTCACGGTTGCTCGCCTCAGGAGAGACACTCGAATACCAAAACAAGGCTGACCGGATTTTCGTCCGACGTCACTTTCCTCAATTGATTGCGGGGTTTTCTCGCTGGGGCGACTATTACCGGATGCGCGCCGCGCACTTCCGCAATACTCCCCTCGAATTGATATTCTCCGAACGTGGCCTGCAATTTTATGATCGGAGCATCTCGGATGCCCTCACCACACTGCCAGATTGGATCAATAATCCAAACTCGATGGGCCGCGAAAACCTGTTTTCCAGCTTTGTCGGAAAGGGGCTTCTCCTGATGAGCCTCCAACGCCATTCCAAAGCAGAAGCCGCCTTTCGCCGCGCCATCCCCTGGCAGGACGAAAACTCAACCCCAAACCCCCAACAACTCGCAACCATTTGCCATAACCTCTCCCAACAAACCCAACAACCAAAACCAGCCCCATGAACAAACCCAAAAATCTTGCTTGTGTCACAGACTGGAAAATGCCATATTTTCGTGCAACCGGTGACATTCATTCAATGAAACCTCCTCATGCCAAAGCGTTTAGTCTGGTCGAGCTGATGGTGGTCATTGCGGTTATAGGAGTTATAGCTGCGATTGGGCTGCCCATGATTGGGCCGATTGTGTATTCGGCGGATGCGGTAAAAAACCGGCGCAATGCGCAGAATATCGCTTCAATGTACAATTCTGCGGTGGCGGCCGGGATGACCAATTCAGCCAACAGCACCCTGGCGGCTGTGGAACTGATCGCGGCTGGGGTGAGCATCTCGCCCGGCAATGGAGGAGAAGCTCTGAAATTTTCCGTGGATGGGATGTCTGCGGACGAGCGGGAGGCGGCGGAAAGGCTTCTCGAACTGCGTGGCGATCAGCTTGTGTTGCTGACCGAGGTGCAGCCATGAGGAGCGGCAGGGGGGCAGTGGCGCGGTAATTTTGATGTCGGTTCTTTCGGTTCGGGGTCTGACGATTGCGCGTGGGGGAGCGACCATCCTGAAGGGTGTGGATTGGGAAATCCGTCGGGGTGAGCACTGGGTGGTGGTCGGCCCCAACGGGAGCGGAAAGACCTCCCTGTTGCGAGCATTGACCGGATACCTGCCGCCCACCAAGGGGCATCTTTCGGTGCTCGGTGAGACCTATGGGGAATCCGACTGGCGGGAACTGCGGCGCGTCATTGGCATCGTCAGTGCCAGCATCTCCCAGCAGATCGAAAATCCCGAGACCGCGCAGGAGGTGGTTATCAGCGGGCGTTTTGCCACGATCAACCACTGGGGGCCTGTGCATGCTGCGGATCGGCGCGAGGCCAAGCGGGTATTGAGGCGGGTGGATGCGGGGCACCTTGCGGACCGTCCGTGGCTGTTTTTATCCCAGGGAGAGCGTCAGCGCGTATTGATTGGGCGGGCCCTGATGACGCACCCACAGCTGTTGATCCTGGATGAACCGTGCGCGGGCCTTGACCCGGTGGCACGCACACGATTTTTGCGGTTTGTCGAAGACCTCATGCGGACGCCGGATGCCCCCGGAGTGATCCTGGTGACGCACCATGTCGAAGAAATCCGACCCACCTTCACCCATGCGCTGATTCTGGGAGGAGGGCGTGTGATTTCCACAGGCCCGCTCGTCCGTTCCCTCACGTCCCCCGCGCTCTCCCGCGCTTTCGGTCAGCCGCTCCGGCTGACCCGTTCGCGCACCCGCAAGGATTGGCGGCTGGAGGTGTCGGAGGCTTCCAGAGTCTGAGTTCCTGCGTCCCTTCGGGGGATTACATGAGGCCCAGTTTCATGCGGCCTTCCTCGCTGATCATGGACTGATTCCACGGGGGATCCCAGACGAGTTCGACTTCGGCATCCTCGATGCCTTCCAGCGCAAGAATCCTCGAGCGCGCGTCGGCACTGATCGCCGCGCCCATGCCGCAGCCCGGAGCGGTCAGCGTCATTTTCACATTGACCATGCGTCCGCCACCTTCTCTTTCGCTGACCGCACAGTCGTAAATCAGGCCGAGGTCCACGACGTTCACGGGGATTTCCGGGTCATAGACCATCTTGAGCTGAGTCCAGATGGCCTCCTCGATCGAGCCTTCGGCGGGCACCGGGATTTTGGCGGTTGAGGCCTCTGCCGCGTCCAGGCCCAGAGCATCCGCGTCCTGTTGTTCGATACGGGCGAGGCCGCCTGGTGTGGCCACGGTGTAGGTGTCGCCGAGGGATTGTGTGATGACCACTTGCAGGCCGGCGGGGAGTTCGATGGGGTTGCCGCTGGGGATTTGGATTGCGTTGCAGTCGCGGGTCAGTGTGACTTCTCGATGGTTGTTCATGGAGGGATTATGGCGTGGTCGCTGCGGCTTGGCAAGGGTGCGGCTTATTTGGCATGGGGCTGATGGTCGTCCCTCCAAAATAGGGGTGGAGTGGTTCCGGGAGGTGCACCGAGCCGTCCGGCTGCTGGCCAGTCTCAATGATGGCGACAAAGAGGCGGGCGAGTGCTGTTCCTGAGCCGTTGAGAGTGTGGCAGAAGACGGGTTTACTTTCGGGCGATTCCTTGAAGCGCATGTTCATCCGCCGGGCCTGAAAGTCGCCGAAGTTGGAGCAACTCGAGACTTCGAGGTAGCTGCCTTGTCCGGGAGCCCAGACTTCGAGGTCGTAGGTGCGGCAGGCACCAAATCCCAAATCGCCGGAGCAGAGTTCCACGACGCGGTAGTGGAGGCCGAGACGCTGGAGCACCCTTTCCGCGTCCGCTGTGAGGGATTCGAGTTCGGCGGCAGATTCCTCGGGGCGGCAAATTTTGACGAGTTCGACCTTGTCGAATTGGTGCATCCGGATCAGGCCGCGCGTTCCCAGTCCGGATGCGCCGGCTTCGCGCCGAAAGCAGGGGGTAAAGGCGGCATAGCGCAGGGGGAGGTGGCTGAGAATTTCCTCGCGATGAAGATTGGTGACAGGCACCTCGGCGGTGGGGAGCAGGTAGAGGTCATCGCGTTCGGTGCGATACTGTTGGTCTTCAAACTTGGGAAGCTGTGACGTGCCCAGGAGGGCTTCTGAGCGGACAAGCAACGGGGGCGCGATTTCCACGTATCCGCCTTCGCGTGTGTGGAGGTCGAGGAGGAAGTTGGCAAGGGCGCGCTCGAGACGGGCCCCGGCACCCGTCAGACAGACAAACCCACTACCGGAAATTTTGGTGGCGCGCTCGAAATCGAAAAGTCCCAAATCCGCACCCAGGGCAAGGTGGTCACGGGGCGCGGCCATGACCGGCGGCTCGCCGTGGACGCGCACGACCGGATTCTGCTCCGGTCCGGTTCCGCGCGGGATGCCCTCATGGGGCAGATTGGGGATGCCCAGGAGCATCTCCTTTTGGCGTTGGGCCAGCAATTCCCCTTCGGCGGCGAGGCGCTCCATCTCGGTGGAGTGAGACCTGACCTCGGCTTCGAGCGCCGAAGAGTCCTGCTTGTCGGCACGCAGGCGACCGATGTCCTTGCTCAAACGGTTGCGATCAGCCTGCAGCCGCTGGAGGCGGGTTTCCACCGAGCGCCGATCTGCATCACAGGCGATGAGCGCATCCACCGCTTCCGCCAGGGAGGGGTCGCGCAAGGCCAGCCGCTCCCGCACCACGTCCGGGGTTTCACGAATCAGCCGAATATCAATCATGTCCTCAGCATTTACGGGATTCCCGTGAATCACAAGTTTTGTATAGAGTGCTCACATGCCTATCCAATTCCGCGATTATTACGACACGCTGGGAGTGACGCGCTCTGCCAGTCAGGAGGAAATCAAGTCGGCCTTTCGCAAGCTGGCTCGCAAGTACCATCCGGATGTGGCGCAGGACAAAAAAAATGCGGAGGCGAAGTTCAAGGAGATCAACGAAGCCTATGAGGTTCTTGGAGACCCTGACAAGCGGAGCAAATACGATGAGCTGGGTCCCAATTGGCAGGCACCTCCGCCTCCGCAGGGGGGAGGCGGCGCGTGGAGCGGCGGGGGGTTCCCGGGAGAGGGAGAGTTCCGGTTTGGGGGCAGCACCGGCTTTAGCGATTTCTTCGAGCACCTCTTTGGCGCGCGGCGTGGGGGTGGTGTCTCCAGTTGGGGGGGTGGGGACATGCCCCTGCGTGGTCAGGACATGGAATCCGATTTTCTCGTCACCATCGAAGAGGCATTGCACGGTGCCACCCGGAGCCTTTCCTTCCGGCGCTCCGGTTCCCGTAAAACCGAGACCTACAAGGTGCGCATCCCGAAGGGCATCCGCGAGGGTCAGCGCATCCGGCTGGCCGGCATCGGCGGATCGGGAGCAGGCGGAGGAGCAGCCGGCGACTTCTTCCTGCGTGTAAAATACGAAAAACACCCCGACTACGAAATCTCCGGCAGCGACATCCTCCACGATTACGAAATCCCCGCATGGCAGGCCGTTCTTGGCACCGAAGCCAAAGTGAGAACCCCGGACGGTGTAACCGTCAAATTGAAAGTCCCGCCCGGTTCACAGCCGGGCAAGCGTTTCCGTCTGGCCAAGCGCGGGTTGCCGGGTGCGGGAGGAACCCGGGGAGATTTTTATGTCTCGTTGCAGGTCACCTTACCCGAGGGGCCCCTCTCGCCGCAGGAGCGCGAGGTATGGGAGCAGGTGGCCCGGCTGCACCAGCCCGCATCGTAGCAGCCCCCAGACTACGGGGTCAGCAGGGCATCGAACCGATCGAGGAGTTCCTCGGCGGCGAGAGAGGGGGTGGTGGTGCCGGTGCGCACGCGCTCCTCGATGGCGGCAGCCTCGCTGGCCATGCGTGGGTGCGCGAGCACGCGGGTGCGCAGCTCGCTCCCGACCAGCGAACGCCACCCATCGAGGTTTTGTTCCTGTCGGCGGGTCGCCTCCAGCCCCGTCGCCCGCGTGTGAGCCGTAAAGGCTTCAATCTGCGCCCAGAGGTTCTCAATGCCCTCGCTGTGGCGTGCAGAAATGGCCAGCACCGGCGTCTTCCAGCCTGGCGAACAGGGATTCCAAAATCGGGCCGCACGCTCGAGTTCGGCGCGGGTCGCAAGCGCACGCGGACGGTTTTCGCCATCGGCTTTGTTGACCACGAGGAGATCGGCGATTTCCAGAATGCCCTTTTTGATGCCCTGCAGCTCATCGCCCGCACCGGCGATCATCAGAAGCAGAAAGCAGTCCACCATCGAGCGCACGGCAATCTCGCTTTGGCCCACGCCCACCGTTTCCACCAGGATAATGTCATGTCCGGCCGCCTCGCACAAAAGGAGGGACTCGCGCGTTTTGCGGGCCACCCCGCCAAGTACGCCGCCGGAGGGCGAGGGACGAATGAAACATTCCTCGCGCCGGGAGAGCCGTTCCATGCGGGTCTTGTCCCCCAAGATGCTCCCGCCACTCACCGGGCTGCTCGGATCCACAGCCAGCACCGCGACGCGATGTCCGTGATCGCAAAGAAAGTTCCCAAACGTCTCGATGAAGGTGCTCTTTCCAGCTCCGGGAATGCCGGAAATGCCAATGCGCTGGGTGGTGCGTGCGGGCTTCTGCGCGTCAATGCGCCGCAAAACCTCGCGGGCCGCCGGTCGGTGGCGCGGCGCATTGCTCTCGATCAAGGTAATCGCCCGCGCCAGATCCGCCCGCCGACCGGCGAAAATCCCCTCAACTAGTCGCGCCGACTCCGCCTCAGCCTGTTTCAATGCCTCCATGCAACCAATTCTACCAGCGGTCCTCCAACGGAAGGAGATTATATTTGAGACGACGACAAAAAGTCCGGCAGACGGAGCCTGTAATTTCCGGGTGATTCCTTAGAGGCCCAGGAGGGAATTTTCCACGGGGCGGGTGGACAGGTTGCCGACGAGGGTGGCCGAAGTGTACTTTCCGGGTCGGCTGGCACCATCGTGTTTGATGCGGTCGAAAAGCATTTCGAGCAATCCGACGCTCAGCGGGGCGGTCGGCTCGTGGATCAACGTCTCGCTGGCGAGATCCGCCTTACGGGGTGTGTCGTTTTGCTTTGCGATGGAGACAAGACTGACATCCGCAGGCACCTTCAACCCCGCCTCCTCAAGCGCCCGGCGGATGCCCGCCACCGCTCCGTGCATGGCCACCAGCATCGCATCCGGCGGCTCCGGACCTCGGAGGATTTTTTTCATGGTCTGGTAGGCGGCCTCCGATCCGGATTCCCCGGGCTGCAGCACTTGGAGGGAGACCGAGTTTCCGAGGGCATCGCCGATTCCACAGGCCAATCCCATGAGCCGCAACTGAGCGGAAACTGCATATTCATAGGGTTGCAGCACCGTATAGAGCACGACCCTTTTCCGTCCACTCTGCCGCCATGCCCGCCCCAACCTCACCGCCGGGCCGAGATAATCGGTCGCGACAAAGTTTTGCGTGGCATTCACTTCCGGCGGATTGAGGTAAACCACCGGCTTACCCGCCCTCTCATATTCTCCAGCCACAAAATCCCGATCCTTGGGCATCAACGCATAGGGCAAAATAATCAGCCCATCCGCTTTCGGAAGCTCGGACAACAGGGCGGCAACGCTCTCGTCCTGGCCGAATTTTTCCGGTGCGATTCCCACGAATGTGGTCGGGTGTGATTTCAAGGCTACCGGCATGAACCCCGAAACGATGGCCTCGAGCCACGGATCGTTGAGCTGCTCGCCCGGATGCAACAAGGACGCGATGGCCACTCGGAGCGGTTCCCCTCCCTCCCGGCTTTTGGAAAGGAGATACGTCCCACTGCCGTGACGCACAAGCACGCGCCCGGAATTGCTCAGCCGCTTGAGGACGCTCTGCACGGTTGGGATGCTGACCCCCAGCCTCCGCGCCAGCTCACGATTGCTGGGCAGTCGCGCTCCGTTGGCCAAACCCGGTCGGTCAAATTCCTGCTGCAGGTATTGCAGCACGCGCTCGCTGGGCCGCAGTACGAGATCATCAAGTCGTGCGGGCGTATTGGTGGCGGATTTCGATGCCATGGAAATGGTGAGATGGTGGAAGGTATAATATCGCGTGTTCCGGAGATCAATCTCCGAAAGTCCGTCGGCACTTCTCATTTAGACAATCGCCGGAGGGCGTTGTAAGATGGGGGAGTGAAAATCCGATTTGTCGTCATCTAATGGCAAAGCATTTGAGGAGCTGCGTGAATATATCGAGATTCAACCCTGAATTGATTCCTGCACCATGGAGGAGAGGCGGTTCCGCAAAAATTTGATCCTTGTCGCCTTGGCGCACATTATCGTCATTGGTGCGATTTTGTTTTTTGCGCGCTCTACGAAAGTAAAAAAACCGACAGGCGAGGTGGTATGGATGGACGCAGGTGCCTTTTCGGACTCCGCCACCGCCCTCCAATCAGCCGCTTCAGACGGACAGTCAGCCGCTGCCGAACCCACACCGGAGCCGACACCGGAGCCGACACCGGAGCCGACACCAGAGCCGACACCAGAGCCGACACCAGAGCCGACACCGGAAGAAGAAACTCCCTTGCCAGCTCCAACGCCAACGCCCACTCCGAAACCAACACCGACACCAACGCCAAAGCCGACGCCAACTCCAACACCGAAACCAACACTTAAACCAACGCCGAAGCCTACTCCCAAGCCAACACCGAAACCGACGCCAAAACCGACGCCGAAGCCGAAACCGAAATCCACCCCCAAGCCGACACCAAAACCAGAGACGAAATCCACACCGAAACCCAAATCCCAATCAGCAGATTCCAAGCCTCAAGCCAAGGAGGGAGCCAAGGCGACACCGCACCCCGGCGCATCTCCGTCCAAATCTCACGCAGGCACAAAGGAAGGCAGTTCGTCTGCCAATCAGGGTTCTGGCGCGAAGGGTGACTCGGGTGGCGGGGGGGCGGGTGCCGCAGCCAAGGGATCAGGTGCGGCAAAAAAGTCGGTGGGTCAGGGGGATCCGTCGGAGTTTGCGTGGTACCATGAGTTGATCCACGACCGGTTTTTCAGCCAATGGGATCAGCCGGTTTCGATTTTTGATCCTGGCCATCAATTTATTTGCACCGTCCAAATCCGCATCGAGAAGGATGGCAGGATCACCTCGGCAAAAATCATTCAGGGCAGTTCGAATGCGGTGATGGATCAGTCCGTCGAGGCGGCCCTGGAGAAGGTGCGGCAGATTGACCCGCTGCCGCCGGGCTTGGGCGATGGGGGTGCTTACACAGTGAACATTAACTTCGAGCTTCAGTAGCGGGAGGGGGTTCGTCGCGGGGCGCGTCGCAAACGCCTTCGAGGAGGAGCTGGAGGCGGCGAACAGCCGCCGCGTCCGCCACCTTCCCCCCGTTTTTTCCTGTGATATAGAAGCTGTCGAGAGCCACATCCCTTTCCGTGCTGATCCGGGACGTTTCGATATTGACTCCCGCTTCTCCCAGTGCCCGCAGAATCCCGTAGAGCAGCCCCAGACGGTCGGGAGTCTGGATGTCCACCAGTGTGTACACAGGATGCGAGGAATTGCTCACCGAGATCACACTTGGCAGATCGGCCTCCTGCGAAATTCGGTAGGATCGCAGCCGCGCGGCGCGTCCCAGCAGCGGGGTGAAATCATACATCTCGACGCGCAGGCTTTCCACGAGGCGGCTTTCCACGCGGGCCATTTCTTTTGCGCTGATGGCGGAGAGAGTGGAGTTGTCCACATGGAAGCAATCCAGCACGAGATTGTCGCTGCGCGTGAAAATATCCGCGCTGAGGATGTTGATATGACAGGAGAGAAAGGCGCCGGCGATTCGTTCGAGAAGCCGCGGGCGATCCCATCCACAAACCCAGACCTCGCTGTGGCCCAGCTCCGGGTGTGCAATCCAATGGAGTGCGGGTGTCAGGGCGCCGGATTCCGAGCGGAGATGATTTCCCAAAAAGTCACGGAACAGCCGCAGGTGGCCGGCGACAGTCTCCGCCTCAAACATCCGCCAATAGCGGTCGGGCATGAACTCGAAGTGAGCGGAAATTTCTTCCGTGAAATCCGGCGGGAGGAGTTCGGCCACCTGATCCCGCAACTTTCGAATGTTGAGATGTGAAGCGTCGCGGGATTCCTCTCCGCGTTCGAGGTATTGGGCGGTATTGCGGTGGAGCGTCCAGACGAGCGTTTCCTTCCAGTCAGACCATTTTTCATCTCCGGTGCCCATCCCATCGGCCAGAGTGACGAGCATCAGCGCATCCAGATTGGCCTTATTGCCAACGATACCCGCAAATTGCCTGATGGTCGCCGGATCCTCCAAATTGCGTTTCTGGGCCACCGCGCTCATTTCGCCGTGTGCATTGACGAGAGTGACGAGCATTTTGCGGCGTTGGGGGGCGAGCTGGAGGCGGTGGGCCACGCGGTCCGCCAGGGTGGCGCTGATGTCCTCGTGGTGACGCTTGTTGGCAGCCTTGCCAATATCGTGGAGGAGGATTGCGAGGTACAGGATCGCCGGGTCTTCAAATTGCTGCAGGAGCGCACGGTAGCCCCGAAACCGGACATCTTCGCTGAAAAGCACGGAATCGAGTTTCTCGATGCAGACCAGCGTGTGTTCGTCGGCTGTGTAGCGGTGGTAAAATTCGTGCTGAACGAGGCACGTCAGGTCTCCAAACTCAGGGATGTAGGTTCCGAGGAAGCCCAGCGTGTGCATCTCCCGCAGGATGCGCCCCACTTCCCCCTTTCGGGAAAGGATGTTCAGGAATGTCTCGCGGGGTGGGGTTGCGTATTGGTAGGCGGTGTCCACCTTGGAGAGGCGGTTGCGGATGGCATCGCGCAGTTCACCACTCAGCCCGAGGTGTCGCGACTGGGCGTGATGGAAGGCGCGCATCATCCGGAACGGGTCGGCGGCGAGTGCTTTGGGAGACTCCGGAAACAACCTGCCACCCTTGGCAAGGAATCCGTCAAACCGCGCGGCACGAGGCTGTAAAAAGCCGAGCAACCGCGGGCGGGGTGTTTCAGGAATGACCTCCAGGCGCGTGGTGGCCGCCGTGGTGAGAAAGGCGATCTGTCGGGCATGGGTGTAGTAGTCGCGCATGAAGGCCTCGATGCGGCGCAGGATGTGTTTCTCCGGGTAGCCGAGGGCCGCCGCAACGCGCCCCTGCATTTGCAGGGTCAGCAAATCCGAGGAGCGCCCGGCCAGATGATGCAGCGCGGTGCGCGTCCGTAACAAAAAATCGTAGCCGGTCTCGAGATTCCTGCGCTCCGCATCCCGCAGGATCTTTTTTTCCACCAGCTTTGCGGGGGTCATCACACGCTCCTTGAAATAGGCCAGCCAAAGAAGGTTCTGATAGCTCCGCAATCCCCCCACCCCGTTTTTCAAATGCGGTTCCTGCATGAAAATACTGCCCCCGTACTTCGCGTGAAGCCTGGCCTGATTGTCCAGCCGCCACCGGATGTAGGCGGCCTCACGGCCCTGGACACACTCGCGCTCGAAACGCTTGCGGAAGCTGGCGAAAAGCTCACGGTCTCCCGCCAGGAAGCGGCACTCCAACATGGACGTTTTCACGACCAGGTCTTCATTGGCGGTTTTGAGCGCATCCCGGAGGGAGCGCGTCGCATGACCCACTTTGAATCCGATGTCCCACAGCGCGGTCAGGGTCTGCCGGATACACTCCTCGGCCACCGGCGACAGCCTGGATTTCGGATGCAAAAAAATGATGTCAATATCGCTGAACGGACTCAGCTCGCGGCGGCCATATCCGCCAAACGCCGCCACGACCACCGGCTCGGGAAGCCCCCGGGGAGCATGCCGCGCCAGAATGTGCGAAAACAGCTCCCGCAGCAGGACGTCCACCATTTCCGAACGCTGACGCGCCACCTCGCGCCCACCGCCCCCATTTTTATGGGCCAGTCGCAGGCGGTCTTCCTCGGTTTTGCGGAACCCCTTGAAGACCGCCGTTGGCTCGTCGTGGCCCAGTGCCTGCTGCCGCAGGCTGGCGGTTCCTGAAACGGGTTCCGGCTGGCCGGTCATGGAGACCCGGCGGTTTGGATGACAATTTCGACGCGGCGGTTGATCTGTTGTTCCTCGATGGTGCCCGTGGCGGGGGCCTTCAATCGGGGAGCACCATAGCCGCGAATGTTGATGCGCTCCGGTGCGACGCCCATTGCATCCACGAGCCACATGCGCATGGCTTCCGCCCGCCGAATGCTCAAATCCATGTTGTAAGCCTCGGAGCCAAAGGAATCGGTATGGCCCTCGATACGAAACTTTGCGTGCGGATTCCTCTCGATCAGCACCGCAAGCTGTTTCAGGCTCTCCAGTGCCGCCTCGCGCAAACCCGCAGAATCGTAATCAAAGAGCAGGTCGGTGGGCATCAAAATGGGTTTTGTTTCCGCAGTGAGCGGCCCGGTCTGGGCCAACAGCTCGCTCAGGTTGCTGTACCCGGGTTGCGAAGTGCCCGCCAGCGCTCCCTCGGGAGCGAGCGATGCCCCAGCCTGCGGGCCAATGTTCTCCACGGCAGCGGTGGCTCCCGTGGCGGGATTGTCCGCCAGCACATCCTTGAGCAACGAATTGTCGTTTTCCAGGATGCTGCGCGCCCCCGCGATCTGACGGGCATCCAGCGTCGCGGACGCATGCCCGCCCGGTGGCCCGGGCTTTTCCAGCGGGAGAGGAACCTCGATCTTGGGAGCCGCGATCCGCGAGCCCTCCGGCGCGGCCAACTCGCCAAAAGAAATTTTCTCTTCAGGCGCACTCACGGCCACGGGCACCAGGGCCGCCAGCTTCTCTTCCGCCGGCTCGGGTTCCAACGACTTGGGGTCAATCTCCACCCGCTCAACGCGAAACGTCCTCGGCACGATCTGATCGTAGTACTCCGGACTCATGCGCCGCACCGCCAACCCATTGGCCCACCAATAGAATATCCCATGCAGCAACAGCGAAAACATCAGCGCCGGTATAAACCAGCGCGCCAGGGGAGACACCCCATGCCGCGACGGATTGATGATGGACGAGGTCACGCCATGCAAACGTAATTTTGCAGGCTAAAATATCAACCGAAAATCTTACGCCCACCTGCGATTTCCGCAGACAAGGTCGCAGAGCTCGATGACGAGCGGCTCGGTGATCTGGTAGAGGATGGTGGTTCCGTGACGCTCGGTGGAAACGATTCGGGCTTCACGCAGCAGGCGCAGATGTTTTGAGGTGTTGGCCTGCTTGAGACGGCTGCGGCGGGAGATGTCCCCGACACAGAGCGCCTCCCCACGCAGACTCTGCAGGATGCGCAAACGCGCCGGGTCGCTGAGAATGGAAAACAATCCGGCCAGACGGGAAAATTGTCGGGAGGGCATGGATTTCAGGGAAGCTTTAGGCATAAATTGTTCTTGATATATTACCAAATGGCAATATACAAGGTTGATGATGATCCGAAAATTTTTCAGGTGTTGGTCCGGATGGGCGGGGATTGGGGTGGGTGTGGCACTGATTTTTTTGTCGGGTTGTGGGAAAAATCCGGAAAGTCCCGGGAAGCCGTCGGAGGCGACGCGGACGGTGCGGGTGGTGACGGTGGCACCCGTTCCGATCTGGGATGAGGAGGAAGTGGTGGGAGGTGTTCAGGCGGCACAACGGGCTGTCTTGTCGGCCAAAGTGACGGGCGTGGTGGATACGATCCGCGTGACACCCGGGACGCGGGTGACGCACGGCGACCCGCTCGTGACGATTGATGCGCGGGAAATCCGTGCGCGCCTGGATCAGGCGGTGGCGGCGCAGGAACAGGCTCAGAAAGACTTTGCGCGGTCGCAGCGATTATTGCAAAGCGGGTCGGCGACGCGGCAGGAGTTTGACGCAGCGACGGCGCGTTTGCGCACGGCGGACGCCGGGCTTGTCGAGGCGAAGACGATGCTGGGGTACACGGAAATCCCGGCGCCATTTGACGGTGTGGTGACGCGCAAGCTGGCGGAGGTGGGGGATCTGGCTTCGCCGGGGAAGCCGCTGTTGGAGGTGGAAAACTCCTCCCTGTTGCGATTTGAAGCCGAGGTTCCGGAAGCGCTGATCGGTCGGGTGGCCATGCAGTCCCGGGTTCCGGTGCAGGTGGGAGCGGCTCATGCGCATCTGCAAGGCGTGGTCTCGGAAATCGCCCCCTCCGCCTCGGCGGCCAGCCGCACGTATTTGGTCAAGCTGGATCTGCCAGCCGCCGAGGGCTTACGGGCGGGTCAATTCGGACGCGCACGCATCCCGGTCAAAGAGCGTCCGGCGGTTCTTGTTCCGGAGACTGCTGTGGTCCGGCGCGGGCAGCTCGAGATGGTTTTTGTGGTTGAGGGCGGGCGGGCGCGGCTGCGGCTGGTGAAAACCGGGCGTGTGTTCGATGGTGGAGTGGAGATCCTGAGCGGGCTTTCTGGCGGGGAGGCTGTGGTCGTCGAGGATGCGTCCCAACTGAGGGATGGAGCGCATGTGGAGGGAATGAAATGAAGCCGCTCAAGGCAGGGGCGGGCACCGAATCCTCCGGAGTTGTCGGCGAGGGTCTCGCCGGACGGATGGCCCGGATGTTTGTGGACAGCAAGCTGACCCCGCTGCTCATTGTCTCCTCCATTTTGCTGGGTCTGGCGGCGGTCATTCTGCTTCCGCGCGAGGAAGAGCCCCAAATCCAAGTGCCCATGGTGGACGTGATGGTTTCCATGCCCGGAGCGGGTGCGCGTGAGGTGGCGGAGCGCGTGACGCGGCCCATGGAGCAGTTGCTCTCGGAAATCCCGGGCGTGGAATACGTGTACTCGACTTCGCGGCCCGCCGAGAGCCTGCTGATCGTCCGCTTCCAGGTCGGCTCCGACACCGAGCAAAGCGTCATCAGCCTTAATCAAAAATTGCAGGCGAATTTTGACCGCATCCCGCATGGGGTATCGCAGCCTCTCATCAAGCCCCGGACGATTGATGACGTACCCATCCTGGCCCTGACGCTCCACAGTGCCGCGCAAGGGCCAATGGAATTGCGCCGCCTCGCTGCGGAGCTGCAGGACGCGGTCAGGCAAATCCCGCAGGTGGCGGAGACGCGCATCCTGGGCGGACTGCGGCGGCAGGTTCGTGTTCAGCTCGACCCGGTGCGTCTGGCCTCGCACGGCCTCACGGCGGCGGGTCTCATACCCATGATCCAGCAGAGCAACCGCCAATCGCCCGCTGGCGGGATCACCGCCGAGAACCAAACCATCCTCATCGAATCCGGGGGATTCATCACCAGTGCCGAGGAAGCGCGCATGATTGTGGTGGGCGTCTTTGATGGCAGCCCGGTGTATTTGCGCGATGTTGCGGAAGTCACGGATGGCCCGGAAGAGCCGTCCGCCTATGTCTTCCATGCGGAGCGGGATCGGGGAATTGAATCGGCTGTGACCCTCAGCATCGCCAAGGAACCGGGAGCCAACGCGGTGAATATCTCCCGTGAGGTGTTGCGCAAACTCAAGGAAGTGCGCGGGCGCATTTTGCCGGAGGATGTGGAGGTGACGGTGACGCGCGACTATGGCGAGACAGCCGCTGAAAAATCCAACGAGCTGCTTTTTCACATGGCCATCGCGGTGGTGAGCGTGTCGCTGCTGGTTCTGTTTGTTCTGGGCTGGCGCGAGTCACTCGTGGTCGCCATCGCCATTCCCACAACGCTTGCGCTGACCCTCCTGGTGTTTTACCTGCACGGCTACACACTCAACCGCATCACCCTCTTCGCCCTGATCTTCTCGATTGGCATTCTGGTGGATGACGCGATCGTTGTCGTGGAAAACATCGTCAGGCATTACCGGATGCCACAAAATCGCGGGGCGAATTTGAGTACGGTGGCCGTTCATGCGGTGGCCGAGGTGGGCAATCCGACGATTCTGGCCACGCTGGCGGTCATTGCGGCGATCCTGCCGATGGCCTTTGTGAGCGGGTTGATGGGGCCTTACATGCGTCCGATTCCCGTCGGAGCCAGCGCGGCCATGTTTTGGTCGCTGCTCATTGCGTTCGTCGTTACGCCCTGGGCGGCGCGGAGGATCCTGGCCGGGGAAGTGACGGGAGCCCGCGCTCACGGCGAGGTCGAGGGGCGCTTTACCCTGCTCTACCGGAAGTGGATGGGACACCTGATCCACGACACGAAGTGGCGGTGGCCGTTTTTGGGCGGCATCGTGGTGTTGTTGCTGGCTGCGATGGCCCTTGTGCCCATCGGTTTTGTGAAGGTGAAGATGCTGCCCTTTGACAACAAGAGCGAGTTTCAGGTGATTCTAAACATGCCGGAGGGCAGTTCGCTTGAGCAGACGGCGGCGGTGGCGCGGGAGATGGCCGATGCGCTTCTGCCGGAGCCGGAAGTGCGCGACGTGCAGGTTTATGTGGGTACGGCGTCGCCCTTTAATTTCAACGGTCTCGTCCGGCATTACTTTCTGCGCTCCGGGCCGGCCGTCGCGGATCTGCAGGTGAACCTGCGCTCCCGACACGAGCGCAAGGAACAGAGCCACGACATGGCCAAGCGCGTGCGCTCGAGACTGGCTGAAATCGCGGCGCGTCACCACGCGCGGTTGGCGGTGGCCGAGGTGCCTCCCGGCCCGCCGGTTCTCCAGACACTGGTGGCGGAGGTGTACGGCCCGGACGAGGCCTCACGCATGAAACTGGCCACCGAGATCAAAAAAATCCTTGAAGGGACGCCGGGGGTGGTGGATGTGGATTGGTACGTCGAGTCCCCCCGGCCCAAGACCCGCTTTGTCGTGGATAAGGAGAAAGCCGCACTCAATGGCATCAGCGCGGACACCATCGCCCACACGCTTTCCATCGCAACCAGCGGCCAGTCTGTGGACCTCGTCCACCTGCCGCGCGAAAAAGAGGACGTCAACCTTGTGCTCGAGCTGGCCCGCCGTGACAAATCCTCGCCCGATCAGCTCCTGGCGCTGCGGGTGCGCTCCGGCGATGCCAATGCCCTGCCCGAACCCGGTGGCATTGGCGGCAATGCCCCGCTGATCCCCCTGCGCGAGCTGGTGCGCACGGATCATACCCTCGAAGACCAGAGCCTCTACCGCAAAAATCTCCTGCCCGTCATCTACGTGCTGGCCGATGTGGCCGGCGAAGTGGAAAGCCCCGTCTATGCCATCCTCGAAATGAACAAACGCATCGCCCGGCTCGATGCCGGTGATTTTGGAGGGGAGACCGGTCGCATCGCCATCCACAATGCCACCCTGCCCTTTACGGAGTTCGCGCCCGCGCTCAAGTGGGATGGAGAGTGGCACATCACCCTCGAGGTTTTTCGAGATCTGGGGTTGGCCTTCGCCGCCGTTCTCGTTTTGATCTATCTGCTGATGGTGGGCTGGTTCGGATCGTTCGTGACGCCGCTGGTCGTCATGGCGGCCATTCCGTTTTCGCTGGTGGGCATCCTGCCGGCGCACGGGATGATGGGCGCATTCTTTAGCGCGACGTCCATGATCGGCTTCATGGCGGGAGCGGGGATCGTCGTGCGCAATTCCATTATTCTCGTGGATTTCATCCAGCTTCGGCAGGCCCAGGGGTTCCCGCTGGATCAGGCGGTGATTGATGCGGGTGCCATTCGTTTCCGTCCCATGCTTCTCACGGCGATGGCTGTGGTTGTCGGTGCGGCAGTGATCCTCTTTGACCCGATCTTCCAGGGCCTGGCCATCTCGCTGATGGCCGGCGAAATCGCCTCGCTGTTTCTCAGCCGCATGGCTGTCCCAGTGCTCTACTTCATGACCCACAAAAAATCCGCCCCCTCCCCCGCATAAAATGGCGTTCGAGGAGGCGATGGGGCCTCAATGGCGGAAATGCCGTGTCCCGGTGAAAACCATGGTCACCTTGCGCTCGTTGGCGGCGGCAATGACTTCCTGATCCCGGACCGAGCCGCCCGGCTGGATGGCGGCCGTCGCGCCCGCTTCTGCTGCGGCGATGAGGCCGTCGGCAAAGGGGAAGAAAGCATCACTGCACACCGCGCTGCCTTTGAGGGAAAGCCCGGCCTCCTTGGCTTTCCAGACGGCGATGCGGGAGGCATCCACGCGGGACATTTGTCCGGCACCGACGCCCAGGGTGCGGTCGGTCCCGGCATAGACGATCGCATTGGATTTCACGTGCTTGACGACGCGCCATCCAAATTGCATGGCCTCGATCTCGTCCTTCGTGGGCGGGCGCACGGACACCACGTGGCGCTCGAGCTCCGGACTCCCGACCGCGTCCACATCCTCGACGAGCAGACCGCCGACCACCGACCGCGTCTCCCGAACGCCGGTTGCCGGTTCCTTGAGCAGTCGCATCAGACGCAGGTTTTTCTTCTTGGCCAGCACCTGCCGGGCATCCGCATCAAATTCCGGCGCAATGATCACCTCGCTGAAAATTTCCGCGATGGCTTTGGCCAGGGCGAGGGTGAGCGGTCGGTTGCAGATGATGATGCCGCCGAAGGGTGCCTGCTTGTCGGTGGCGAAGGCTTTGTCCCAGGCCGCGCGCAGATCGGCATCCGTGGCCACCCCGCACGGGTTGGTGTGCTTGAGAATGGCCACCGTGGGCAGGGCAAACTCCGCGATGAGGCGCGTGGCGGCGGAAATGTCCAGGATATTGTTGTAGGAGAGTTCCTTGCCCTGGAGCTTCTCAAAGTGGGAGCCGAAGTCGCCGTAAAGCTCCGCCGCCTGGTGCGGGTTTTCTCCATAACGCAGACGGCACTCGAGCGGGAGGTCCACGTGGTAAGCCGCCGCCGCCTCCTGCTCGCCATTCAGAAAACCCGCAATGGTACGGTCATAGGCCGCTGTCGTCGCGAAGGCCTTCACAGCCAGCCGCTCTCTCAGGGCCTGCCCCGTTGAGCCACCCTCCTGATCCAGCTCAGCCAAAACCGCCTCGTAATCCGCCGGATCCGTAACCACCGTCACGGAGGCATGATTTTTTGCGGCGCTGCGAATCATCGAGGGGCCGCCGATATCAATCTGCTCAATGGCTTCGGCGGCGGTGACGCCCTTGCGCGCGATGGTGGCCGCGAACGGGTAAAGATTTACGGCGACAAGGTCAATGGGGCGGATGCGGTGGGCGGCGGCTTCCTCCTCGTGCTGGGTGTTGCCGCGGACGAACAGAAGTCCGCCATGCACTTTGGGGTGCAGGGTTTTGACCCGACCTTCCAGGATTTCCGGCGAGCCGGTGAAGGAGGAGATTTCCACAACGGGGATTCCCGCTGCCGCCAGCTCCTTGGCCGTACCGCCCGTCGAAATGATCTCGACTCCGCGGCGCACAAGCCCCCTGGCAAATTCGACGATCCCCGTCTTGTCAGACACGGAAATCAGAGCACGCTCAATCTTCTTCATAGAGCTTTTCATCTGTGCCGTTTTCCGAACCCGATGTCATGCGAAAATTTTTTCAAAAAATCTGCTTGCCTCCGATTTTGTGTCCGCTAGAGTCATTGTCCCGCGCAAAGTCGGGATTCCGGAGGAAGCACGTTCCCGTGCTTTTTTTATCCCCGGATTCCGTCCGCAGGGACTGCCAGCATGAAAATCGCCGAAATCAAAGAATTAACCGTCAAGGAGCTCGACGCGCGCAAGCGCGACCTCCAACATGAAATTTTCAATCTGCGCGTCCAGCAACAGGCCGGCCAGCTCGAAAAACCCCACAGGCTCCGCTCCCTGCGCCGCGATGCCGCCCGCGTGTCCACACTGGCCACCGCCAAACGCAAAACCCCACAAGCCTGATCCACCCAAATACAGATTTTTTTATTAGAGTATATGAGCACGACCGCAGAAGCCCCGGCCAGAAGCCTCAGAAAGATCCGCGTCGGAGAAGTTGTCTCCAACGCCATGCAAAAGACGATTGTCGTCCGGGTCGTCAGCCGCGTCCCACACCCCAAATTCGGAAAAATTGTCAAACAGACCGCGAAATTTCATGTCCATGATGAAAAAAACGAGGCCAAGGTGGGCGATCGTGTGAGCATCATGGAGACCCGCCCGCTCTCGAAGCTCAAGCGCTGGCGCCTTGTCGAAATCCTCAAACACTAAGTCCATTCTATGATACAGATTCGATCCAGACTGGCGGTGGCGGATAATACGGGCGCCAACATGGCCACCATGATCGGCGTGATCGGAAAATCCACGCTGAGCGCCTCGGTCGGCGACGTCATCACCGCCAACGTCAAAGAGGCCACCTCCGGCGGCACAGTCAAAAAAGGCGATGTCGTGCGCGCTGTCGTCGTCCGCACCAAACACCCGGTGCGCCGACCCGACGGCTCCTACCTCCGCTTTGACAACAACGCCATTGTCATCATTGACAAAGACAAAAACCCGCGGGGTACGCGCATTTTTGGGCCGGTGGCCCGCGAACTGCGCGAGAAAAATTTCATGAAGATCATTTCGATGGCGCCGGAGGTTCTATGAGCAGGCCAAAATTTCATGTGAAACGCGGAGACATCGTCGAGGTGATTTCCGGAAACCACCGGGGCGCAAGCGGGAAAATCCTGCAGGTGATTCCGGCCAAGTCACAGGTGATTATTGAGGGCGTGCGCCTGATTAAAAAGCACCAGCGCCGCACCCAGGACAATCCGAACGGTGCCATTATCCAGCGCGAAGGCCCGCTCCACATTTCCAACGTGCGGGTGGTCACGCCGGACACCGCCACCAAAGCGAAGAAATCCGCAAAGAAAGCCAATTAATCCATGAGCGCCCAGCAAGCACCCGAGCTGCTCCAAGAGTACAAGACGCGCGTGATCCCCGCGCTGCGTGAAAAGCACACCTACAAAAACATCCAGGAGGTTCCGAAGGTCATCAAAGTGGTTGTCAATTCCTGCGTCGGCGCAGGGAGCGATTACAAGGAGGCACTCGAGATCGCCAAGTCCGAAATCGCCCTGATCACCGGCCAGAAACCCGTGACCACACTCTCGAAAAAGAGCATCGCAAATTTCAAACTCCGCAAAGGCCAGGCCATTGGAGCGAAGGTCACCCTGCGCGGTCGCATCATGTACGAGTTTCTCCAGCGCCTCATCAAAATGGCGCTGCCCCGGATCCGGGATTTTCGCGGGGTCTCACCAAAGGCCTTTGACGGCCACGGCAACTACACGCTGGGCGTCACCGACCAGGCGATTTTTCCGGAAGTCGAGCTTGATAAAATCAAGCGCAACCTCGGCTTCGACATCACGATTGTCACCACGGCGCGAACCAACGCGGAGGCCAAGTCGCTTCTGACCGAGCTGGGGATGCCCTTTTCCGACAAGACCCGCCAGCAGGCGCGGAAGCCGGCTGCGGAAGAGTCCGCGCCGGAGACAGAAAAAGCCGCCGATTGAGCGGAAGCGCGACGACACAACCACCATTCACCATGACCGATCCCATCGCTGACATGCTCACCCGCCTGCGCAACGCCACGAGCGCACGCAAGGCGGACTTCACGGTGCCCTATTCGAAGCTCAAAGCCGAGATCGCCCGCGTCCTCAAACAGGAAGGGTACATCTCCGGATTCGACCTCGAAACACCCAAAGACGGACACCCGCACCTGCGCGTCCATAACAAATTTGTCAACCGCGCCAGCGTGATCAGCGGCCTGCGACGGGTGAGCCGCCCGGGGCTGCGCCGCTATGTGGGCGCGGGAGATATCCCGCGTGTGCTCGGCGGCATGGGCATCGCCGTGCTTTCCACACCACGGGGAATTTTAACGGGCGGAGAAGCCCGCAAGCAAAACGTGGGGGGGGAACTCCTCGCTTACATTTGGTAAATTATGTCTCGTATCGGCAAAAAACCCGTTTCCGTCCCGCCGAAGGTCAAGGTGAGTCTTGGCCAGGGCGGACATGTCACCGTCGAAGGCCCCCGGGGAAAGCTCTCGTGGACGCTGCCGGCTTCCGTGCGCGCCAAGGTCGAGGGAGAGGTAGTCGCGATTGAGCGCGATGGGGATTCGCGCCAGGTGCGCGCCCTGCATGGACTCTCTCGCGCCCTCATTGCCAACATGGTCACCGGCGTGAGCGAGGGCTTCCGCCGCGATCTGGAAATCCACGGCGTGGGGTTCCGCGCGGCAGTTCAAGGCTCGAAGCTCAATTTGAGCCTTGGCAAGTCGCATCCCATTCTCGTGGACATTCCGAAGGAAATAAAAATCACCGTCACCGACAACACCAAAATCGCCATAGAGGGTGTTGACAAGCATGCCGTCGGCCAAATCGCCGCCGACATCCGTAAATTTTATCCGCCCGAGCCTTACAAGGGCAAGGGGATCCGGTACGCAGGCGAGCAAATTCGCCGCAAGGAAGGAAAAACCGTCCAATAACTCATGGCCACCACCAACAAACGCCAACTGCGCCACCAGCGCATCCGCAAAAAAGTTACCGGCACCGCCGGGCGTCCGCGCCTCGCCGTGTATTTTTCCGGGCAGCACATCCAGGCTCAAATCATCAACGATGAAGAGTCCCGGACGGTTGCCTCCGTCCACACCACCGAGGAAGCGTTGCGCGGCGACAAATCCACCCGGGCCAATGCGGTCACCGCCGCCCGCGTCGGAAAGCTCCTGGCTGAGCGCGGCGGAGAAAAAAACATCCGGAAGGTTGTCTTCGATCGCGGTGGCTACCAATATCATGGCAAGGTCAAGGCCCTTGCCGACGCGGCCCGTGAAGCGGGTCTGGATTTTTGACCTATGGCTGCTCAAACACGCAAAACAAGGGATCGGGCCAAGCCCGCCAGCGATAATAAACAGGATGCTTCCGAGACCACGGAGAAGGTGGTCTTTATCAACCGGTGCGCCAAAGTGGTGAAGGGCGGACGCCGCTTCAGCTTCAGTGCGCTGATTGTTGCGGGCGACCGCAAGGGAGGGGTCGGCATCGGATTTGGCAAGGCCAATGAAGTGAGTGAGGCGATCCGCAAGGCGACCGACGCCGCCCGCAAGCGCATGGTGACGGTGTCAGTTCACGAGAATACCATCCCACACGAGACGGTCGGCGAGTTTGGCGGTGGCCGCGTCCTCCTGCGGCCCGCATCGCCAGGAACCGGCGTCATCGCCGGTGGCGGCGTGCGCGCGGTCATCGAGGCGGCGGGTATCCGCGACGTTCTCGCCAAATCTCTCGGCTCCAGCAACCCGTCCAATGTCGTGAAGGCGACACTCGAAGCCCTGCGGACATTGCGCCCCAAAGAAGAGTTTTTCAAAATGCGCGGCAAACCCTTCCGCCGCCCCGCACCGGAAGCCGCCCCAGCCTGATCATCATCCCATGCGACTGCACGACCTCAAACCCAATCCGGGAGCCAAGCGCTCCCGCAAACGACTCGGACGCGGAGAAAGCTCCGGCCACGGAAAGACCTCCGGCAAAGGCCACAAGGGCCAGAAGGCCCGTGCGGGCGGAAGCATCCGCCCCGGCTTTGAGGGCGGTCAGATGCCGCTCTATCGCCGCCTGCCCAAGCGCGGATTTTCCAATGCGGCTTTTAAGACAGCCTACGGGATCGTAAATCTGGACGACCTGGAAAAGCGTTTCGAGTCCGGTGCGGCCATCAACGAGAAGCTCCTGCGCGGAGCGGGGCTGGTGCGCGGGCGGCTGGATGGAATCAAGATTCTTGGCCGTGGCGAGCTGACCAAGGCCTTCCATATCGAGGCGGATATCATCAGCGTCGCCGCGCGCGAAAAAATTGAAAAGCTGGGAGGCTCCGTCACTCTGAGTCAGAAACCCGCCGCGTGAGCACCCTTCGCCTCAGCCTGTTGGTGAAGGATAAGATGCCTGCTCCCGTGGCCCATTGCTCCCAGCCATGATTTCCGCATTCACCAACATCTTCAAAATCCCGGAGCTTCGGCAGCGGGTTTTGTTCACGTTGGCGATGATTGTCATCATGCGCGCGGGATCGGCGATCACGACGCCGGGCGTGAACAGTGAGGTGTTGGCGGCGTGGTTTCGTCATGCCGGTTCCGGCTCGGGAGGCGGCGTGGCCGCGCTCTTCAACCTTTTCAGCGGAGGGGCGCTGGCGCAATGCGCGATATTTTCGCTGGGGATCATGCCGTACATCAGTGCCTCCATCATGATGCAATTGCTGACGGCTGTGGTTCCGCAGCTTGGCAAACTCTCGCGCGAGGATGGCGGACGGCGAACCATCACGCAATACACCCGTTATCTGACAATTGTACTTTGCATTTTTCAGGGGTGGCTGCTCGCAAAGTCCTTTGAGAACCCGCAGGCCAACCCCTTCCTGCCCGGGATCATGGACACCATCAACCGGCTCGGCGTGGACCTCGTCCAGCGCCCCGGTTTGGGCTTCCAGTTTTTGACGATTGCAACCATGACCGCCGGCACGATGTTTCTGACGTGGCTGGGGGATCAGATCACCGAACGGGGCATCGGCAACGGTGTGTCGCTGATCATCACCATTGGCATCATCGCCCAGCTCCCGGCGGGCCTGGTGCAGGCCTGGCGGACATTTGTGCCCACTGAGGTGGGCGGGCAGGCCAGTGTCAGCCCGGTGGTGTTGGTGTTGCTCTGTTTGTTCCTGGTCTTTGTCGTGGCGGCGGTGATTGCCGTCACTCAGGCCGAGCGGAAGATCAGCATTCAGTATGCGAAGCGGGTGGTTGGCCGAAAGGTGTATGGCGGTCAGACCCAGTACATGCCGCTCAAGGTCAACTACTCGGGCGTGATGCCGATCATTTTCGCACAGGCGATTTTGCTTTTCCCTTCGACGATCATCAAGATGGCATTTCCGCAGAGTCGCGCGGCGCAGGAGCTGGCGAATCTGCTGGCGGTGGGCTGGCTCCACTACGTGTTCTTTGGAGCGATGATTTTCTTTTTCAGCTACTTCTGGGTGGCGACGCAGTTCCAGCCGGCGCAGATCGCCGATGATCTCAAAAAATACGGTGGTTTCATTCCGGGGGTGCGGCCTGGAAAGCCCACGGCGGATTTCCTGGATTTCACCATGTCGCGGCTGACTTTTGCGGGTGCCATCTTTTTGACGGTCATTGCGGTGGTGCCGCAGCTCATGTCTCGGATGCTCAATGTCCCGTATATGACCTCGCAGTTTTTTGGCGGGACGGGGTTGTTGATCATTGTGGGAGTCGTGCTGGATACCATGCGGCAGGTCGAGACGTATCTGCTCCAGCGCCACTACGACGGATTTTTACGAAAAGGGAAACTGCGGGGTGCCGGTGCGCGCGACAGCCGCCCGCGCATGGGTTCGACCAATGTCCTGCGCGACGACACGCTGGTGCTCATCTACGCGATTCTCGGCATCCTCATCATTGCCGGGGTGGCCATCTTTTTCGCAGCCCAAAAATAGCGGGAGGATTCGATGAAAAATCGCGTCGTTCTGCTCGGTCCACCCGCCACCGGCAAAGGCACTCAGGCCGCCATGATCTCGGCGGCGTTTGGCATCCCCTCCGCCTCGACTGGCGCCATCCTGCGTGAAGAATCCCGGCGGGGAACCCAACTGGGCACCCAGGCCGCCCAGTGGATTTCCCAGGGCCGCCTCCTGCCTGACGAGTTGGTGCTCGCTGTGGTGCGTACGTGGCTCGGAGAAAAAAAGCGGTTTATCATGGACGGCTTTCCCCGCACGATCGGGCAGGCCCGGTCCTTTGATTCCGAACTCCAGCGAAGGAGCCTCCCGCTCGATTGTGTTTATTTTCTCGAGCTGTCCGAGGAGGTGATTCGGGAGCGGATGCTGACACGCCTGACCTGCCGCTCCTGCGGCGCGGTTTTTAACGAGACATTTCATCATGTGACCCCCGAAACCCCCTGTCCGAACTGCGGAGGCGTTCTGCACCGACGCGCCGATGATACTCCCGAGGCCCTTGAGAAACGCCTTGCGGAATACCGTGAGCTGACTCTCCCCGTGGCCGACTATTACCGCAAATCCGGGATTCTACGCTCTGTGGATGCGGCTCCTGGTCGCGATGCCGTCTTTCACACCCTCCATGAGGATATGAAGGAGGCCGCATGATTCCCATCAAACGAGGCTGGGAAATCGAGGCCATGCGGAAGGCCGGTGAATCCGCTTCCGAAATCCTTTCCGCGCTTTCCGGGATGGTGGCACCCGGACGCACGACGGGAGACATTGACCGTGCGGCAGCTGAATTGATGGCGGAGGCGGGCGTGCGCAGCGCCTTCTTGGGATACAAAAAATTTCCAGGACACATTTGTATCAGCATCAACGAAGAGGTCGTTCATGGGATTGGTGGCACAAGGCGCATCCAATACGGCGACCTCGTCAAAATGGATGTTGGGATCATCCGCGACGGATGGATTGGCGATACGGCTGCCAGCGTCCCCGTGGGGATTCTGAACCCCGAAGCCGAGCGTCTGTGTACGATCACCCAAAAAATTCTCGCTGCCGCCATTCCGCTGGCTCGCGCAGGTCGCCGCGTCGGGGAAATCTCCGCCTTCGTGGACGCCGAGGCCCGACGAAATGGCTTCAGCGTTGTCCGGGAGTTTGTCGGTCATGGCGTGGGTCGCAAGCTCCATGAAGAACCTCAAATTCCGAATTTTGGCAGGCCCAAAGACGGTCCGATCCTGAAGCCGGGGATGACCCTGGCGATCGAGCCGATGATAAACTTTGGCGGCTCTGCGGTGCGGGTCTTGGAGGATCGCTGGACGGTGGTCACAGCCGACGGAAAGCCCTCCGCTCATTTTGAGCATACGGTGCTGGTGACCGATGGCGCACCCGAGGTGTTGACAGGTTCTAAAAAAATGCTATGCAAGTAATTGGCAAAGTTGTCGCACGATTGTCCGACGGCGCGTTCCGCATCGGCGGGAATGGCGCGTGTCGCGGCGAGGAACGACATTCCTGCGAGGATTCCATCCTCTACGGTTGCGCGACCCGCGCGGCTTGGCGATCCTCAACGGTCGCGAATCCGGGCGAACCAATCACACCAAATCACACAAAACATATCATCCCATGAAAGTTCGAGCATCCGTCAAACGCATTTGCGAAAGCTGCAAGATCGTTCGCCGAAAAAACACCGTGCGCGTCATCTGTAAAAACCCGCGCCACAAACAAAAACAGGGCTGACCAGCCCCACCATCCATCCTCAATTATATGCCACGTCTTCTTGGAGTAGAAATTCCCGGCGATAAACGCATCGAAGCGTCGTTGCCCTACATTTACGGTGTCGGCCCGAGCAACACCAAACGCATTCTCGAAATCGCCAATATTGACCCCAATATCCGCGCGAAGGAATTGTCGCCGGAGCAGATCAACAAAATCGTTCACGCAATTTCCAGCCTGAACATTGTCATCGAGGGCGACCTTCGCCGCGAGGTGCAGGGAAATCTCAAACGCCTTCAGGCCATCAATTGTCATCGGGGAATCCGCCATCGCCGCGGCCTCCCCGTGCGCGGACAGCGCACCTGCACGAATGCGCGCACCCGCAAGGGTCCCCGCAAGGTGGTCGGCGTTCAGCGCAACCCAAATGCCAAGGCCGGAAAAGTTTAATCTCATAGAAAATCATGGCTGAAGAACCAGAAAATCCCACGGCAGGAGTGGAAGCACCCGAAGCGACCGCCGCCAATACCAAACCCAAGGCCGCCCCTCGCAAAAAGGCACCTGTCAAAGATGCGGAGGCCGCGAAGGAAGCTCCTGCTGCTGAGGGAGCACCAGTCGCACCAGTCGCGCCAACTGCGGAAGCGCCCGCGCCCGCCGCAGACGGCGCGCAGCCCGCTGTGGCCGCAGCGGCTTCCACCCAACGTCCCAAAGCCGCGAAGGCCAAAAAGACTGTGAAGAAGGAGGAGGCTCCTGCCGCCGCGCCGGTGAGTATTTCTTTGGATGATACCATCGAGCCGGTCAAAGTCATCAAGGCCAAGGGCAGCAAAAACATCTCGCATGGTATTGCCCACGTCCTGGCCACTTTCAACAATACCATCGTCAGCATCACCGATGCCCGGGGTGCTGTCCTCGGCTGGTCAAGCGCCGGAAAGTGCGGCTTCAAGGGCTCGCGCAAGAGCACGGCCTATGCGGCCCAGGTTGTTGCGCAGGACGCCTGCAAGCAGGCCATGGGACATGGAGTGCGCGAGGTGGAGGTGCGCGTGAAGGGTCCCGGCTCAGGCCGCGAGTCCGCCGTCCGCGCCATGCAGGCTGTCGGCTTGGACATCACGGTGATTCGGGATGTGACGCCCGTTCCACACAATGGCTGCCGACCGCCCAAGCAGCGCCGTGTGTGACGATTCGCGGCGCCTCCCGCCGATGGCTCCGCACCAAGCAACAATTCACCAAACTTTAAATTTTACAAAAAATGGCCCGACACACTGGATCACAAACCAAAATCAGCCGCCGCTATAACACTTTTCTGGGCGGTTCACCCAAAGCCTTCGAGAAGAGGCCCTATCCGCCCGGCCAACACGGACCCAAAGGCACCCGCCGCAAGCAGTCCGATTATGCGATTGCCCTCGCGGAAAAGCAGAAGCTCCGGCATCAATATGGAGTGCTCGAGAGACAATTCCGCCGCTATTTTGCGATTGCCAACAGCAAGCGCGGCGTGCCCGGCGAGATTTTGCTCCAGCTCCTCGAGACGCGCCTGGACAACCTCGTTCTGCGGATGGGATTCGCCAAGACGACACGCGCCGCACGACAGATGGTTTCGCACGGCCACGTGCGCGTCAATGGGCGACGCACCAACATTTCTTCCATGAACCTGAAGCCGGGGGATGAAGTGACCATTTGCCCGACGGATCGCTCGAAGCGTCTCGCAGCCAAGGGCGTGGATCAGACCGCATCACAGACGGTTCCTGAATGGCTCCTCGTGGATCAGGAAAACTTCTCCGGCAAGCTCGTGCGGCTTCCCTCGCGCGACGAAATCAACCCGGTCGCCAACGAACAGCTCGTCGTTGAGCTGTATTCGCGCTGACCGTCTGAGCGCCTGACCGCCCTGCCCGAGACTCTCCAACCGCTCACGATTCAGAAGATCGGAGATCTTCTGGCTGTGGCGTGGTCGGACGGACGCGAAGATTACATCCCGCTCGTGGCACTCAGGAGGTTTTGCCCCTGTGCCGCCTGTCGCGGAGAACCGGATGTCATGGGCAACCCGGGTGGGGCCGTGTTGGACCCCGCCAAGGCGCGCGCCGATCTGCGCTCGTGGCAGATCGTGGGCGGCTACGGATTCCAGCCCCGCTGGGGGGATGGCCACGCCACAGGTATTTATACCTACGCCGCTTTGCGCGAGTTGGGAGAGGGAGCCACCCCATGAGCCGGTGGGCACATCGGCTCGCAGCGGCTTTTGGATTCCTGGCGGTGGCACTGGGAGCCTTCGGCGCACACGCCCTCAAGCCCACCCTGACTCTCCAGGGCACCACCAGTCTGTGGGCCACCGCCGTTCTCTACCACCTCACCCACAGCATCGCCGCCCTCTGGGCCTCGGAAAAACGCCCGCTGGCGGCTCTCCTCTGGCTGGGTGGCGTCTTTCTCTTCTCCGGATCACTCTACGCACTCGCCCTCACCGGCCAGAAGATCTTTGGCCCGCTCACCCCACTGGGGGGATTGTTTCTGCTGGCCGGCTGGCTCGTCGCTTTACTACCCCCCAAACACTGACGCCGCGACTCATTTGTGGGAGTGCGAGGTGTGGATCACCTGTTTGTCTCCGTACGGGATTTGACGGCTTCGGAGACTGCCTTGGCCACTGCGAGGATTTCGTGTTCTTCGAGTTCCGGGAAGATGGGGAGGGCCAGTGATTCGCGGGAGGCCCGTTCGGCTTCCGGAAAATCGCCCGACCCATAGCCGAGGTGGGCAAAGCAGGGCTGGAGGTGCAGCGGCAATGGGTAGTACACCGCATGTCCAATACCGGCGCCGGAGAGGTGTTGTTTCACGTGGTCCCGATTGGCGACACGGATCACATATTGATGAAACGTGTGGTGATCGGCGATGCCCGACGCGGCCCATGGCTCAGCGGGCAAAACCACGCCCCCCTCTGGCAGGAACTCCTGAAAGAGGCGTTTGTATAGTGCCGCGTTGTGGCGTCGCTTTGCGTTCCATGCCGCCAGATGGGGGAGTTTTTCCTGAAGGACGGCCGACTGCAAGGCGTCGAGACGGAAATTTCCGCCCACCATTTCGTGGTGGTAGGAGGCGGTCATTCCATGATTTCGCATGGCGCGCAACCGTGCAGCCAGCCCGGGGTTTTGGCAAACGGCCATCCCGCCATCACCAGCACCCCCCAGGTTTTTGGTCGGAAAAAAACTGAACCATGCGGCTTCGCCGAAAGTGCCTGCATCGCGCGTACCTGTTGTCGAGGGATACTTCGCGCCCACGGCTTGGGAGGCGTCTTCGAGAACAGCCAGTTGGTATTCGTCTGCGAGTTTCTGGAGCGCGTCCATGTCGCAGACCGATCCAAAAAGATGTACCGGAACGAGTGCCCGCAGGCGGTTGCCACGTTGTGTGAGCAGGGTTCCGTCAGCGTTCCGCCGCATGGTCGCAAGGGTCTGCGCCACGCGGTTTGCGTCCAGGTGCATGGTGTCCGGACAAATATCCGCAAAGACGGTCTCCGCGCCGAGCCGGTCAATGCAGCCCGCTGTGGCAAAGAATGTGTAGGGGGTGGTTATGACCGCATCCCCACGACCAATCCCCAGGGCCATGAACACCGCCAGCTCCGCGTCGGTTCCGGAGGACATGCCCACAGCGTGAGCAGTTCCAAACATCTCGCAAAATCTCCGCTCGAAGTGCTCGACTGTGTCTCCCAAAACAAATTGCTGCTTTGCAAAGACCTCCGCGACCCGCTGCCGGACTCCCTCCGCGAGCTGCTGGTATTGTCGGGTTAAATCAAGGAGCGGGACTTTCGGCGGTGTACTCAAGGAATGTGATGCGTGAGGCCCAGAACCGGCGGAGGTTCGTGTGCCGTGCTTTCTGTCCGACAGGTGCGGAGGTCACTGCGTCACGCCAAATTCGGCACGACGATTTTTGGCCCAGGCCACCTCTCCGCTTCCGGAGTCGGCGGGCATTTCCTTGCCAAAACTTACGGTCTGGACTTTGGACGCGTTGAGGCCGGCATTGATCAGGGCTTCGCGCACCGCGAGGGCGCGCCGCTCGCCGAGGCCGCGGTTGTATTCCTCCGTACCGCGCTCATCCGTAAAGCCGGCGACGATCAGCGTCTTGCCGGAAGAGCGCAAGGCGGAGGCCACTTGATCAATGGTGCCCTGCTCGGAGCTTGAAACCTCATAGCTGTCGAAGCCAAAATAAACGGGTGGGAAATGACCGCGCTGGACATTCGCACCAAAGAAATTGGCACCATCCGCACGCTCCGAAAGAGGAGTGCCGGAAACATAATCTCCATCTATGCCCGCGTATTGATCCCCCTTTTTCTTCATGCAAGAACTGAGAGAAAGGGCCAGAAATGTCGTGAGTGCCAGTGACAATATGCGTTTCATGAAGCCCATGCCTAATCGTCCACCACAAAAAAATCAATCATGGAATCGAAAAAATCCTGCGGAGTCGCGCGCGGCCTGGTTCGCCCGGTTTGGATGGCTTCGGGTGGTGGTCGCTCTCCATGGGGTTGTTGTCCTGCAGGCTCAGGCTGCACCCGGCCCCCTGCCGGAACCGCGATTTGCGCCTCCACCCCGGCTTGCGGAATCAGCGACGGAGCGAACCGCAAGGAAAGCCGCCACCGATTTCCCAAAACTCCGAGCCGCGCGCATTGAGGCGGCTGAGGCACTCCTGGCCCGACCGCCGGAACTGCCGGAGGGGCCGGCTTCCTGGATTTTTTACTACGCCAATCCGGAGACCGGACAGCGCCTCGAACCGCTCTCCGCCACCGAGCACAAAGATCCGGTCTCTGGAGAAATTTTCACGGACGCGAGAACCTGCGCCGCGTACCGGTTCCTCCTCCACAACCGGGCCGAGGCGGGTGCCCTGACACTCGCCTGGGCTTACGCCGACACCGGTGACGACCGTTATGCGGCGGGAGCGCGGCGGATTCTCCACAAACTGGCGGAGGATTATCCGGGCTACCCGGATCGTGTGGATCGCTGGGGTCATACGGGGGATGCTGCACCGCTGGGCGCACGCCGAAACGTTCAAGCGCTCGATGAGGCCTTTGGCATCATCCCCCTCGCCAAAGCTTATGATCTCACGCGCATGTCGCCTGTTTTTTCGAAAGAAGACCGGGTTCTGATTGAAAAAAATCTTTTTCGGGGAACGGCCGAGACGCTGCTGCGGTTCAATCAGGGCATGAGCAACCACCAGACATGGTACAATGCGGGTCTGCTGGCGATTGCCTCCGTGCTCGAGGATGCCGCCCTTGTCAAAAAGGTTCTCTCGATGCCAGGCGGGTTTTACGACCAACTGGAACGCTCGGTCGGGCAGGACGGGCTTTGGTATGAGGGTGCCATAGCGTATCATTTCTATGCCCTGCAGGCCATGATCGAAATTGTGGAAGCGGGGCGACGCCTTGGCCTGCCGCTGGATCAGGAGGAAAAATTCCGAAAGCTCTTCACCGGCCCGTTGCATGCCACCTATCCGGACGGCTCGTTCCCGGTCATTCACGATTCGGATCGCTCCAACATCGGCTCGTACGGCCGCTTCTGGAAATGGGCGTGGGAAACCTGGCAGGATCCCATCTTTGCGCAGGCACTGGCCCAGGGCGACCGGGACAAACTTGCCGCCCTGCTCGGCGCACAGGCTCGGACGCAATGGCCGCTCGTCCGGGATTCCGAGGTTCTCCCCGATGCGGGGCTGGCCATCCTCCGTCGCGGTCAGGGTGAGCGGGCGGTCACGGCCTTCCTGGATTATGGCCAGCATGGGGGCGAGCATGGCCATTTCGACAAGCTCAACCTCCTGCTTTTTGCCAACGGGCGCGAGTGGCTGCTCGATCCGGGCCGCCTCACCTACTCGCACAAGGAATACAAAACCTGGGTCAAAACCACCGCAGCCCACAACACCCTGGTGCTGAACACCGAGAATCAGGCGGCAGCCACCGGTCGGTTGCTTTACCTGGATGTTCACGATGGGTTCGTGGCTGCCGGCGTCACCTGCGACACCGCCTACCCGGGAACAACCCTCACCCGTCATGTCCTGCTCACCGAGAACTTCCTCGTGGATGTCTTCGAGGCGCACGCACCGGCGTCTTCGCAAATGGACCTCTTCTTTCATGCTGCGGCGGATAACCTCACTCCCGCTTCGTCGCTCCTGCGCCCGAACCCGGGATCTCTCGGCACCATGAACGGTTACCAACACTTCACCGACACCCTGGCCTATCTGCCGCAGGAAAATTCCCAATGGAACTTCTCCGCGGGCTCTACCCTCCTCGCGGCCCACCTCATCGCGGAACCCGGCGAACGTATTTTCACCACCCGAAGCATCGGCTACACCATCGGCCAAAGGGTTCCCACCCTCGTCCGCCGCCGCCAGGCCGCCCAGACCCGCTTCGTGACGCTCTTTGACCTCAGCGGGCAGGGAGACGCGATTCAACACATCGAGTCCCCGACGAACGCGCTGCTCGTCTTCACCATGGGCCAAAAAAAAGTCGTGATCCGCCAGGATGCGGAGGGACGTCTCGTCCTCGAGTCTCCGCCGGAGTGAGCCGCGCCAGGAAATATGATTGTCTCCCGTCCCGTCTTACAACAGAATTACAATAAATTTTCCCAAAAAATGAAAACTGCTCATGACCACAAAATCCCAATTTGAAAAGTCCCTAAAGACCTTCGCAAAAACCCTTACAAAACACGTAAGCACCGATGATGGTCAATGGACGGTAAAGGGCTTCATCGACACTTTCCGCAACGTTTATACGATTTCATCTGACACCAAGATCGTTTCCAAAATTCTGGAGATTCACCTGTTCCCAAAAATTCTCGCGTTTGCTGAAGAGCAGGGCTTTGCCGTAGTGCTCGCCGAACACCAGAACTACTACCCCGACATCTCCTTTGTCCTCAAAGCGGACGAGTCAGTGAAGTTTGCGATTGACTTCAAAACAACCTACCGCAAACCTGATAAACCTTGGCTCTGCAATGGCTTCACTCTTGGATCGCACGGCAAGTATTTCCAAGACAGAACAAGCACTAAGAACATCCAGTTTCCCTATGCCTCCTACTCGGGCCATTTTTGTTTGGGCATCATCTATGATCGCGCCGAGGACGCGACTATTGACGAGACCCGATCGTGTCCGCTTGATGAGCTTCAATCAATTATTTCTGCTATCTCTAATATCCAATTCTTCGTCGCGGAAAAATGGCGGATTGCGAGCGACAAGGGTGGATCGGGGATTCCCCAAATATCGGAAGCATTCAGAGAATTAGGTGTATACTTTCTGGGAAGGGCATGTTTTCGAAGTTGGGAGAAGATTGGTTTGATGACTACTGGATGAACTACGGCAAGATCACGACTAAGATCGCTGGAGGAAAAATCGCGAAAATCACTTCTCTTGAGGATTTCGTCCGATATCGTAGCGGAGACACCTCTCTGATTGTCCCACGCAGAAACGTAGAATGAGCGATTTTCGCACAATCGTTCCGCCTATTAAGTGTCAAGGCATTAAGACCAAGTTGGTACCTTGGATCAGAGCACTTGTCCCCGATGATTTCAACGGCAGGTGGATTGAGCCGTTCATGGGCTCGGGAGTCGTAGCCTTCAATTTGCGACCGAAGCGCGTGCTTCTCGCTGACTCGAATCCGCATTTAATCCGACTCTATCAGGCGATTGCCGATGGCTCGATCTCACCCGGTAGTGTGAGACAGTTTCTTGAGAATGAGGGGGCTGAGCTATTCCGCACCGAGGGGCAACATTTCTACAACATTCGCGAGCGATTCAACCAGCATGGCGATCCTATCGACTTTTTATTCCTGAATCGGGCCTGCTTTAACGGAATGATTCGATTCAACCGCAAGGGTGGATTCAATGTTCCGTTTTGCCGCAAGCCCAACAGATTTGCTCAGGCTTACATCACAAAAATTTGCAACCAGGTCAAGGCCGTTGCTGATACCATCGCTTGCGGAGATTATGAGTTCATCCATCAGGACTATGACAAAACGATTTCCGCCGCAGGTGATGGCGATTTCATTTATTGCGATCCGCCCTACATTGATCGTCATGCTGATTACTTCAATGGATGGGACGAGAGCAACGAGCGGGATTTAGCCGCTCATCTTGAGACCACATCAGCTCGGTTCATTCTATCGACGTGGCACAGCAACGAATACAGAGCGAACCAGTTCATTGATTCTATTTGGCGCCCATATCACATTCAGACCCGCGAGCATTTTTATCACGTCGGCGCGAGGGAAGATAACCGCAATCCGATGTTGGAGGCATTGATCACCAACTATGCAACTGACTACGAAGAGTCCACTTCTCAACAGATAGAACAACTTAGGTTCTTTGAATCCGCTGCGAAATACAAAGGAGAGAGAAAGACGGTGGACTCAATGCGCTAAAGTCTTGAGCCACCGTTTCCGTTGGACCAAAAATATTGCCAGTTCGCCAAATCTATCTTCTCGACCATGTGACGCACGGTCTTTCGCGGATCGATACATTTAGAGACAGGCCACGGTTACGATGTGTCGAATAGGAAGGAGCCCGCTACCACAGATGTGGTTTTTGGTTGCTGCGCGGGCAAGGGGCATTGCCGTCAGCGCAGCAAGCCCACCGCATGGGCCGCAGGAGGGTGGATCTACGTCAACCTCACTCATTTTTCATCGCACCCGTCGTCGGCCCACGTGGACTTTCCGCGTGCGCACACTCGCGTTTTGATATGTAATGAGGCCGATGGACAGCTCATTAGGCTATGATTTTGTGGTGATCGGCGGAGGGAGTGCCGGTTACGCGGCGGCTCGAACCGCCGTCGCGCAGGGACTCAAGACAGCGGTGGTGGAGGGCGGTGGCGAAGTCGGCGGGCTCTGCATCCTGAGAGGGTGCATGCCCAGCAAGACCCTGATTGAGAGTGCCAACCGGACACTGGCCGCGCGGGAAGCCCGCGAATTCGGAGTGAACCTCCCGACACCCACCGTGGATATTTCTGCTGTCATTGCGCGCAAACGCTCTCTCATCCGCGACTTTGCCGACTACCGCAGAGGCCAGCTCGAGGAGGGGAGCTTTGATTTTTTTCGAGGACGCGCGGAGTTTGAAGATGCGCGCCGTGTGGGTGTCATTCTGCGGGATGGTGGGAAGGTTGCCTTGGAGTCCTCGTATTTTCTTGTGGCGACGGGTTCGCGGAGCTGGCACCCGGAAGTGCCGGGGCTGGATGAAGTCCGGGTGCTGACCAGCGATGACATCCTGGACGCGGAGAGCCTTCCGCATTCGGTGGTTGTCTTGGGTGCCGGGCCAGTCGCTCTGGAGATGGCGCATTACCTGCAGGCGATGGGAACGCGGGTAACGATCATTCAGCGCGGGCGGCAATTCCTGCGGGGTGTGGACTCCGATGTTGCGGCGGTGGTCGAGCAGTCGTTCCGGGACCGGGGGATGGAGGTTTTTACCGGGACGCAGCTTCGGCGCATCGAGCGCGGTGGAGAGGGGATACTCGTGCATTTTCAAACGGATGCCGGGCCGTTGACGCTGGGAGCGGAGGCGGTTTTCAACGGTCTGGGCCGTCGTCCCAACCTGGAGGGTCTGGGGTTGGAAAGGGCGGGGATTTCTGTGACAGAGGGACACCTTGCGGTTTCCGGAACCCAGCAAACCGCGCAGCCTGGCATATTTGCCGCCGGGGATTGCTGTGGTCCATTTGAGATTGTCCACATTGCCATCCAGCAGGGAGAACTGGCCGCCCGCAATGCCGCCCGCCTCCATGAGGGAGACGCGCGCCTCGAAAGCATGGACTACCGCCTCAAACTTTTCGTGGTTTTCACCGAGCCGCAGGTGGCGACAGTGGGCCTGAGCGAGGCCGAAGCGCACCAGAAAAACATTCCTTATCTGACAGCCACTTACGCCTTTGATGATCACGGAAAATCGCTGGTCATGGGTGCCCGGTGCGGATTTGTCAAATTGCTGGCCGCTCCGGACTCTGGCGAGATTCTGGGCGGCTCGGTCGTCGGTCCGCACGCCGGCGACCTCATCCACGAAATCGTCGTGGCCATGCACTTTCGCGCCACCGCCGCCCAATTGGCCGCCGTCCCCCATTACCACCCCACGCTCAGCGAAATCTGGCTCTACCCTGCCGAGGAGTTGGCCGAGAAAACATCCCACACCTGAGGGACGGGCCAACGGCACACGACGGAGGCACCCCCGTTAAGCTGAACTTCAGACCATTAAACGGAAGAAAAGGCCCGCCAACACTTGATCTGCGACGAATTTCGATTTCCGTTTACTGGCTACCGATCGGAATTTTCTTCAGAAGGCCGAGGATT
>JAJTZA010000037.1 GCA_021463905.1 Terrimicrobiaceae bacterium | reverse complement strand
TTCGAGTCCCGTCGGTCACCCCGTCAAATCAGCGTCGTCAAAACTCCAAAACGTTGCCGCTTGACCATGGCGCACAGATTCCGTAGGTTGCCATCCTTTGTCATGCGAATACTGGCCATTGCCCTTGCTCCGGCGTTTGCGCTTGCTCTGCCCACTCCGGGGTGGGCGCAAGTGCGCAATGCGGCGGACGCTTCATCCGCCCAGACGCAGGAGGTTGGGGATGAGCGGGGGGACTTTGCGCAGGCGGAGGACTATTTTGCAAACGGGGCCAACACACAGGCACTGGCCGCGTTCCAACGATTTCTCAAACTGTATCCGAGTTCGAAATTGGCGTCGCAAGCCCAGACCCGCATCGCGGAAATCCAACTGGCCCTGGGGCGACCCACCAAGGCCTTTGACGCCTACCAGACCCTCATCACCCGCTATCCCGATACTGCGAACTTCGATGCCGCTGTGGCCCAGCAAATCCTCATCGCCAACAAATACCTCAATGCCCGCGAACTCAAAATCCTCGGCCTCTCGATTCTGCCCGGAGCAGAACGCGCCCAGGAAATGTTTGAGAAAATCCTGAAGAATGCGCCTCAGAGCAAGCATGCCCCGATCAGCCAGTTTAATCTGGGCCTTGCCTTCGAGCGGCAGAACCGCACCTCGGAAGCACGTCAGGCCTATCAAGCCGTCCTGGACAATCACCCGCACAGCTCGGTGGCCGATGATGCGCTCTACCAGATCGCCTACATCCACATGGTGACCGGACTCTCCGGACGCTCGCAGGATCTCTCCTCACTGGTGCTGGCCAAGGAGACCTTCGAGGACTTTCTTCAGCAATTTCCCGACAGCCCGAAAGTGGCCCAGGCGCGGGATAACCTGAAGACCATTGGCGACCGCGAGTCCGGCGATTTGATGACCATCGCGCGATACTACGATTGGACAAAAAACTATCGGGCCGCCGCCATCTACTACAACGACATCATTCGTCGGCAACCCAACACCGAAAATGCCGAGATCGCCCGCGCACGGATTCAGGTTTTGCGGAGCGATCAGGGGGATGATGCGTTGCGCGTGGGTGCGGAGCGGGCCGAAAGCGGTGAGAAGGCCGCGCTGCGGCGGCGTCTGCAGGCGCAGGTCGAGACGTCCGCTCTCTCCGACTATTCCGGGCCGCCGCGTCGGGATTTGATTCCCGACGAGTTGCCCATTGCGCGTCCTCCGCGCCTGCGAACGGGTGTTCGCGATGTACAGCCGATCCCTGCCGTGGAGCCTGCCCTGCCCAACGAATGAAAACTCCTGTCCGACTCTTCCTTGCCCTGTTGATTGGATTTGCTCTTTCCGGCTGCGGGTATCATCTGGGGGAAATCCGGCCCACTCCCATGCGCAGCGTCCGCACGCTTGCTGTCCCCACGTTCAAAAACAAAACGTTTGAGCCCCGTGTGGAAGTCATCCTCGCGGACACGCTGATCAAGACCCTGCAGGAGGATGGCACCTACACCATCGTGCAGGGCAGTCGCGCGGACGCAACCCTCGAGGGCGTCCTGACCAAAATTGACCGCCGCTCGATCCGCTCGGTGCAAAACAACGTGCTGGCCACTTCGGAATTTGAGCTGCGACTCGACATCCAATACACCGTTTACAGCCAACTGACAGGGGCCACCCTCCTGCAGGGCCGCGTGATCGGCAAGACCACCTTCTTCGCAAATGAAGACCTCCAAACCACGGAGCGACAGGCCATCCCGCTGGCAGCCCGCGACGCCGCCATTCAGATCACCACAGAAATTGCCGAAGGCTGGTAAACCAGAGTGCTGACTGTCATCCCCACCCCTATCGGGAATCTGGGCGATATTACACTGCGCGCCCTGGAAGCCCTCCGCTCCTGCGATCTCGTCGCGGCAGAAGATACACGGCACACCGGCCTTCTTCTCAAACACTACGAAATTTCCAAGCCACAGATCAGCCTCCACGAGCACAATGAAGCGGCGCGTTCCGGGATGCTCATCAAGGATATGCTTGCGGGGCGCTCGATTGCGCTGGTCAGCGATGCGGGCATGCCCGCCATTTCCGATCCGGGGGGGCGGCTCATCCACTCCGCGCGGCAGGCCGGACTGTCTGTCACCGTCCTCCCCGGCCCCTGCGCGGCCCTCACCGCGCTGGTCGGTTCCGGCCTGGACACCGAACGCTTTTGCTTTCTGGGATTTCTTCCTCACAAAGCGGGGCGACGCCAGCGCGAACTCGCCGCAGCACTCGCCCGCCAGGAAACAAGCGTCTTTTACGAATCCCCACACCGACTCGGCAAGTCCCTCGCCCAACTCGCCGAACTCGACCCCGAACGCCAAATCTGCGTGGCCCGCGAGCTGACCAAGCATTTTGAGGAATACCGGAATGGCCGCGCTGTCGAGCTGCTGGCCCACTATACGGAACACCCCCCCAAAGGAGAAATCTGCCTGCTCATCGCCGCCGCTCCCGAACGCCGCCGCGCAACCACTCCCCACTCCACCCCATGCGACGCACCTTGATTTTCTGCGCCATCGCACTGGTATTCCTGCCAGCCGGTTGCTCCACACCCAAATATCGGGGCTACAAATATGGGCCGTATTCGGTCAGAGGCCGGTATTATGAACCCATGGATCCACGCGCGGCGCTGGGATTCACCGAGGAAGGCGTGGCTTCCCATTTCAACGAACACCGTCTGATTTTCTTTTCCGGGCGCTCCGCTCTCGGGGAGCGTCAGTGGGGGTGGAGTCGCGCCGCCGCCCACAAAACCCTCCCCCTCCCTTGCCGCATCCGCGTCACCAATCTCCGCAATGGAAAATCCACGACGGTTCGCGTCAACGACCGCGGTCCGTTCATCGGCGACCGCATCCTCGACGTAACTCCCCGCGTCGCCAAGGAGCTGGGTTTCCATGCTGCCGGTCTTGCCCCCGTCCGCATCCAGGTTCTCAGTGTCGGCGACGGACGCTACCGCATCCGGTAAAAAACCAGGGGGGACATCCACAAAAGCCGGAGAAGTGGCTTTCGCCTCCGTCAGAAGCTGTTCTTTTTTGTTTTCTTCAGGGTGTCGTAGAGGGTGTCGAGAATTTCCTGGGCTTTGCCGCCTTTGGCCGAGAACTGATCCGCACGGGCGGGGTTTTGCGCGGCAAGGAACTCGACTTCCGCGACGACCATCTCGGCAGTTCGGATCACGCCTTCCAACTGGGCAATCGTGTCTTTGCTGACGCGGCCCTCGCGAATCACCTGCTCAAAAAAGCGGTTCTGAAATTTGAGCCATTCGATGGCGGCGTCCAAGCTGGTATAACCGCCGACCAGTCGTCCATCCGCAGCAAACGCCGGAGGCGTGGGGTCGCCGGGGCGAATGGGCAGGATGCTCTGCGGCTCTTCAGAAATCCCGGAGGATGCGCGGCGGTCGTTGATAATGCTCGGGGTGATGAAGACAATCAGGTTGCGGCGATCCTGGCTGCGGCCTTTGCTGCGGAAGAGCGCCCCCAGTCCCGGGATGCTTTTCAGCCCGGGGATTCCATTGGAGGTTTTATCGTCCGTGGCTGCGTCCAGTCCGCCCACCGCCAGCGTGTAGCCGGAATCCACCTGCAAGGCCGCCTGGTAAATGCGGGAAATGGTGACCGGATAAGAGCTGGATGCGCCACCCACTCCCGCAGGCAAGTCAATGTCTCCTCCCCGACTGGAAATCGTAATGGCCACGTTCATGAATACGGACCCGTCCGGCATGGTCTTCGGCAGGATGTTGACCTGGGTGCCAATGGGAAGGTATTGCACCTGACTCGTCGAAATCGAGCTGCCCCCGCCAGGACTGGTCTGGGTGGAGCCCGCAAGGATCGGGCGATTGACCGCGTTGGAGATGGCCACTTCACGGTTGTTCACGGTGAGAACCCTCGGATACTGGGTCAGCGTCGTGTCGCTGTCGGTCATAAAGGCCTGGATTGCGAAATCCACCTGCTGGGGGGTCAGCCATGCGGTGAACCCTCCTCCCAGCCCTGAGTTGTAGTTCTGCACCGAACTGTAAATATCGTTGAGGATTGAAGTCGTGGTGGAGTTGAAGCTGTTGCCTGCGGATGAGCGGGTGGTAATGTCTTGCTGGTTATTATTGAATCCGCGGTCACGCTGGTTGTTGACGCTCGAACCGATGGTGGCTGTCCCCTGTCCCTCCGCTCCCATGCGGATGTGGTAGCCGTCGCCGCCGAAGGTATTGGCCCAGTTGATCCCCAAGTCCTTCGTCGGATTTTTGCTGGTCTCGAAAAATTTGACTTCAATGCCGATGAGGGCCTGCGGGCGGTCTGCGGCGGCCAGGAATCCCTCGACCCACTGGTGCTGCTGGCGGGTGGCCACGATGTAGATGGTGTTGGTATCCGAGTTGAAGGTCACGGTCGGTTCGGCGTTGGTTTCCGCCTGCGCCCCGGTGAGGTTGGCTCCCGCCGGGTTGACCCCCAGATTGCTGGGCAGGGGCGGAAAGTCGCCCACGCTGGCCTCGAGCGGCGCAACACGCCCCGAAATGCCGCGGCTCGGAATCTTCAGCATCCCCTTGATCTCCTTCACCAAGGCCGGTTCCTCCACTTTGAAGACCGACTGGGATTGCTGGGTCTGCAAATTGGGGATGGTCGCGCTGGTCTGCCCGACTCCTGTGTTTGTGTTGCCTTGGGTGACCGTCCCGCAGCCGCCCGAGCTGTTGTCATTAAAAACAACCCGCTCCTGCGGGGTGTACTTGAGACGATAGATGCGCCCCATCAATTCGCGCTCATTGTAGGGACGGATAAACCACACCCCACTCTCGTAAACCAGGGCGACATCGTTCGCCTTGGCAATGCTTTCCAAAACAAGAAACGGACTCGCCCGCATGGTGAACGTCACCAGGACATCATCAATGGGCACCGCTGTGGAGGTGCCCCCCGTGGCCGCCGGTGCGCGCTCCTGCATCGAAATGAACGGAATCCCCGCATCATCCGCCAAAAATCGCAGCACATCCCGCAACGAAGCCCGGTCAAATTTGTAGAGTTTGGGCGGTGAGTTTCTCAGGCTGCTGGCAATCGCATTGCCCTCGCCATAGTCGGTGAACACTGTAAACGAGCGCACGCGCAACTCGGGCGGCGGTGGCGGAGTGGGCGCGGTAACCCGTATCGGCTCGGCGAAAAGATTTCCCAAAAACAAGGAGGCATTGCCGACAACCAGCACCGCGAAAATTGCAAATCGAAGGCCGCCACACACTGGATCGCAGCTCCTCCACGAGGTCATTTTACGGAGAGTTTCCGTCAGGGAATTCGGGGTGTGCGTGGAAGAAGGCATCCGGGTCAATGGTTACAGCATGGAAAATGTGAATATCTTTGGGGGATTATGCAACACTTTTCGAGAAAAATCTATGCAACGAAATTTTTTCGGCTTCCGCCACCCCTTGTGAAGCGGACTGGCTGGCAGAAATTTCCGTGAGTACCGGGAGTCCGGTGGTCAATTCGAGAAGGCGGCGATTGCTGGTCTGGGAGCCGTCTTCCTGCATCCCAGGCAATCCGGAATTCAGGACGAGACCCTGGCAGACGAGTCCGCGTGCGCGGATGGCCTCGAGGGTCAGCAAGGTGTGGTTGAGACAGCCAAGGCGGTTGGGGACAACGATAATGACCGGGTACCCGAGTCGGGTGGCAAGGTCGGCCATGGTTTCGCGGGCATTGAGGGGCACGAGCCATCCCCCTGCCCCCTCGACAAGCACCGGACGGTTCTGTCCCGCCATCGCGAGGATCCTCCCGGCCAGATTGTCCAGACTCCAGGACGGCTGCCCGGAGGTGGCTGCAGGAGCCACGGGATCCGGCAGCCATAGCGGATTGACCTCCTCAAGCGACAGCCCGCACCCGCTGGCCTCGCGCAGCGCCACCGCATCGTCGCGCCCGCCACAACACACCGGCTTGAAAGCCCTCACGTCCCACCCCGCCCGGCGCAGCGCTCCGGCCAGCAGAACCGCAAAATACGTTTTGCCAACGCCCGTGTCGGTACCCGTGATAAAGGCTCTCACGCAGGACGACTCCCGGCGCGAAGCTCTGACAAAAATTCGCCCACACGCTGCATGGCAATTTTGATTTGATCGAGCGAGGTGGCGTAGCTGCACCGGACGTATCCCTCCCCACAGGCTCCAAAAGCGGGGCCGGGCACCACCGCCACCTTTTTCTCGCGCAGCAACCGCAACGAAAACTCCCGGCTCGGAAGGCCGGATGCGGAAATGTCGGGAAAGACGTAGAAGGCGCCGCGTGGGGTGTGGCAGGGCAGCCCGAGATCATGGAAGGCCGAGACAATGTAATTGCGGCGCAGTTCGTATTCGCGACGCATGCGCTCCATGGCGGGCGCACCGCGCTCGAGCGCCTCGACCGCCGCGTCCTGGCTCATGGTGGGAGCGCAAAGAATCGCGTACTGATGAATTTTCATCATCGCCTCGATCAACTCGACCGGCGCACAGGCAAACCCGATGCGCCAGCCCGTCATGGCATACGCCTTGGAAACTCCGTGCAGGAAGACCGTGCGCTCTTTCATCCCCGGGAGCGAGGCAATGCTCACGTGACTGGCCCCCTCATAAGTCAACTCGCTGTAAATCTCATCAGTAAAAACCAGCAAATCATGGCGACGGCAAATCTCGGCAATCGCGCCCAGCTCGTCCGCGCTCATGGTGGCTCCGGTCGGGTTGGTTGGAAAATTCAACATGAGCACGCGGGAGCGGGGCGTGATGGCCGCTTCGAGTGCTTCCGGGCGCAGTCGGAATTCATCCTCCGCCCGGGTCACCACCGCACAGGCCACGCCCCCCGCCAAAACCACGCTGGGCGCGTAGGACACATAGCAGGGCTCATGGTAAAGCACCTCATCGCCAGGCTCCAAAACCGCCCGCAACGCCAAATCAATCGCCTCAGAAACCCCCACAGAAACCAGCACCTCGGTCAGAGGCTCGTACGAAACCCCATACCCACGCGCCACGTAGTCCGCCACCGCACGCCGCAGACGCGGCAGACCCAGATTCGATGTGTAGCCAGTGCGCCCGCGCTCGAGCGCGTAAATGGCCGCCTCACGGATGTGCCAGGGGGTCACAAAATCCGGTTCGCCGATCCCCAGCGAAATCACGTCGCCCATGGACTGAACGACCTCAAAAAAATCCCGGATTCCCGAGCGCGGGATGTTTTTTACATGCGAAGCGATTTTCATGACAGCGCGTGACCGCTAGAGGGCACCAGCCGACCGCCTTACGGCGTGACAGCCAGGCGCTCGGGCGCCTCGTCAAACTGGTGGAATGTCCCGTTTTCTTTGTAGGTCTTCAGCCGGAAACGGGTTGCTGTCGAGCGCACCGATTCGATGGTACTCAGCTTTTCGGAGACAAAAGCCGCCACCTCGCGAAGGCTCCTCCCCTCGACGGTAATAAGCAGGTCATAGCCGCCGCTCATCAAATAACAGGTCTGAACCTCCTCGAAACGCGCAATGCGCCCCGCCACACGGTCAAACCCCCCATCCCGCTCCGGCTGGATTTTCACCTCGATCAGCGCAGTCACCAGATCGGTCTCCCACTTCTCGCGATTCAAAATGGCCTGATAACCCAGGATCACCCCCTCGGCCTCGAGACGCGCGATTTCCTGCTCGACCTCCCCAACACTCATCCCCAACTGACGCGCCATATCCTCTCGCGGCATCAACGCGTTCCGCTCCAACATCTCAATCAGTAACCGCATAAGCACGGCATCATTCCCTGCTTCTTTCCACTTGGCAAGCCCCGCTCACTGCGGTATCCTTCCCCCCTATGCCAGCTCCAAAGAAAAAACCCGCACCCAAGAAAAAATCCGCCGGAAAAACTTCCCGGCCCAAAGCCTCCACAGCCTCCAAAGCCGCCCCCGAGGAAAAAGCCGCCGAGACCATCCTGAAATACCTCGATGAGGCCACCGGACTCCTGCGCTCTTCAATCAAAACCGGCGCCTCCACCACGGCTCGCGGACGTCAGGCCGCCTGCAAAAAAGCCCACTCCCTCGTCAGCAAAGCCTCAGATTCCCTCACCGGAATCCTCGACTTCACGGACTCCACCCTCCATAAGGTCATTAAAAAAATCGGGAGCTAAAACCTCCCCCCGAGCATCCACCGCTCGCTTCGCCGAAGACGGCGACGCACGCCGCGCGCGCCGCACCTTGGACGTTTCCTGAACCGGGAACCCCTCCGATATCCGCACCCCCTCCGCCGCCAATACCTCGACCAGCTTCTCCAAAACTTCCGGTCTCAACCGCGCCCGCCTGCGGCTCAAAAGCGCAAAATCATCGGTCAGCCCCACCACCTCTAACGTCTCCAAACTCCGAAACGGACCCAGCGACCCCACCTCCTCAATGTCCCCAGACCGCGACGCACGAACCAACTCGTGCAACTCCGCATCCGTCTTCCCTCCCAACACCCCACGTATTTTTTCCAATGGAAGACCCCGAGACTGTAATGACCGTATCACTGTCAATTGTAAAAAATGACGTCTTCCGTATTTCTGCCCCTTGAGCGGAGCATCCATCAGACCCAACGAGCGATAATATCGCAGCGTTCGGACGGTCAACTTCTCCGCCGCCGCGCCGCTGAGAGGCTGAACCTTATTCTCGGCACACCAGCGATTGAGTTCTCGCGTCAAATCACCCAGCCCTGCATATACCACTTCCTCAAACTCGCCCTGACGCAACATAGGTCGGATTATTTATCATCAAGCAGTGAAACTGTCAATTTTCGCTTGGACGCAGGTCAGCAATAGCTTTCATGACCTGGTTGCTAAGGTGCTGGTAAGTCTCGCGGTCGGAGCCGGTACAGTCTTGTTTTGAAAACCGGAGGGGTTTTCCGATGGCGACGGTGATTTGTTGGAAGCGCGGGAGGAGGGCATTTCGAGGGAAGGCTTCGAAGCTGCCAAAGATGCGCATGGGGAGGACGGTGGCCTGGGTTTTGGCGATGACGAAGCCAATGCCGCCTCGTGGCTGGCCGAGGTCTCCATCCTGACTCCGGGTTCCTTCCGGGAAGAGAACGACGCCCTGTCCGTCGCGAAGTTTTCGAATGACCTCCCGAAGAGCGGAGAGGTCATTGCCGTCACGTTCGACGGGGATGACGTTCATGGCGGGGGAGAGAGGGCCGAAGAACGGCCATTTGAGAAGATTTTTACGGGCGAGGAAATAGACGGCGCGTTTTGAGCAGATGCCGGCGAGAGGGGGATCGAAGTAGCTGGTGTGATTGACGGCAAGGATCAGCGGGCCTTCTTCGATCATGCGTTCGGGGTGAACCACCCGCATCGCAAAGCCAAATCGCGCGATGAGTTTCGCGAGGGTATAAAATACGAGATAGACGATATTCATGTCCCTTGCGGGCGGACTCCGGCGGCGGCAAGGTGGGCGAGCGCCCGTTCGAGCACCTCCTCGATGCCCAGATGAGTCGTGTCAATCCGCAGTGCATCGGGGGCGGCGGTGAGAGGCGCCACTGCACGCAGGGAGTCCCGCCGGTCGCGCTCGGCCACGCGATCCGTCTGTCCTTCTGCGGCGCGTCGGCGCTGGCGTTCCTCCGGCGAGGCATCAATGTAAAATTTGTAAGGTGTATCTGGAAAGACGCAGGTTCCGATATCGCGTCCCTCGACGACGCAGTCGCGTTCGGCGGCCAGCGAGTGAAATATGTCTCCCAGGAGGTTTCTCACAAAGGGAAATTGTGAAATGACGGATACGTGTGCGTTGACCCCGGGTTCGCGCAGGTGAGGGGTGGGGTTTTGTCCGTTCAGGGAAAGCCGGGCGGACCGGCCCTCAAAAACCACTTCGATGTTAGTGCTTTCAAGGATTTTTCGCGCGGTGTCTTCCTCGGAGGTTCCGGAGTGACCCGACTCCTGCAGGAGCACCCAGGCGATCGCCCGGTAAAACGCGCCGGAGTTGACCAGGGCGAAATCGAGGCGATCCGCCAGCAACCGTGCCACGGTGCTTTTTCCGGAGGCGGCCGGGCCGTCCATGGCGATGACGCGGCAGGGAGTCATGGCCGGGCCGCATGGTGGAGATGACCCGCCCCGCTAAAGACGGGCACGGAATGTCGCGGGTAGTTCCCACCCTTTTGGAAGATCCGCAAAATCTCCTCAAAGCCCGGGTGCGAAACATTCACACAGGCTGCATCCTCGATGACCGTCTGTCCCGAGGCAAAAAGACCCGCAATAGCAAAAGCCATCGCGATGCGATGATCGCCAAAGCTGGGCAGCGTCGCGCCCTTGAGAGGCTGGCCACCGGTAATGACCATCCCATCGGGACGTTCCTCGACCCGCGCACCCATGGCGCGCAGGTTCGCTGTGATTGCTGCGATACGATCCGTTTCCTTGACGCGCAATTCTGCCGCGTCACGGATGATGGTTTCCCCTTCCGCCAGCGCGCCCGCAATGGCAATCACCGGAAGCTCATCAATCACATTCGCGATTTCCGCGCCTTCAATCACAGTGCCACGGAGGGGGCCGCCACGCGCCTCCAGCAGGCCGACCGGCTCGCCGCTCTCTCCCATCTCGACGACCTCGCGGATGCGCACACCCATGCGCACCAATACGGCAAGGATGCCGGTGCGTGTCGGATTGAGGCCCACGCCTTTGACAAGCAGCCGGGAGCCGGGACGCGCCCCCGCAGCAATCAGCCAGAACGCCGCGCTGGAGACATCGCCCGGAACGCGAAAATCGCGGGATTCAACAGCCTGCCGTCCCGCCAGCGTGACCCGCACCGGACCGAAACGCCTGCTCTTTCCCTCCCCCAATTCCTCCCGGCGCAGCTTGACGAGGAAGTATTGCATCATTCGCTCCGTGTGGTCTCTGCTAGCCGCAGGCTCGGTCACGGTGGTGATGCCCTCGGCAAACAATCCGGCAAAAAGGATCGCGCTTTTCACCTGGGCGCTGGCGACGGGTGTTTCGTAGGAGATCGCGCGGAGCGATCCTCCCGTGACCCGCAGAGGCGGCCTGCCACCCTCGCCCTCCGTGTGAAATTGCGCACCCATGCGCGTGAGTGGCTCGATCACACGCTTCATCGGGCGCTTCGACAATGAGCCGTCACCCACCATCCGGCTGGAAAATGGCTGGGCCGCAAGAAGTCCGGAAAGGAGCCGCATGCTCGTCCCGGAGTTTCCGCAATCCAGGTCGCCCTCAGGCGGTGAAAATATGCCCCGACATCCATGAACCACAATATCTCCCTCGCCCACACGCTCGATTTTGACGCCCAGGCGTTCGATGATTCCCAATGTGCGGCGGCAATCCTCGCCCTCCAGAAAATTGGAGATGCGGCAGGCGCCATTGGACAGGGCGGCCAACAGGACGGCGCGGTGCGAGATGCTCTTGTCGCCGGGAACGGAAATTTCTCCCTGAAAGACAGCTCCCTGGCGCACTTTGATGCTCTCGGCACTCATCCCAGCCTCCTCCGGATCATCCCTGCGCGCGAGAGAAAATCCTCCAGCTCCGCCGCGTTTGCATCCCGTAGCATTGCCTCGAATTCATGACACGCACCCAAAAAATCCCGCAGTGCCAACAGGACCTCCGCGCGGTTTGCCAAAAAAATTTCCGCCCAAAGCCCGGCGGGACCTGCGGCGATGCGCGTCGAGTCGCGGAATCCCCTCCCGATCACATCGAGAGGTCCGCTGCCGCCCTGGGCGTCGCCCGAGCCGACCGCCAGCGTCAGGGCCGAGGCGACGGCATGCGGGAGATGGCTTGCCAGCGCCACCAGCCGGTCGTGCTGCGATGCGCTCATGGAAAGAACCCGGCAACCCACTCCCTCCCAAAAAGAGCGAATCCCCGCAATAGCCTCCGCCGCAGTTTCCGCACCGGGTGTGATAATGCACGTCGCCCCCTCAAAGAGGTTGCCCGAGGCGGCCTCGATACCACCGCGCTCACCGCCCGCCATGGGATGAGCACCCACAAAACGCTCCCCCAAAATGGGTTCCAACACCTCAACGACCGGCCCCTTCACACTCCCCGCGTCCGTGACCAGAGCATCACCAAGCACCCCGCGCATCTCCCGGGCCAGACCCTGCATCGCCCCAATCGGACAACAAAAAACCACCAGCCCCGAACCCTCGACCGCCTCACGCACGTCGGACGTCACAAAAATCCCTCCCCCCAAGGCTTCCCGCGTTTTCTGCAAAGAACGCTCACGCGCCCACACCCGCAACGGCGCACCCGGCACCTTTTCTCTCAGCGCCAACGCCAGCGAACCCCCAATCAAACCAGGGCCAATAATAACCGTCGGTCTCAGGGAACCAAAAAAATCTTTTGGGTGTACGGACACTTCACCTCCGTGCCAGGCGGATAGCCGCGCACGTCCACGTAACCGGCATACGCCGCAAAGGGACTGGTGACAAAACCCGGCTTGCCAGGAACGGGCGTTGCATAGGGAATGTCGCGGGTGGGCGCGACCTGCGGCTGAGGAGTCGGTTGCGGAGCCGGTGCCTGGGTGGTCTCCTGCACCGGAGGAGTGGCCTCAGGAGCGGGCGTGGGTGTGGCAAACTCCGTGCCCGCCGCCGTTCCCTGATAACCATACCGGTTGCGTCCGCTCGTGGACTCACTCTCCTGCTCCTGGCACGCGGCCAAAAGACCCGCTCCCACCGCTGCCACCACAATCCAAGATGATTTGTTCATAGCTTCGTCAAACCCAATAACAGGCACAATTCTCAAGCATCTGGCAATGCAAAATTTCAAAAAACGATTTTATTCTGGGAGGCATTGGGTTATAGCCGGGTTTTCAATTCTCAATTCAACTCATCTCCACTCCCATTGTATGTTAGCAGGAACCGCCAAAATTGATATCACGTGTCGCGAGGAGGGTGCGCCCGCCTATTGTGTTTCAGAAAAAACCAAGGAGCACATTCCTCAGGAGCTTTGGGACAAGAAGATTGTGATTGATGATCCGCTGTATCTGAAAGTGCTGGTGTTGGATGACGGCGTGCGGAAGCACGTCATGGTGACCATGGACATCACGGGTATTGGAACGCGGACGATCACGCAGGATATTTTGTGGGACAGCGCGGATAATTTCATGCCGGTGCTGAGGGAGCGTCTGCAAAGCGATTACGGCATTGCGCCGGAGTGCGTCACGGTGTGTGCCAGCCACACGCACCCTCCGGGGCGGTTGCTGTGCAGTGATGCCGAGCAGATTGACAAGGCGGCGGAGGCCGTTCGGCAGGCGATGCAGAACATGGTTCCGGTCAAAATCGGCGTGGCGTCCGCTCGACAGGATCGGCTGACGATCAACCGCACGCTGTTGATGAAAGACGGCACGGACTATACCCTGCGGGCCTGCAACCCCCTCCCGAGAGATGAGGAAGTGGAAGCTCTGCGGCCCATTGATCCGGAAGTGGGGGTTCTCCGTGTGGATCGGCTGGACGGAACACCGCTGGCGGTGGTTTACAACTTTGCCTCCCATCTCCTCCGTGGCACGCCCGGCTGGAATATCACGGCGGATTTCCCCGGAGTGACCTCGGGCTTCCTCGAGACCGTACTGGGCCAGGGGGCGCTGGCCTTTTTCATCCAGGGGGCCGGGGGCGACACGCACGAGGTGGCCGAGAACGACTTCGAGCATCCCAAGTGGGGGCGCGAATATGGGGTGACTCTGGGCGAGAGCGTCCTCGAGGCTTTTCGGAAAGCCAAACCTGGGGAGGCTCAGATCCGGACAGCCTCGGAAACGGTTTCCTTTCCGCTGCGCAAGAACATTCCGGAAGAGGTGGCCGCCCTGCGGGAGGAACAAGCCCGCTGGCAGGCCTCCTTGCGCTATACGGCTCTGAACTTTAAAACCTTCCTGCCTCTCTTTCTCAAATACGCCCTGAATCCGGAAACGCCCCTGCATTCCAAATACCGCTACCTGCAGGCGGAATCCTGCGGGGAGTTGGGTTACAAAACCCAGGACGAGCGCAACCGGCTGGCTATCGAAAAATACCTGAGCAGCCTGCGGGCCATGGAGCGCATGGCCAGGAACGAGGAGAAGATTGCCACGTATTTGCGGCACCAGGAGGTGATTGACACCCTGGGTGTTCCCAGCATCGCAGCGGAAGTCCAGGGCCTTAGGATTGGTGAGTGTGTGTACATTACCGCACCGATGGAAGTGCTGGCGGAAACCGGGCTGAAGGTCAAAAAAGCCTCGCCCTTCCCGCATACCTTTATCGCCTCCAACACCAACGGCTACTTGCACTATGCCCCTCCGGCCTCGTACTATTCGCGCGGCGGATACGAAAGCAATGAGTGCCTGCTTGCCCCGGAGTGGGAGGCCATCTTTCACCAGGCCGTGGAGAAAATCTTCGCGCGCCTGCGGGACTGAGAGGGGCGGGCCGACGCTGCGCTGGCGATGATCCGCAGACAAACCTGATGAAGACGAGAATGAAAACACGCATGTTGTTTGGGGAGCCCTCCTGGGAATTGCACTCGGATCGGGTGTCCTTGGCGGTGACGGAGGCCGGCGGGCACCTCGGTCCCGTCCAGTTTGATCTCGGTCGCGTCGTGGCACCGTTCCATGTGGCACCGTGGAACGCGGAAGCGGGCGCGCGTAAATTGCTGCCACTCCTGCGGGTCTTGCGCGGCGATTTTTTCTGCATGCCTTTCGGGGGAAATGAGACACCCTGGCGTGGGGAATCCCATCCCCCGCATGGCGAAACCGCCAACAGGACGTGGAAGCTCAAAGAATCCGGCGCAAAGGGCGCATGGAGCTTTCTGTCCATGGAAATGCGCACCACGCACCGTCCGGCGCGCGTGGAAAAATGGATCGGGCTGAAAGCCGGGCAGTCGGCCATTTACAGCCGCCATGTGATTTCCGGCGCATCCGGCCCGATGAACCTGGGGCACCATGCCATGCTCGATTTTTCGGATGGCGAGGGGTTGGTTTCGGTCGCGCCTTTTTCGCGGGGCCAGGTTTTTCCAGGGGAGTTTGAGAATCCCGCCCTGGGCGGCTATTCAAGCCTCCAGCCCGGGGCGATATTTCGCAGTTTGCGGCGAGTGCCGCTGGCGCAGGGCGGATTTGCCGATTTAAGCCGGTATCCCGCGCGCGACGGCTTCGAGGATTTGGTGATGGTCAGCACGCGGCCTGGCACAGAGTTGGGCTGGTCGTCGGTGGTGTTTCCGGGCGAGCGGTTTGTCTGGTTTTTGCTGAAAGACCCCCGCGTTCTCGCCTCGACGGTTCTCTGGCACTCGAATGGTGGACGACACTACCCGCCCTGGAACGGTCGCCACCGCCGCGTTTTGGGCATCGAGGAAGTCACCTCGTATTTCCATTGCGGATTGGTCGAGTCCACCGCCTCCAACCCCGTGAGCAAGGCAGGCATCCCGACAACCCTCCACCTCGATCCCATCAGACCACTGGCCGTCAATGTCATCATGGGCGTCGCCCCCACGCCCGCCAACTTTGGCGGAGTGCGCTCAATCCGCAAAACCCCCGAAGGCATCGAAATTCGCTCCCGCGCAGGAAAATCACTGCGCGTGCCGCTGGAAACCGATTTTCTCTGCGGAGACGAGTCTTAAGCCAGCAGGCCATGAGGTAGAGCCTGGTTCACGGGCCGTCAAGCCTTCCCCAGAACTCGCGGGTACTGGGAGGGTTTTTGAATTGCTCCAGAAGAAGCTCACGACAGGTGCGAGGCGTTGGAATAAAGGCGCACGTCCATCAGCCACGCCTCACGCAGCCACAACTCCATCCGCAGTCTCGCATCATTCTGTCCGCGTCTCCCCTTTCTTCGTAAGGCTTGATAGACGCAGCGATTGGGTGCATATTTGTCGCATGATCGGACATTTGATCAATATTGACCCTGAAATCTTGAGCGGCACAGCAGTGTTCTGGGGAACACGAGTTCCCGTGAAAACCCTTGTTGATTATCTGGAAGGTGGAGATTCGATTGATGAGTTCATGGAAGACTTTCCAACCGTAAGCCGCGAACAGGTTTGCGCATTTTTGGAGCAAGCCCAAGAAAAACTCGTCACGGCGGCAGTGTGAATATCATTCTTGATGAATGCCTTCCCAAGCGACTTTGCCCGCATCTTGTCGGACATCAGGCGACTACGGTTCCAAAAGCAGGTTTGGCTGGAAAGAAAAATGGCGAATTACTCCGTTCTATTTCTGGTAAATTCGATGCCTTTCTTACCGTAGATTTAAACCTTGCCGCACAGCAAAATGTGCCCAATTACCCAATCCGAGTGGTTGTGATAAAATCCGTGAGCAACAAATTAGAGGATATATTGTCGTTGGTTCCCGAGATTTTGAAAGCGATCGCCAACTCAAAACCTGGAGTCGCCACGATTGTTGGTGGATAAAAAGGCCACCATGTTTGGAAGTTTGGAAGTGGGTTCAACGGTGTCGCCAGGAAAAGTGTCTCCCATACACGGACACTAACATTTAACACAACCGGCGGTGATGGGCGGTCAGGCCTGGGTGTTGTACGGCGCAGCGGAATTTAGCCGCGATACGGATTTGGCGATCAATCTCGTCAAGAGCAAGAAAACGCAACGGGATAAGGATTGGCCCATGAGGAATCGAACTTTGCTGCGTCATGCCTTCGTGGGTGACAGCGAAGCACTTGGTGCGGCACTGGAGGAAGAAATGCAAGGGGAACGTATCCAGGATCAGATTTATTGAATGCCCCTCAAGCGCAAGCTCGAACAGCTTCGGCGGCGCTAGGCAAAAGCCAGCAGGGTCTATCCGTCCGTACCCCCCATCGCGTCCAGAACGCGGTTGAGGTCGTCTGTACCGTAATACTCGATGGAAATTGTTCCGCGTTTTTCGCCATGTTGGATGCTGACCCGTGTGGCGAGACGCTGGGTCAGGAGGTTTTGGATGCGCTGAATGGCGGGTGAGATCTCCGGAGCTGTCGGAGTGCGGGGTGTGGATTCGGATGAGGGTCGGCGGGGAGAGGGGTTTTGAAAACGGACGGCCATGCGCTCGGCCACGCGGACAGAGGCACCCTGACGGAGGATTTCGTCAGCCAGCACCTTTTGCTCATCCTGGGATTTCAGGGAAAGGAGCACCTTCGCATGGCCGACCGAGATGCGTCCGGTCTTGAGGTAGCCCTGTGCGTCGGGGTGCAGGCCGAGCAGCCGCATGGCGTTGGCAATCGAGGCACGACCCTTGCCAACGCGCCGTCCGATCTCCTCCTGCGTAAGCCCAAAATCCTTGTGGAGGCGCTCATAGGCGCTGGCCTCCTCAATGGGGTTCAAATCCTCGCGTTGGAGGTTTTCGATGAGCGCCAGTTCGAGCCCCTCGCGATCCGAGGCCTGACGCACAATCACCGGCACTTCGGCAAGCCCCAGCTCGCGGGCGGCCCGCCAGCGGCGCTCGCCGGCGATCAGCTCGCACTTGTCGCCCACCCGCCGGACAATCAGCGGCTGGATGATGCCGCGCTCGCGGATGCTCTCGACCAGCTCGCTCAGATGCTCGGTTCGGAAATCGGTGCGTGGCTGCAGCGGGCTCGCCACGATCTCATCCAGCCGCGCATTCTGGATTTTTTCGCCAATTTCACCGATGGGTTCCGGCGTCGCCACGCGGGGCTGGATGAGTGCCTTGAAGCCCTTGCCGAGTGCGGGTTTTGCCATGATGGAAACCAGCACACCAAACGTGCCCGACTCTGACAAGGAAAAGGGGGCAAAAAAAATCGGGCAAAACCAAAAAATATATTTACAGCGAATCAGATTCCCTATTTTTTTCGGCTTGACTACATGAAGAACATCAAAGCCTACCTCACACAACTGCTGGAACAAATTCAGAACCGCAACCCCGGAGAACCGGAATTCCTGCAGGCCGTGAAGGAGGTGCTCGACAGCCTTCAACCCGTGCTCACGGCACGACCGGAGTTTATCGAGGAGGGCATCCTGGACCGCCTCGTCGAACCCGAACGGCAAATCATTTTTCGTGTGCCCTGGGTGAATGACCAGGGCCAGGTGCGCGTCAACCGCGGCTACCGCATCCAGTTCAGCAGCGCCATCGGGCCGTTCAAAGGCGGTCTGCGCTTCCACCCAAGCGTCAATATCGGCATCCTCAAATTTCTCGCCTTTGAACAGATTTTCAAAAACTCGCTGACCTCGCTGCCCATGGGCGGCGGCAAGGGCGGTTCGGATTTCGACCCCAAGGGCAAGTCGGATGCGGAAGTGATGCGGTTTTGCCAGAGCTTCATGACCGAACTCAGCCGCCATGTGGGGGCAAATACCGACGTCCCGGCGGGAGACATCGGCGTGGGCGGACGGGAAATTGGTTTTCTTTACGGCCAATACAAGCGGCTGCGCAATGAGTTCACCGGAGTGCTGACCGGCAAGAATCTCAACTGGGGCGGCTCGCTGATCCGGCCCGAGGCGACCGGTTACGGCGCGGTGTATTTTGCCCAGGAGATGCTGGCGACGCGCGGCGACGCGCTCGAGGGCAAGCGGTGCGTGATTTCCGGCTCCGGCAATGTGGCGCAATTCACCGCCGAGAAACTCCTCGACCTGGGAGCGACACCGGTCAGCTTTTCGGATTCCGACGGAACGGTGTACGATGCCAAGGGCGTCACCCGCGAAAAATTGGAGTTCGTGAAAACCCTCAAGAACATCAAGCGCGGACGCATCGTGGAATACGCCGAAAAGTTTGGGGCGGAATACCGCGCTCATGCCACGCCGTGGGCCATCCCGGGCGAGTGCGCGTTTCCGTCGGCCACACAAAATGAGATTGATGAAGATGATGCGCGGACGCTGATTTCCAACAATTGCCGTGTGATTTCCGAGGGTGCCAACATGCCCTGCACGCCGGAAGCCGTGGATGTGTTCCTGGAGGCGGGTGCGCTCTACGGTCCGGGCAAGGCCGCCAACGCGGGAGGTGTCGCCACCTCGGGACTCGAAATGTCGCAGAATTCGATGCGCATCAGCTGGGGCCGCGAAGAAGTGGACAGCCGCCTGCGCGAAATCATGATTAACATCCACCGGAATTGCAGTCAGACCGCCGAGACCTACGGAGCACCCGGCAACTATGTGCTCGGTGCCAACATCGCAGGATTCCTGAAGGTCGCCGAGGCCATGCGGGATCAGGGCGTGGTCTGAGAATCTCTTCGTATCAGAAAAACAGAAAATCCAAAAAATAAAAAAATATGAGCAAGCAACAGGAAAAACTCCGCATTGCGGTGGTGGGACTTGGGAATGTGGGTCGTGCGGCGGTCGAATCGGTTCAGTCGGCTCCAGACATGGAGCTGGCGGGCATTGTTCGGCGCAATGCGCCCTCGGGGGCTTCGGAAGGCGGCGTCGCCGTGGTGTCCGATGTCGGTCAGCTTGGGAAGGTGGATGCCGCATTGCTGTGCGGCCCGACCCGCTCCATCCCCGAAGTGGCACCCGTATATTTGCAGCGCGGCATTTGCACGGTGGACAGCTTTGATATTCACGGAGAAAAACTCTGGAACCTGCGCGAGTCTCTGGATGGCATCGCCAAGGCGGGACGCTGCTCAGCAGTCGTTTCTGCGGGATGGGATCCGGGCACCGATTCCCTCGTGCGTGTCCTGCTCCTGGCCATGGCCCCCAACGGGATCACCCACACCAATTTTGGGCCGGGCATGAGCATGGGACATTCCGTGGCCGCACGATCCAAGGCGGGCGTGAAGGATGCGCTCTCGATGACCATCCCCGTTGGCTCAAGCGCACACCGGCGCATGGTCTATGTCGCACTCGAAGAGGGTGCCGACTTTGCCAAGGTGAAGGCCTCCATCCTCGAAGACGCCTACTTCGCAAACGACGACACCCGCGTCCATCACGTCCCCGACGTGGATGCGCTCAGGGATGTCGGACATGGTGTTTTGATGGAGCGTCATGGAGTCAGCGGGAATACCCACAACCAGCACTTCGAGTTTAAAATGCGCATCAACAATCCGGCGCTGACCGGACAGATCATGGCCGCGTGCGCGCGGGCTGCCGTCCGGCGGCTGGCTCCCGGTGCCTATACGGTTCCGGAGATTCCGCCCCTCGACCTGCTGCCCGGAGACCGCGCCGCCCTGATTCGATCGCTGGTGTGAATGGGTAAAGGCTTGTAGGATTCAGGCGAAGGGATTTTGTAATTTACAAATTCGATCGCGGAAAAATCCTTCATGTCTCCTCCGTCGGCTCCTCATCCAGCAGCTTGCGAAGGAGGATTTCCTGACTGCCACAAACGCGATAGAAAAATTCACCGTCAATTTGGTGCAGGTCAATCCAGCCAAGAAGCTGCAAGGCCTGAAGGAACCGCAGGAGCTTTGGTGCGTCAGAAAAATCGGCTGTCAATAAACCGAGCGGAGCGCGCCCCATCTGCATGAGAATGGTCAGCAGGCGGGCCGCCTCCGAACGATCCCAACGGCTCAGCGTGATGCGCGCTGCCAGGTGGTCAGCGATGGAATAAGTGAGCTGGGCGGGTAGGAGGAGTGTTTCGGGAATCAGATGCCAGCCAATGATGGGACGATCCGAGGGGAGGCGATAGCGCGTCCGCCAACGGGTGATGGCCGCACCGATCAAAATGACCAGAGCGACAGTGCCAAACGCGGGGTTGAGCCATCGGGGGAATCCCGCGCTCTCTCCCGTACGGACGGTTTCCACCAGCAAGAGGGCTCCCACAAAGATCGCATAGACAGCCAGCCAGGTCAGCCATGAGAAAAAGAGCGCGGTTGCTGCACCCAGCCAGCACTGGCGGTTATGAGCGCGGATGCCCCGGTTCAGCTCATGTTCGAGGGCATTCATGGCAAAGAGCGCGTGGACATCCCGTGGAGCAACACGGGATCAGCCCTCCTCTTCGGGATGCCGCAGCAGGGGAACCACATAGGCAAACCAGAGGAAAGCGCCGATCGCCCAGGTGATGGCCGCGTAAGCGTAATGGCGCATCCGGAGTGCCGGCATCCAATCCGTGCTCACCCGTGTGAACACGGCAATGGCCAGCAGCACGGAGACAATCAGCAGCCACCGAAGCGGCGCAAAGATCATCTGCTCGCGACCGCAATGCCCAAGCACCACACGGCTGGCCACAAAAAACACCAGGAGGCTGAATCCGGAAATGTACACCACATGCAAAAAGGAAAGAGCCCACCCGGGCCAGAGAGCAATCAACAGATAACCGAGCGGCACACTCGTCAATGCCACCCGCATCCCCCACCCCAGCGTACAACGACCCCAGCTCTTCTGAAAAAAGGGCACCTCCCGGACAAAGTACGCAACAATGGCCACCGTGCGCAGCGTCGCCCCCCATCGCGTCTCTCCGCGTGCCTCAAGGAAAAAACTCGCGAGGATCGCCACCCCGCAGGCCAATGCCAGGGCCGCACCCGTTCCCCACCCGGGAGGGAGTTCGCGCGACATGGGAAAATCACGCTCCTCGGCGTTTTGAAAAAATCGCGGCAATAAAAAGGCGCCGATACCCATCACCGGGAGCAACAGAAATCCCTGATAAAGGAACAACAGCCCCAGGCGGGCCACCCATCCCGGCACATCCAGCAGACCGCTCTGAGCGAGGACAAGGATGCTGGTGCCCACCAGCGCGCACAGCATCCCCATGCCCACCAACACAAAGCCCGGAGGAGGATTGCCGACCCGTGTCGGCAGACGCAGGATCACCCGCGACAGAAAAAAAATCATCACCACCAAAAAGGCCGTGTCGCCGTAGAGCATCTGACGCGACAATTGCAAACCGACGACCAACGAGAGGCCAGCCGCCACCGTCAAAATTTCTCCGAGCAACAGGCGGGGAACCTGCAAGGCCCGGGGCAGGGCCGTGCCGAGAAAGCCGGTGGCAAAGGCAGCCAAAAATCCCTGGGTCATAATCCGGGCATGGGTTTGTCCCGGATACCAAGCCCCCTGTCCAAAGACATACCACGGCCAGAGACTCACACCGAGAATCCCCAAAATGGCTCCCAATGGGAACAGCAGCCGGAAGGGATCGCCGGATGCCACCAATTCCCAATAGCCCGGCTTCCCGGTTTTTATGGAAGACACCGTTCCCAATTCCTTCATGCTAAGCCCCCTTGCTGGAATGATATTTTTCCTGGAGCCGTGCGACCACGCGGGGCGGCACGAAGTGGCCCACCTCGCCACCGAGCCGTGCCACTTCTTTCACGATGCGCGAGCTGACGAATGTGTAGTCCTCCTGGGGGGTGAGGAAGATCGTTTCGAGGTGGGGTTCCAGGCGGCGATTCATCAGCGCCATCTGGAATTCAAATTCAAAATCCGAAATGGCCCGCAGGCCGCGAACCACCACCATGACCCCCTCCTGCCTGGCAAAGTCCACCAGGAGACCATCCAGCCGCCGCACGACTATCCCCGGCGAATCCTGGACGGCTTCCTCCACCATCTCCATGCGCTCACCAACCGTGAAAAGCGGCTGCTTCGCCTCGTTGTCGGCCACGGCAACGATGAGCGTCTCAAAAATCTGTGCAGCGCGCAGGATGATGTCGAGGTGCCCGAGGGTCAGCGGGTCAAAGCTGCCCGGATAAAGAGCGGCGCGAAGTTTCATGGCACGCAGTGTGCTCACCCCCGGCCCGCCTGTAAATTCATTCTCCCGAAATTTTTTTGGAATCCTTCAGTCCAGGAGTTCGGCGTAGCGGGATCGCGCGACTTGTTCGCAGAGGTGGAGGATGTCCTCGCCGGAATCCCTCTCCCGGGCCTCCGCCATGAGGCGCTCGCAGGATTCGACATCGAGCGACTGAATCGCCTTCTTGACGCGCAGAACCAAAGGAGGAGCCGCACTCATCTCCCGGACACCCAGTCCCAAAAGAAGAGGGGTCATGATCACATCGCCGGCCATCTCGCCGCAGACACTCAGGCCAATGCCCGCCGCGCGCGCCGCATCCACCACCGTGCGCAGGAGCCGCAACACAGCCGGATGTGTCGGCTCGAAGAGACTCGAAATCGCGTCGTTCATCCGATCCACAGCCAGCGTGTACTGGATCAAATCGTTGGTCCCAATGCTGAAAAAGGAAACTTCGCGGGCCAGATGATCAGCAGAAAGCGCCGCGCTGGGAATCTCGATCATGATCCCCACCGGAAGAGAGGTGTCAAACGCGGTTCCGGCAGCGGAAAGCTCCGTCTTGCACTCCTCGAGCAGCGCATTCGCACGCCGCAATTCCCCCACCCCGGAAATCATGGGATACATGAGGCGGATTTTTCCAAACGCCGATGCGCGCAGGATGGCCCGGAGCTGGATTTTGAAAAACTCCGGACGTTCGAGGCAGTACCGGATGGCCCGGCAGCCCAGAAACGGGCTTTCTTCGTTGGACGGCCCGAAGGCTTCGGCGAGCTTGTCGCCGCCGACATCCAGGGTTCGAATCACCACCGCATGTGGCGAAGCCCTTTCCGCCACCGTCCGATAGGCCGCCATCTGCTCGTCTTCCGTGGGGATGTCCTCGCGGTTCAAAAAAAGGAACTCGCTGCGGAAGAGGCCCACGCCCTCGGCACCGCACTCCGCAACTTCCGCCATTTCCTCGGGCAGTCCAATGTTGGCGGAAAGCACCACCCGTTGTCCGTCGCGCGTGGTGGACGAGGTATCGCGGATCAGGTCGAGCTGTTCCTCGACCGCTTCGCGGCGCTGCTCAATGCGCCCATATTCCTTGAGGGTTTCCTGTCCAGGATTGAGAATGAGCAGGCCCGCCGTCCCGTCCAAAAGGACACTATCTCCGGTCTCAAGAGCACCAAAAATCTCATGCAGGCCCGCCACGGCGGGAATCCCCAGCGAGCGCGCCATGATGGCCGAGTGCGAAGTTTTGCTCCCGGCCTCGGTTGCAAAGCCAAGCACCTTTTCGCGGTCAATGAGCGAGGTATCGGATGGGGTCAGGATGCGGGCGGCCAGAATGTGCGGATTTTCGCTGGTGGCAAAATCCCGGGGCCCCTTGCCGAGGAGGTGTCTCAGGATTCTGCGGGAGACGTCCTGAATGTCCACCACGCGCTCGCGCAGGTAGGGGTCGTCAATCTGCTCGAGGGTGTGGCAGTAGCGCTCATACACGGTCGCGAAGACATGCTCGACATTCTGGCGACTGCTCTCAATCGTACGCAGGACTTCATCAATGAGCGTGCGATCCTCGACCACCAGGAGGTGCGCGTCAAAAATGCTCGCATCACGGGCACCAATCGCATTTTCGATGCGCTTCTGCATTTCCAGGATTTCCGCCCGCGTCGCCATCAGAACCGCTTCAAAACGCGCGATCTCCTCCGGCAAATCCGCCACGGAAATGGGACGAACCGGCACCTCCTCGTCCACTTCCCAATGCACCACCACCGGCGCATGGGCAATCCCAGGCGCCACTCCGATGCCCCGAAAGCGAATTTCGGGTTTTGAAGCTGTCTCGCTCACAGCCCGACAGAAGTACCCGCCCACCCTGCAAATGTAAATACCGACAATTCCCGCAGTTCCCGCCAATTCCCGACGCGCGCTTGTCAACAGCCTCCGGATTTGACAGGGTTCTCCCTCATGCTTTTTCTAACACCGCGCTATCTCAAAGAGGCCAGGCAATACCGCCACGCGCTCAAGCGGATCATCAACTACCGCCGGGATGTCCTGAAAAGCGCGGATCTCGGGGAATTGGAAGCCCTGCTGGGCGAGCTGAAGGCGGCCATTCGCGGACGGGATCGTGCGGCCTGCGCGGAGGCGCGGGAGAGGATTGACCGCTCGGTGGGACGCATCGCGCCTCCTGCCCCGGATGCGGGCTGGCGGGAAAACATCGAGGTGTTTCTGGTGGCGATTGTCATTGCCGCCGGAGTGCGCGCCTATCTCCTCCAGCCCTTCCGCATCCCCACCGGCTCGATGCAGCCGACCCTTTTCGGCGTGGTCGGCCAGCGCACCAACACTCCACCTCCCAACATCCTGCAAAGAGCCTTCGAGTTTGTGTGGATCGGTCGCAGCTATATCAATCTGCGCGCCGAAGAAGACCTCACCCTCGTCGGAATCCGGGAGCGCACCCACCTGAACTTTTTCACCTTCACCGATCTGTTTTTTGAGAACGGGAAAAAGCTGACCGCCTTCTCTCCGGCGGATCCACTGGCGCGGGCGTTCGGACTGCGACCCGGTCAGACGTATCGTCGTGGGGAGCCGATCGCTGTCGGGATCATGGACACCGGGGATCAGGTCTTTGTGGACAAAATTTCCTACCACTTTGTGCCGCCCGCCCGGGGGGATGTTTTCGTGTTCAAAACCACCGGCATCCGGCGGATTGAAGCCACCCTCCCGCGCGGCGTGCAGTCGCAGCATTACATCAAACGGCTGGCCGGCCTGCCCGGCGACACGCTCCGCATCGCCGCCCCAAAACTCTGGATCAACAATCACGAACCCACCGAGTGGACCATCCGCCGCGTCATCTCCGAATCCAACGGCTACCGGGGCTACGCCAACATCCAGGGGTTTCCATTCCTGACCACCCCCGAAGACGACTACCGCGTGCCCGCCGGCGATTTCTTTGCCCTCGGGGACAACAGCTACCATTCGAGCGACAGCCGCAATTGGGGATCTGTTCCCGGCCACAATGTGAGCGGACGCGGGCTTTTCGTCTATTGGCCGTTTAGCAAACGCTGGGGGCTGATCCATTAAAATACCCATGTCGGATGCTTTCCAGACCGGCCTGCAGGCCACGATTGCCAGCCTGCAAGCCGCAAAACTCAGGCCAGGAACGGTCACCGCCACACGAAGCCGGTTGAAAAAACTGGCCGCACCACCCTCCCCGCCGCCGCGCGACGCCACACCGAAGCCGCCGTCCGACCGCGCCGCGCCGACAGCCACACCCTCGCAATTTTCCCGATACAAAACCCTGGAGGAACTGCGTGAGGCCGCGCTGGAATGCGTCCGATGCCCCCACCTGGTCGCAGCCAGAACCCACGTGGTCTTCGGCGCCGGCAACCCCCACGCCGAGCTGATGTTTGTCGGTGAAGCTCCGGGTGCTGATGAGGACGAGCAGGGCGAGCCTTTCGTGGGCCGCGCCGGGCAGATGCTCACCAAAATCATCACCGCCATGGGTTTCACCCGCGAAGAGGTTTACATTGGCAACGTTTTGAAATGCCGTCCGGACATGCCGGCTGGTCGCTCCGGAAACCGCAAGCCGCGTCCGGAGGAAATGCGCGCCTGTCTTCCCTGGCTGGAGCGCCAGATCGAGCTGATCGGCCCCAAGGTTCTGGTCGCGCTGGGTGCCACCGCCATCGAGGGACTGCTGGGCATCGCCGAACCCATCGGCGGCCTGCGCGGACGCTGGCTCGAATTTCATGGCATCGCCCTCATGCCCACCTATCACCCCGCTTACCTGCTCCGGAACCAGTCGCTCACTGAAAAACGCAAGGTCTGGGAGGATATGCTGAAGGTTCTCGAAAAGCTGGGCAGGCCGGTCTCGGAAAAACAGCGGCGATTTTTCACAGCGGCCGGGTAGTCCCGATTCCGGAAAACGCATGAGCGACTCCCCTGGCCAACACCCATACAAAAAAGTGGGGGTCGTCGCGTGCGCGGCGCTGGTGATCGCCAACATGATCGGTACCGGCGTCTTCACCAGCCTGGGCTTTCAGGTCGGCTCACTGCCCTCCCCATTTGTCCTGTGCCTGCTGTGGGCACTGGGGGGATTGGTGGCTCTCTGCGGCGCTCTCTCCTATTGCGAGCTGGCGGCGGCCTTTCCCCAGTCCGGCGGCGAATACAACTTTCTTTCCAAGACCTTTCATCCGGCACTGGGCTTCGCATCCGGGTTTGTCTCGGTTGCTGTCGGTTTTGCCGCGCCCATTGCCCTGGTCGCCATGGCACTTAGCGCATATCTGGCCGCCGCCTTCCCACATTCACTCTCCTCATCCGTCCTCTTTGCGATGCCCTTCTGCGCGGTGGTCGCGCTGGCCGCAGTTCACGCGATCGCGGTAAAGGCCAGCGGGATTTTCCAGATTGTCATAACCGCCCTGAAAATTGGCATGATCCTGCTCTTTTTGGCGCTGGGCTCCGCGCGCGGCAATTTGGCGGACGCTGATTTTGCACCCAGCCCGGGGAACCTGCCCCTGTTCCTGAGTCCCGCCTTCGCCATTGCCCTCATGTTTGTCCTCTACGCCTACACAGGCTGGAACTCGGTGACCTACATCCTCGATGAAGTCCGTACACCTCAGACAACCGCACCACGCGCCATCCTTTTTGCCACGCTCCTGGTCACCCTCCTCTACGTTGCCCTCAATGCGCTCTTTCTCCGCGCCGCGCCGCTCGAGGCGTACGCAGGCAAAATTGGTGTTGCGGGCGTGGCGGCGGAGGCTCTCTTCGGCGCCCGGGGCGGACGTCTCATGGCCGCGCTGATCGGCGGCGGCCTGCTGGCCTCTCTCAGCGCCATGACCTGGGCGGGGCCCCGCGTGAGCCAGGCCATTGGCCGCGACCTGCACGCGCTTCGTCTGCTCAACCGGACGTCGCCGGAGGGCATTCCCCGGACTGCGCTGGCCGTCCAGACCGCACTGGCGCTCTTATTCCTGGCCACCGGAACCTTCGAGACCGTTCTGGTTTACGCGCAATTTGCCCTCGTGACCTGCAGCTTCCTCACCGTTCTCGGAGTGGTGGTTCTGCGCAAAACCCACCCCGGCCTCGAACGCCCGTTCCGTTGTCCCCTCTTTCCCCTGCCACCGCTCATCTTCCTCGCCGTGACCGGATTTGCCCTGGTTTACACCGCCTCCCTCAAACCCCGCGAGGCCATCGCCGGCTCCCTGACCCTCCTCGCCGGAGTATTCCTTCACAGTCTGGCCGCCCGCAGCGGAAAAATCGCTTGTTCCCCAAAAAAGGATTGTTAATATCATTAATGATTCAGGCATGAAGAGCGAAAACCACAGTATGACGCAGGAGGTTGGGAGGCTGGCCGACATCATCCTGGTTCTGCAGCGCTGCTTCATGCGGAACCTCTCCGAGAGGCTGGCTCCGGGGCGGGTCTCTTTCCCACAGTATTTTCTCCTCGCCCATATCGCGGCGACAGACCATGTCTCGATGGGCGAAATCGCCGGAATCATGCGTCACTCGACACCCGCCGCCACCGGCCTGGTGAGTCGGCTGGAGGTGCTCGGCTATGTCCGTCGCGAATCCTCCCTCTCAGACCGTCGCAAGATCATGGTGGCCATCACCCACAAAGGAGGACGACTCGTCTCGACCATCCGCCAGGATATTGTTAACAACCTCGGCCTGCTGATGGAACAACTCACCGAAACCGAGCGGCGCGCATGGCTCCGCATCTACGAAAAAATTTATGGGCACTGCGCCCGCAAGCCAAAACCACAATCATGATCCCGTCACTCCTTCGACCCCTCGGCACTTTCACCGCATGCCTCTGCCTCCTTGCCTCCGCGTCTCGCGCACAGGATGCGTCGCCCACACCCACACCCACAGCCACGCCAGCCCCTTCCCCCGCACCCCTGCCGACATCCTCCCCTCTCCCCTCTCCGCAGCCTGCCGCGACAGACGCCGCCTCGATCCTGGATCAGAGCTTCAATATCCCCATCCCCGAGCCGAAACAATCCTCAGAACCCCTCACGCCAGGCGGGGAAGCGAATGCCCTTCAGTCAAGCGAACAGGCCTCGATGCAGGAAAAGATGGTGATGACCGGTTTTATCAAGGCTCTCGAGACACTCATTGCCAAGCAGCGGAATCCCGGTGTTGCCGACATGACCATCAACGATGCGGTGCAAATTGCCCTGCGCCAAAATCCGGAAATCCTGAATGCCATCCAGCAGATTCGGCTGACGCGTGGTCAGTTGATCGAAGTCGTCGCGCAGATCATTCCGCAGATCGGGATTTCCTCGGGTTACACCCAGACCGCCGACACCCTGCAGAACAGGTCGTCCTCGGGGCCCACGCGCATCACCATCCCCAATACATCAGGAGGGGCTCCCACCGTTTTGGAAATCCGCCCTCCCTCCGCCGCCTCGCAAAACCAGGCATGGAACATCCGCTTTCAGGCCACGCAGTTGATTTTCAACGGCGGCGCGACCATTTCCGGCATCCAGGCCGGGGATGCTGCCTACCAGAGCGCGTTTTTCTCCCTGCGTTCCACCATTGACCAAATCATCAATCAGATCATCACGCAGTTTTACCAGGTCGTGCTCAACCGGGCCCTGATTGTCGCGCAGCAGCAAAACGTGGCCCTGCTCGAGCAGCAGGTAAAAGACCAACAGAACCGCTATGATGCGGGAACGGTGCCACGCTTCAATGTCCTGCAGGCCGAGGTCGCCCTCGCCAACGCCAAGCCACCCCTCATCTCAGCCGAAAATGCCTACCGCGTCTCGCTCTACCAGTTGGTGAAACTCCTGGGCATGGATTACCCCCAGGGGCATCCCAGCGAGGTTCCCTTCAACATCGTCGGCACACTGGATTACAACCCGCAAAAGGTGGACACCGACGAATCCATCCGCATCGCCATCGCCCGCAACCCCGCTCTCAAGGCCCAGCGCATGAACATCCTTTCCACCGCCGCCGCCGTGAACGCCCAATACGCAGGCTACCTGCCCACCATCAATGCCAACGTCGGCTGGGAAATCCAAAACGACACAAGCAGCAGCGACCTGACCGATAATCTCACCGGCTGGTTCTTTGGCGCCACGGGCACATGGAACATCTGGGATGGCGGAGAGACCTATGGACGGGTCGCGCAAGCCAAGGCTCAGCTCATGCAGTCCAAAAACACGTACGATAACGCGATCCGCACGGTGGTTCTCGACGTCCAGGAAGCGATCTCGAATCTGCGCCAGGCCAAGGAGACCATCGAGAGCCAGACGGCCAGCGTCGTGCAAGCCACCGAAGCCCTGCGCCTCGCGCGTGAACGTCTGGACGCCGGAGCTGGCACCCAGCTCGATGTGTTGAACGCACAGGTGCAGCTCCTCCAGGCTCAGACCAACGTCCTGCAGGCGCGTTACAACTACATCTCCGCCATGTCTTCGTACGACAAGGCCCTCTCCCTCGACACCCAATACGTCGAAACCTTCGATGACCCGCTCGTCCGCCCGCTCAACCCGCAGGCCCTCAACAAGGGCGAAACCAAAACATTCAACCGCGTCACCCATCCCGATCGCCCTCAACCGAAGCTGCCGGCCAAGTTCCGCAAGGAAGATCCCATCGTACCAATTCTGGAAAAAGCACCCGCGCCCGCGCCAGGCAAACAGCCCCCCACAAAGGCAGCCAGGAAAAAACGCAAATGAGCCACACCCCGCAGCGGAACGGCAACCTGCGCGGCTCGATCCTCGCAGCCCATCCCTCACTGACCGACCCCAACTTCCGACGCGCACTCATCTTCATCGCCGAACACTCCGAATCCGAAGGAGCCATCGGCTACGTCCTCAACCGACCCCTCGCACCACCCCTGGAAATCACCCACCAAAACCCACCGCTCTCCGTGCCCGTCTATTACGGCGGACCGGTGCAACCCGAAGCTCTCGTCCTGGCCAGCCTCCAATGGCGAACCAAACAAAACGTGGTCGTCTTCCACCTCCAGAAATTTGACAACGAACCGGAGATCGCCCAGGAGTGGCGGGACGGCCTGCGCGTCTTTGCCGGCTATGCCGGATGGTCGCGCAACCAACTCGAACACGAAATCCACAAAAACTCCTGGCTCGTCCTCGCCCCAAACCACCACCTCATCAAAACCCAAAACCACGCCACCATCTGGCAGGACGTCGTCCGCCAAGCCGGCCCCCTCTTCGCGCTCCTCGCCTCAGCCCCGGATGACCCCTCCCTGAATTAACACCGGCACGGCAAGATCGTTGAGGTCAACGGCATCATCAATTTCCGTCAGCTTGAGGATGCGGACATGCTCATGGCGGAGACCTCACTTTCCGCGCTCGCCCGGAACAAAAAGCGGTCGCCGTGCCGTGGATACGAAAAGGCAACCGTATGGAAATTACCGTGCCCCAGATGGGAGTCTGCGCCGCGCTGCATTTGACCGCCTGAGCGACTGAGCGAAGAAGGAGGGCTGCTTTCCTCACAATGGTGAGCAATGGCAGTCATTTCCCCCCACGAGTCCCGAAAATCAGCCTGGGTTCCTGAAAATTCGGCATGGAAATGCCCAGGATTCCGAGAGGGTTTACGTGAGGATTCGGTCAAAGCGGTCGGTGGTGTTGCTATAAAATGGGTAGCGGGAGGTGTCGCCGTTTGAGGGTTTGAAGCGCCAATGCTTGTAGGCCCAGAGCCAGTGCTCCGGGTTTTCGCGGAGGACCGGCTCGACCGCATCCCACGTCATTTGGGCAATTTCGCGAGGAGGGGTTCCGGCGGGGACATCCATTTGCGGGTGATAGACGATGCGGTAGCGGCCGTCGGGGAGTGGGCGGCAGATGAGCGGCACGATGGCGGCACCGGTTTTGAGGGCGAGGGCCGCGTGCATTTGCGTGACGCTGGTTTTGAGTCCGCCAAATTGTTCGATGCAGACGCTGCCCTGCCGTGGGTCGAGGCTCAAATCCACGAGGAACCCGAACTTTCCGCCTTCCCGGAGATGCCGGAGGAGTTTGAGCATGACGCGGCTGCGCGGAAAAAGCGGGTGCCCGGTGCGGCTGCGCAAGTCGTCAAAGAGCGGGCCGAGGCGCGGGTTTTTGAATTCCTGGGCCACGATGGGCATCCGGCTGATCGTGAACCTCCCGGCGAGGCTGAGCCACTCGAAGTTGCTATAATGGAAAGTCGAATAGATCGCCGCGCGTTGAGGGTCGGAATGGCACGGAGAACCTTCCAATCCCACCGCCTCGACCAGACGCCCCAGGATTTCCTCATTCAGGTTGGGTGCCCAGGCCAGCTCGAGCATGGTACGCGCGAAAGTTTGGTAGCTCGATCGCCCGACGCGCCGCTTTTCGGTCAGAGAATACCGGCCCGGGAAGGCCGCTTCGAGGTTGGCCAGCGAGACGGAGCGTCCGCGTCCGTCCACCGACCATGCCACCGCACCAAGGACATGGGCCAGGGGGCGCAGCATCCCCAACGGGAGAGCGGCGGTGGCGCGAAACCCCAGCGCAAGGCCGACGTATTCGAGCCAATGCCGGACGCCCACGATCATGCCGGGGTCTCGATGCGCGGGAAGAGCGGACGGGGTGCGCCCAGGACATGGCCGTCCGGAAGCCCGCCCCACGCGGTGTCCGTCAGGCTGGTATTCAGTTGCTCACGGAGCGACTGCGCAGCCTGTGGGATCGTGGCCTCATGGAGCGTGGCGAGGATGCGGAGCGATTCGGCCAGGCCATAGAGACCGCATCAAGACGCTCGGCCTGCGCGGGATCCTTCGCGAGCTTCCACGGGGCGGATTCCTCGATAAATCCATTGCAATGGGCGACAAAGGCCGCTGCGGCTTCGAGTGCCGCGTGGGGTTCGCAGCGGTCAAAGGCCGCGCGGTGGCGCGAGACCGCTTCTGCGGCGGGAGCGGCCAGCGGGGAGTCCGCAGGCTTTTTTAGAACGCCCTGACGGTACCGCTTTGCCATGCCCAGCGTCCGGTTGAGCAGGTTGCCGAGCCCATTGGCGAGATCGGAATTGTGGCGTGCGACCAGGCGATCCTCGGAAAATTCCATGTCCTGGCCGGTAACCGCCTCGCGCATGAGATAGTAGCGGAGAGCCTCCGCGCCGTATTTGCCAACCAGCTCCGCCGGATCCACGGTATTCCCCGCACTCTTGCTGATTTTGTCGCCCCGCAGGTTGATGTAACCATGCACAAGCAGGCGGGGCATCCGCTCGTCAGGAAAGTCCAGCGCCCGCAGCATGATGAGCCAGTAGATTCCGTGCGCCGGCGCGAGGATGTCCTTGCCAATCACCTGGTAGTCGGCGGGCCACAGCCGCTCGAAATCCACCGGATGGGACGTGTATCCCGCAAAGCTGATGTAGTTGATCAGCGCATCGAACCACACGTACGTGACAAACTCCGGATCGAAGGGAAGCTCGATCCCCCAGGCCAGCCGGCTCTTCGGCCGCGAAATGCACAGGTCGCCGGTGAGCCGCTCGACCGCGTTGCGCAACTCCGTCCAACGAAATGCCGGGAGGACCGATTCACGATGCGCCTCGAGAAACCCGACCAGCCAGTCCTTGAACTCTGTCAGACGAAAATAATAGTTCTCCTCCTCCAGAAAAACGACCTCCCCCCAGTCCGGAGAAAATGAGCCATCCGCTCCCCGGTCTTTTTCCGTGAGGAATTGTTCCTGCCGGACGCTGTAGTATCCGCCATGCCGCGCCTTGTAGATTTTTCCTTTTTGGTGGAGCTGGTTCAGGATGGCGCGGACGCACTCGGTGTGCTGGGGGGCGGTGGTTTCCGCCCAGCGGTCGTAGGCGATGTCGAGACGCTTCCACAGATCGAGGAATTTTGCGGTGACATCCTGCGCGAAGACCTCCGGACGCACACCCGCCCTGGCAGCGGACTGCTGAACCTTCTGTCCGTGTTGATCCACACCGATGAGATAGACGACCTCGCGCCCACGCGCCCGGCGGTCGCGGGCCATCACATCCCCGAGGATTTTCTCGTAGGCGTGGCCGATGTGGGGCGGCGCGTTGGTGTAGTCAATCGCAGTGGTGATATAGAACGGTTTTTCCATGAAGATTGGGCGGCGAGCGTGTTTAGCGGTTGGCGCTGCCACCGCCACGGCGGGGCAGGACAATGTCTGCCGCCGCGCGTTGTGCGTCGAGCCAGACTGCGAAAAGAAGGTTCTGGTTGTTCTCGAGGAGGCGGGCATCGAGGTCGGCTCCTTCCGGGATTTGCGCATCGAGCGCGCGTGTGACGACGCCCACAGACGCAAAGCCGTCGGGCAGCATCGGCACCGGATTGGAGACCTGACCGGGATTGAGCAGCGCACTCACTTGCGCAAGCTGACGAAAGTTCTCCGGCAATTCCGGCTGCGCGGGATCCACCCCCGCAAATGACTGCGCGACCACCCCCGCCGCCGCTGCCGCTTCCGCCAGGGAAGCCCCCGATTGCACGCTGGCACGGATTTTCGCAACCGCTTCCGTCGCCTGCTGGTGGACGAGCCTTGCCGCCTCAATCTCACGCACCCGCGCAAAGGCCTCGTCTTTCACCTCCTCAAAGGCCTTCGGACGCTCCGCCGTGCGGGCCGTGACCTTGATCACGTAAAATGCGTCACCGACTTGCATCACGTCGCTGATCGTTGAATCCTCAGCCATCGAAAACACCGCCTGGGTGATTGCGGCGGGCAGCGGCGAGGAGTTCTGAGCGGATTGCTGGACGGGTTGCTGGCCAGTCTGGCGATCAAACGGTCCGGCCACGCCCGCCTCCGCACCCGCCTGTTTGGCCGCCGCCGCAAAATCGTCAGGTTTTGACGCGACAAAATCCGCCGCGTGTCCGGCCAGCTCTTGCAGTGCGGCCACGCGCTCGCGGCCCTGGGTATTGCGGGCGGATTCCGGCAGCGAGAATTTCGCATATTCCACGGTGGCTGTCGCCGGTGCGGTGAATCGCGCGGTGTTGCGGTTGAAATAGTCGCGGGCCTGCGCCTCAATGATTTTGACGGTGTCGCGGGCTGGCGCGACGGGAAATGGCAGGATGAGAATGTCCGCCTTTTGGAAATGACGCAGGGCGGATGCTTTTTCCTCCGGGCTGACCGACGCGGGAGATCCGACAATGCTGCGGAGCGTGTCGAAAAGGAAAGCGTCGCGCATGATTTCCTCGACCTGCAGGCTGGTCATTCCGCGGGGCCCCAGTTGTTCGAGGGTGAAGCTCTCAAACTTCCGCGGATCGAAGGTGCCGTTGGTCTGGAAGGCGGGCAGGTTGCGCACCCTCCCGGCGAGTTGCTCGGTGGTGGGCTCGATGCCCAGTGCTGCCGCTTCATGGCGCAGCACGAGGAGGTTCCACACAAACTCACCGAGGTCGCTGTTTTCATTCCCGCTTGCGCCCCCGAGGCTCCCGATCAAATCGAGCTGTCCCAGAGCCAGTGCGACGGGGTAGAGGCGCGCCAGCCGGTCAATATCGGCCCGGGTCATCGTGCGGCCATAGACCCGTGCGGCGACGTTGGTGCCGAGTTCCTGGGTGTCTGCCGGGTTGTAAAGCCAGGCGAATGCGATGATGGTAAGAACCGCGATGATGAACATGAGGCCCTTCTGGTTTTTGCGGATGGTATTAAACATGGGTTGCGAAATTGTTGCTTCGTGAGGAAAATCTGATAAATGAGGACTTCCATGAAAGCAAGCGCGTCCCCTTGGGTTGTTGCAGCCGCTCTCGCGGCAGCGTCGTTTTTTACGCCAGATTCCGCACTGGCACAGGACATCCTCACGCTGTCCAACGGCCAGAGCCTCGATGCCCAGGTTCTTGGCGTCTCCAACGGCAACGTGCGGCTGAAAATCGGTCCGGTCGAGTCCACACGCCCACTCAGCCAGGTGCGCGCTGTCACCATGCCCGCACCCAAGGAATTTGACTCGGCCATTGAACGCTGGAAAGAAGGCGACGCTCCCGGTACCCTCAAATGGCTCGAACCCCTGGTGAAAAACTTTCAGGGTCTGCCTGCGCCGTGGGTTCTGCGCGCCTCGGCACTCCTCGGCGAGGTGAAACTCGCCGCAGGCGACACGTCCGGCGCCGAGGCCGCCTTCCAGAGCTTTCAAACCGCGTACCCCTCCGCTTCCGGACTGGCGGCAATCGGCCTCGCGCAACTCGCAGTCGAAAAAAAGGATTTTGCGGGCGCCTCCGCCAAACTCGAGTCCGTCGTCGCGGAGGCCCGCAAGACACTCCTGGCGGAATCCGGAAAAAGCGCGGAATACGGCAAGGCTCTCTACCTGATGGGGCGCGTCCTCGAGAGCCAGGGAAAACTCCCCGAAGCCCTCGATGACTACATGCTGGCCGTGACAGTCTTTTATGAGGATCCCGTCGTGGTCGCCCGGGCGCGCGAACGCGCCACCGCCCTGACCAAAGAAAAAAATGTTGTTGTCCCGTAAGCCCCCGCTTGATTTTTATAGAAAATTCACTACGCTCACACACTCATGAACAAACGCAAAGCCATCCTGCTCCCCATCCTCTCCACCTTGGCAATCCTTGCCTTCCTGTCATTCATCCCTGCCGCATCCGCCGCCGATGAGCCGGCCAAGGACCACAGCATGCTCCAGATGATCATGGAGGGTGGTCCGCTGATCATGCTCATCTGGGTGTGTATTTTCGGAACCTCCACCGCGATGGTGACCTTCATCATCCAGCTCTTTTTGATCCTGCGCGACGAGGCGCTGGCTCCTCAGGCGCTGGTGGGATCGCTGCGCGACAACATCGCGGCGGGCAACTACCAGGAGGCATGGGAAATCTGCCGCGCCAACAAGGCCTACGCCGCCAAAGTCCTGCAGAGCGCACTCGAACGCATTGGCCGGGGCAAGGAAGCCGTCGAGATCGCTCTCGAGGATGGAGGCCAGCGCGAGGCCACCTACCTCAAAACCAAAAACAGCTACTTGTCGGTCATCGGCGTTATCGCCCCCATGATCGGTCTGTTGGGAACGGTTATTGGAATGATGGGCGCATTTGCCGTCCTGGGATCGAGCGGCGTTTCCGACCCCCGCGCACTGGCTCTGCGAATCGGAGAAGTGCTCACGGCGACGGCCAGCGGTCTCTTCATCGCCATTCCCGCATTCGTCTTCTATTACTACTTCCGCAACCGGGCGACCATCGTCTTTGTGAAAGCCGATGAAAAACTCAAGCGGCTCATCGAGGACATCCCCTTTGCGGAACTTTCGGGCCTGCAGATTGGGGAAACCTTCCAGCCTGGTGCGGGCGGCGCAGTTCCGGGTGCCAGCTCCTCGCACAAAGTCTCGAAGGCTCTCACCACCAACTGCCCGACCTGCAACGGCGCCATCCAGCCCGGCATGAACCCCTGCCCACACTGCGGCACAACCCTCGATTGGGCCTGACCCCGACCCACGGGCGGACGCTTCTCCACCATGACCGACGCAGCCACCGCTGAAACCGAGTCCCGCAAGCGGCGTCACCGCAAACAAGCGGACGATGAGGTCGAGCCGGAATTTCAGATCGCTCCCATGATTGATATTTTGCTGGTCCTGCTGGTGTTCTTCATGTCCATCAGCTCGACCGAGGTTTTGCAATCCAACAAAACGATCAACCTCCCGGTGGCCAAGGACGCCAAGGAAGCCAAAAAAAACGAGGGTCAGATCATTATCAACATCGCCTACAATGCGATCAATAATGTGACCACCATCGAGGTGGATCAACGCGAGTATCCCAGCCCGGCGGACCTGATCGCCATGCTCGACGGCAAGGTGAAGGTCAACCCGATGATGCGCGTGGTCGTCCGCGCCGACCGCGAAGTGCGTTATGAATACCTGCGCTCGCTGCTGGAGGTCATTGGACGCGCGGGCATCGGAAATGTGACTTTTTCTGTGGTGGACAAAGAGGAGCAACACGCCTCCACATAACCTAAAAATCAGCGGAGAAAACATATGGCCAGCGGCAACATGTCAGGTGAGGGAGACATCGGCTTTCAAATTGCGCCGATGGTGGACGTCGTCTTTGTGCTGCTGCTGTTTTTCATGGCGGCGGCAGGCTCGCAGATCATTGAGAAAGAGTTGAACATCAACCTGCCGAGCGGACGCTCATCGGCTCCGGGAGCCGATGTTCCCTCGACCCCGATCATCATTGACATCCTCCCGGATGGGCGCGTCCAGTTGAACAACCGGGTTTATGACAGTCCCACCAGCAAGGAATTGCCGGAGCTGCGCGCATGGCTCAAGGAGACGATTGATAAATTTGGGGATAAGGACCCGGTGATTCTGCGCCCGGATCCTCAGACCAAACACGAGCGCATCATGGACGTGCTCAACGCGGCGGCGGCAGCCGGCGTGAAAAATCTGACGTTCAGTTGATGTCGCGGAGCCGGGGGCGGTTGTCGTGAACGCATTTCTGCCGCTGGCGAGCGGACTGGTCTATGCGTTTGTCGAATCCACTCCCGAGGGAAAAATCGTCCTCCTCACCCTCTTCCTCGGCTCGATCTTCAGTTGGTCGGTCATGGTCACGAAAATCCGCTACCTGAATTTCTCGAAGCGCCAGTCAGACCGGTTTGCGGCCTTGTTCCGTCAGGACCGGGCCCCCTTGCGCGTGTATGAGACCGGAGCGCGGTTTGAGGGTTCGCCGCGCTACGAAATCTACGAGGCGGCGTGTGCCGAGCTGTGTTTTCAAATGCTGGGTTCGAGTGAGGTGGACGAGACCTTCCACGCGAGGCTCGAGATCGCCGACAGGGTTTCCCCCACGCAGATGCGGGCGGTGACAGCGGCCATGGAACGGGCCATTGGCGAGGCAAGCCTCAAGCTCGAATCCCGGATGATCATCCTCTCGACGGCGGTCAGCGGCGCACCCTTCCTTGGACTGCTCGGCACCGTTTGGGGAGTCATGGACGCATTCGGAGGCATAGCCAAGGCGGGAACACCCAATCTCGCCGCCATGGCCCCCGGCGTCTCCGGCGCACTCATCACCACCGTGGTGGGCCTGCTCGTCGCCATCCCGGCCATGTTCGGCTACAATTTCCTCGTGGTCAGCGTACGCAAGGAAATTGTCCAGTCGGAAAACTTTGCCGCAGAATTGTCTTCGGAAATCGAGCACCGATATGTCGAGCACGGCCACTCATCCGGCCATCCTGTGTCATGAGACGATTTTCGAGCCGCACACCGCTGAGCACCCTCGCCGAGTTGAATGTCACCCCCTTGCTCGATCTCGCCTTTGTGCTGCTGATCATTTTTATGATCACCACGCCGCTGATCGAAAACCGCATGGACCTTGTCGTTCCAACCAGCGGCACCGCCAAGCCCCCAACCGCGACCTCCTCCGAGGTGCGGACGATTGAAGTGATCCGCTCAGGGGACTTGCGAATGGAAGGGCGCACCTACACGGCCACGGAATTGCAGGATACGCTCGCGGCTCTCAAGTCCGCCAACCCCGATCTGGCCATCGTGGTGCGGCCCGACAAGGAACTCCCGGTACAGCGTTTTATTGATGTAATGGACATTCTCAAGCGGGTTGCGATTTCCAAGGTGGGGGTGATGACGCTCCCCGAGGAGGCAGCTCCTTGATCCGGATTTTTCCAATGAAGCGTACGATCCTGGCAGGCATGAGTATCATGGCACTGGCCTCGGGCGGAGCCTCCGCAGACATGCGGGGAGCCTGGGTGGCCACAGTTCACAATATCAATTTTCCCAGCAAGCCGGGACTTTCTGCCGCAGAGCAGAAGGCGCAGATCGTCGGAATCCTCAACGCGGCGGAACGGGCCCGCCTCAACGCGATTTTTTTTCAGGCGCGTCCGGAGAGCGACGCACTGTACGATTCACGCCTCGAACCCTGGAGCCGGTATCTGAGCGGTCGCCAGGGCGTCGCGCCGGGCTTCGACCCGCTGGCCTTCTGCATTGCAGAGGCCCGCAAGCGCGGGATCGGCGTCCATGCCTGGCTGAACCCCTACCGCGCCGCCGCCAATGCCTCTCAGCCGCGCACCCCGAATCACATCAGCCACCGCTACCCGCAATACGCACATCGTATCGGCAATGTTCTCTGGATGGATCCCGGTGCACGCCCCGTACAAGACCACATCCTCGCGGTCATCCGGGACTTGCTCACCCGCTACGATCTCGCAGGCGTGCACTTTGACGACTATTTCTACCCCTACCCACCAGAAAAGGGGAGCCTGCCGAATTTCCCGGACGACAAAACCTATGCGGCTTACCGCGCGGGCGGCGGGAAGCTGGACAAGCCCGCATGGCGGCGCGAGAACGTCAGCTCGCTCATTCGCCGCGCGGGCCAGACCGTGCGGGCAACACGGCCCGGAGCGGTTTTTGGTGTCAGTCCGTTTGGGATTTACCGGCCCGGGATTCCCGAAGGAATCAAGGCGGGCGTGGACCAATACGGCCAGCTTTTCAGCGACCCGGTGCAGTGGATGCGCGAGGGTGCGGTGGATTACCTCGCCCCGCAGCTTTACTGGAAGGAAGGCGGGCCGCAGAGCTTCTCGCGGCTGCTTCGCTGGTGGCGCGGCCCGGAAGCCAATCCGCGTGGGGTGCCGATCCTTCCCGGCATTGCCGTGGATCGCATGGGATCCCACGGCTGGCCTGCCTCGGAAATCACCACCCAACTGCGCATCGAAAAATCCACGCAACCGCGTGGCCGTGGCGGGTTTATCCTGTGGAATATCCAGCCCGTCAAGGCGAACACGAAGGGAATTGCCAGCATGTTATGAAGGGCTGCCTGGTCTGAAAAAATATCGGATGACGAAACTGACAACAAAACACAACACGCTCTCCGCCAGCCGTCGCCAGGCACTGGTGGCGATTTGTGGAGAGAAAGCGGTCATCACGGATCCAGAAAAGCTTGCGGCCTTTGCTGGGGACAAGTGGTTTGCGGTGGGCAGGCCTGTGGCGGCGGTATTGCCGAAGACTGCGGAAGAAGTTGCCGCTGTTTTTCGGTTGGCGGCGCGTTGGGGGGTGCCCGTGACTCCGCGGGGAGCGGGCTTTGGCTATGTGGGAGGGTGTGTGCCGGTGCAGGGCGGAATCGTCCTCTCGACCATGCGCATGAACCGGATCCGCGAGATTTCGGTACCTGATTTTGTGGCCGTTGTCGGGCCGGGGGTTATAACCGGAGACTTGCAGCGGGCCGTCAGGGAAAAGGGGCTCTTTTATCCGCCGGATCCCGCCAGCCTGAATGACTGCAGCATCGGAGGAAATATCGCGACCAACGCCGGCGGTCCGAAATGTCTGAAATACGGAGTGACCCGTCATTACATCCTTGGGCTTGAGGTTGTGTTGCCGGACGGTTCGATTGTCCGCTGCGGGGGACGCACCCACAAAAACAAAACCGGTTTCGATTTTGTGGGTCTGTTCACGGGGTCGGAGGGGTTGTTGGGGGTGGTCACCGAGGCGACGCTGCGGCTGCTGCCGCATCCGCCTGCCCGGGCTGTCCTCTCGGCCGGTTTTCGCGACATGCCCGCAGCCGCGCGCGCGATTGGGAAGGTCTTCGCGGCGGGATTTCTCCCGGCCGCGCTCGAGGTGGCCGACCGGTTCACCCTGGACGCGGCGCGCGCCTACCGGCCCGGAGCGGGTTTCCCGCCCGGTGCCGCGCATCTTCTCCTCGAGGTGGACGGCCAGCCGGCCAGCGTGAAATCCGAGGCGCGGGCACTGTCGGCGCTCTTGAAAGGGGCGGCTGCAACCCGGGTGACAGTCGCAACCACTCCGCGCGATTGCGAGGCCCTGTGGGGGCTGCGCCGGGCTTTTTCTGAATCCCTCAAGGCCACCGGTCTGCGAAAGCTCAACGAGGATGTGGTCGTGCCCCGCGGACGTCTGGTGGACCTCACGCGATTCGCGGGACGCCTGCAAAAATCCACCGGATTCCCCGTGGCCTGTTTTGGACATGCCGGTGATGGCAACATCCACGTGAACATCATGGTCGGCGACTACGAAAATCCCGCCATCCGAACGCGCGCCGACCGCGCGCTGGACGAATTGTTTGCGCAGATTTTGGCATGGGGCGGAGCCATCACCGGCGAGCATGGCGTCGGCCTGGCCAAAATGCGCTGGTGGGAAGCCGCCCTCACCCCGGCCACGCGCACATTGCACGCCCGCGTCAAACATGCCCTCGACCCCCTCGGAACCCTCAATCCCGGAAAATTCGTCTGACCGATCGCCCGCACAAAAAAATCACTCCGCACAAAAAATTTTTCTGCTTTTTCGCTTGTCAGCGGTGAGACTGCCGGTAAAGTGGCACTTCTTTTTCGAGGAACCCTGATGGGGTTCGCGCGGGGCATGGCTCAGGCCAGGCTCCCGGCCTTGGCGGGACGCGAGAGTGGAGGCCAAACCGAGAAAACGATCATCAGACCATGAGTGCAACACCTTTTACAGAAGAAGCCGCCCGCAAGGCGAATATTGAGCTGATCACGGAATCGCGTCGCGGACGCCAGGCCGTCCATGATGCCGTCGTCGCCCTGCAGGCCAATCGCCGCAGCGGAACGGCCAACACCAAGACCAAGGCGGAAGTCGCGTTCACCGGTGCCAAACCCTGGAGACAGAAGGGCACGGGACGCGCCCGAGCGGGCTACAAAAGCTCTCCCGTTTGGACAGGAGGCGGTGTCGCCTTTGGCCCCAAGCCGCGCAGCTACGCGAAAAACGTCCCCAAGAAAGTGCGGGTACTGGCCTTCCGCAAGGCACTCAGCGAAAGGACGCTGGCCGGGGATGTTCTGACGGTTGAGAGTTTTGTGGTGGCCGAGCCGAAGACCCGCCAATTTTTGGAACTGCTGGAAAAAACAGCCGGTGAGGCCCGCAACGTGCTGGTGGTCTCGAACGCATTCGACGAAAATACCTGTCTGGCAGCCCGCAACGTCGGTTCCGCACAACTCGCCCGGGCGCAGGACGTGAATACCGAGCAGTTGCTGGCTTTCGATAAAATCATCCTCACCCAGGATGCCCTCGTGACCATCTCTGAACGCCTTGCCGCCAAATGAATACCGCCTTCGACCACATCCAAACCATTCTGCTCACGGAAAAAGCGACGCTCCTTTCCGAAAAAGACAACAGCTACGTCTTTCGTGTCAGCCCCAAGGCAAACAAGCTGGAGATCAAGGATGCCATCGAACGGCTTTTCAAGAAGACCGTCATCGGCGTCAATACCGCCAACTATGCCGGAAAGAAAAAGCGCGAACGCACCGCCAGCTTTGGCCGCCGACCGCATTGGAAAAAGGCGATCGTCACCCTCAAGGACGGCGACAAAATTGATCTGGCGTAGCGCACCCGACGGACGCAGATAAGAACCCGCCCGCCCCAAATCGCGACGCGGCACCCGCTGACGCAGAGCAAAATTGCCTGCGCACCGGAATAAAGAATTTTTTTCTCCATCTTTTTTCTTGCGTTTCCGAACCCGTCAGCTAATTTTACCAATCTGATCGCGGGGTGGAGCAGCCCGGTAGCTCGTCAGGCTCATAACCTGAAGGTCGTAGGTTCAAATCCTACCCCCGCAACCATCTGTCCATTGCATTGCCTGAAAAGCCTTTCTGCGGCACCCCACGACGCCTCGACGACAGCCTGGTCTGTAATTCAGTTTGGAAAACCTTTCGATTGAAC
>JAJTZA010000036.1 GCA_021463905.1 Terrimicrobiaceae bacterium | reverse complement strand
GGCGTCCAGATTGACCGGTCCCATGGACTCGAGGCGCTCGGTCAGCTCCGCGACAATTTCCTCGATGCGCGGCCACGGGATGGTGGGGCTGTCCGGTGGGGGCTGTTCGGTGGGAGAGACCTCTGCTTCTGAGCGGGCGGGGGAGTCCGTTGGTGGCGCCGTCTCCTCCGGCGCCTCGGACGCGCCCTCGGCATCAGCTTCCTCCGCGCCGCCGGAAGGCTTCTTCTTGGAGCGCTCGCGGAGGACGGTCAGGAGCGCGTAGGTGTCCGGCACGAAGCCTTCCAGGTCGGTTTGGTAGCGCTGCGACACGTGGTTGCGGATGTTCTCGGCGCGCATCTCGACCTGCGCGGCCTTCACCTCGATCCGGCCCTTGCGATCCTGCAGCTCGACGAGCCGCGCGCGCGCCGAACGGAGGGCGCCCTCGAGGGTTTCCGCCTGCAAACGCAGCTCTTCGCGGGCTGCCGATGCGTCCCGCGCCTTGCCCTCAACCGTCTCCAGCCCGCCCCGGTGGGCCGCAATGGCCTCCTCCAACGTCGCGCTGTCTTTCGCCAAATCCCCCAGCCTCCGCTCGTAGGCCTCGATGTCCCGCCCACGCGCCGCAAGCATTTCCGCCAGCTCGTTCAGCCGCGCAGTCATCGGCCCCTTCTGCCGGGCCAGGTTCTCCTGCTGCTGACGGCTCGTCGCCACCTCGATCCGAACCTCATTGTGGCTCTCCACTGCCGCGTGCTCGCGCTCACGGGCCGCCTGCGCGTCACGCTCCACATCCGCCCGACGCGCGCGCAGGGACTCCAGGTCCCTGACCGTCCCCTCGATGGACTCCTCCAGACCCGCGAGCTTTTGCTGGCTGACGCGCAGCGCCTCCTCGATCTGGCCGACCTCGCGGGCAAACCCCGCCGTGCGCGCCTGCAAATCGGCGCGCTGCCGCTCGCTGAGATGCTTCTCGTTCTCACATCCCGCAAAGTCCACCTGGGCGGCCTGGACGGCTTCGCGGCACTCGAGGAGCCGCTGCTGGGCGGCTTCCATTTCCTCGATCGCCACAGAGCGCGCACTCGTCGCCGCCTGCAACTTCTCAATGGCGCGGCCCAGATCCTGGCCCAGCGCCTCGATTTGGTTTTTGCGCGCCAGCGCGGAATGTGCCGGACTCTCCCCCGACCTCCCCCCGCGCAGAATGCCAAAACGATCAATAAATTCCCCGGTCAGCACCGCCAGCACCAATCCAGGATGCGCGGCCTTCATCCGAATCGCCGAATCAAGGGTCTCCACAATCACCACCCCCTCAAGAAGCCGACGCGCGAGACTGAGCGCCTCCCCCTCACCGCTCACGCAATCCACCGCCCAGGCCAGCGCACCCTCGGGCAGACCAACGGAAGTCGCCGCCTCCGCAGGAATCCACTCCTGGGGGATGACCGAGGCCTGGCCGAGCTGCTGGCGGGTCAGCGCGTTCAGTGCGGTCTGGGCTGCCGAGGAGTCCTTGAAGATCACTGTCTGGAGTGTGGCGCCCAAGGCGGCTTCGATGGCCGGGATGTGCCGTTCGTCCACGCGGATGCGGTCCGCCAACACACCCAGAATCGCCGAACGATAAAGGTCCGGATCATCCAGGCCACGCAGCAGGGCCTGGGTGCCCTCGCCCATCCCCTCACCCTGTTGCTGGAGCTGACGCAACACTTCCAACCGCGATTCCGTCGCCGCAGCATCCTTGGAAGCCCCATTGAGCGCGTATTCGGATTCCTGACGACGCTTTTGCGCGGCCTCATGCGCGGAAACCGCAGCACCCAACGCGGATTTGGTTTCCTCGAGCGCGGAAACAGCTCCGGCCCGCCGCCGCAAAATATCCTCGATGCGCGCGGTCGCCTCGGCCAGAGCACCCGAAGCGGCCTCGGACTCGCCCTGCAACAGCCGGAGACGGGTCTCGCCCGACTCGCGCCGGCCAGCCGCCGTGGCAATCTCCCCACGCAATGTCCCCAGCCGCGCCTCAAAACGCGCCACCTCATGGGCCAACCCGGAAATGGTCTGCTCGGCCTCCTCACGCGCCGCCCGCGCCGAGCGCACCCGTTCCTCACGTGCAGCCAACTCCGACTCCCGCGAGGTAATCGCCGCAACCATCGCCTCGATCTGCTGATCCGTCTCGGCAATCTGCGTCTGCTGCGTGGCTATTTTTTCTTCAGCTGCCGCAACGTCCGCGCGGTGCCGCTCGATCAGCTCGCGCCCCTCGGTCACGCGCTCGGCATTGGTGGCCATGCGGTTCTCCGCCGAAAATATCTGGTTGCGCAGCTCCTGCACGGACTCGCGCAGCCCGGAAATACCCAGGTCGCGCTCGGCCACTTCCGCGCGGAGCCGTGTGAGTCCGGCCTCCTGGTCGCCCATTTCGGACTCGTGGGCCGTCCGGGCCTCCTCCACCCCGAGCAGCTCCTCGCGCATCTGTGCGAGTTCCTGACGCTGGGCCAGGTAATTTTGGTGCGAGAGGTGCGTGTCGAGCGTCCGCAAATCCTCCATGAACCCCTGATATCGGCGCGCCTTGGCCGCCTGGCGTTGCAGGGATCCAATCTGCCGACGGACTTCCTTGATAATATCCTGCACCCGCAGAAGGTTCGCCTCGGTGTACTCGAGCTTCCGCAACGCCTCCTTTTTCTGGGCCTTGTACTTGGTGATGCCCGCCGCCTCCTCAAAAATCGTCCTGCGGTCCTCCGGGCGGCTGCTCAGGATCAGGTCAATTTTCCCCTGCTCCATGATGGAATACGCGCTTCGTCCGACTCCGGTATCCATGAACAGCTCGTGGATGTCCTTCAGCCGACATGGAGACTTGTTGAGGAAATACTCGCTCCTGCCATCGCGGTGGACCCGCCGGGTGACGCGCACCTCGTTCCAATCAACTCCAAGCTCCTTCTCGCAATCCGCAAAGGTCAAAGACACCTCCGCCATGCCCAAGGGCTGCCGACTGTCCGTCCCCCCAAAAATCACATCCGCCATCTCCCCACCCCGCAAGGCCTTCGCCGACTGCTCCCCCAACACCCACCGAATCGCATCCAAAACATTCGACTTCCCACAGCCATTCGGCCCCACCACAGCCGTTACGCCACGATGAAACGTCAGCGTCGTCCGCAACGCAAACGACTTGAAACCGATCATTTCCAAAGATTGAAGAAACATACGAATCCCCGCAAAAAGCGGACTGATGAGAATCGGAGGCCCGTTGCCCGCCTGCAAGGAAAAACCGGACAGCCCCGGAAAAAAAGGTGTGATTAACACTGAGGTATTCCCGGTGCATGGCAACGGAACCCACCGCAGATTTGCGCCGATCCTCACAGATTTCATGAAGAAGGATCCTCAAATCTATGCCGTGATTGGCGCGGCGATGGAAGTTCATCGCGAACTGGGCGAGTGCTTCCTGGAGGCCTCTCTGGAATACAGACGCATGGTGCCCGACGACACAGCCCCCATGAACTCTCCCATTTGTCTCACTCAATTTTCATCACACACCGGAAAAAATCCGTATCCGGGTGCGGGGGGATGCCTCAGCAGTGGGTGGGGGAATTGCGGCGGTGGTAAAGCCAGGCGTTCAGGGCGAGGCAGAATGCGGCAAAGACGGCCATGCCGAGGTAGGCCAGGGCGGGGCTGCCCCGGCGGTCCATGGCCCAGCCCAGGAGGAGCGGTGGAAAAAATCCGCCCAGTGCACCAAAGCAGCTCACGATGCCAATGGCCGCACCGGCTTCCTTGGGCAGGACATGGGCGATCATTTTGAAGATGCTGCCATTGCCGAGTCCGGCGGCGGCGCAAATGATCAGGATGAATGTGTAGAATCCGAAAAACTCGTCGGCGTCGGTGAAGGCGGAGAGGCTGAATCCGCCGAGAGCCATCGCTCCGAGCGAGATCGAAGTGATGTAGCCCGCCCCGGCCCGATCGGCCAGCCAGCCGCCCACCGGACGCATGAATGTCGCCACAGCGGCGGCAATGGGCGCGTAAAGGAGAGGGTTGGGGGCACCTCCGGGCGCCTGGGAAAAAATCGAGTGGATGATCAGGGGCAGCGAGGCACCCATCGCCACAAAGCACCCGAAGGTGAGAAAGTACAATGCGGCCAGTGCCCAGGTGTGGGGACGCCTGGCCGCGACCATCTGCGAGGCAAAGGACTTGGGTGCCGTCGGAAAATCCTTTGTTCCAAACCAGATCAGCGCCGTGCAGAGCACGATGAAGGGAATCCAGAAAAAGGCCGCGTTTTCCAGATGAAGCGGCGGCCCGACAGCGTTGGCGGACGGCCCGCCACCAAGCAGCGAGAAGCCTATGACCAGCGGGATGGCAAACTGCGCGACGGTGACGCCGAGGTTGCCCAGGCCGTTGATGCCCAGCGCGGTTCCCTGCAGGTGTCTGGGGAACCAGAGACCGACGACGCCCATCGAGGTTGCAAAATTCGCTCCGGCGATGCCGGTGAGGGCCGCGCAGGCCAGCAGGATCCCGTAAGGAGTCGCCGGGTTGCGAACGGCGAAGCCCGTGGCCAGGCAGGGCAGGGCCAGGGCAAGGGTCACGGCGGCATAGCTCCTGCGGCTGCCAAAGGTCGAGACAATCAGGCCATAAGGAATCCGCAGCAATGACCCAAGAAGCACCGGCGTCGCCGTAAGCCAGAACAATTGCTGACGCGAAAGATCAAAGCCGACCTTGTTGAGCCGCAACGGAATGGCCGACCACATGAACCACACCGCAAAGGCCAGTGCCAACGAGACCGCACTGATGGCCAGGGTGCGCCACGCCAGCGGTGCATCCCGGAAGGTCTCCTTGGCCGCCGTGCGCAGCGGCTCGCGAAGCGGCCCCGGCAGGTAACGGATCAACGCAGCCCCACTGAAGAAAAGCGCCACCGACGCCCAGAACGCCGGCCATTTCACCGCGTTGTTGCCATTGAGCGATTCGTTCAACCCGGCAGTCAGCAGCCAAATCTGCATGAGCAGGATCAACACAAGTACGCACAGGATCCCAAGAAAGAGCGTGTTCGTCTTCGTGGGATGCGCCTGCCGCTGCGCCTGACGGAAACTGCTCATGCCCGCTCCTCCTGCCGGGGCTCACGCACAAAAACCTCCTCGCCCCGCACGACGACCTCAAGCCGGGGCAGCGGACGCGGAGGCGGGCCCTCCAGGACATCGCCGGTTGCCGCATCGAAAAGCCCGCTGTGGCAGGGACACTGGATTTTGTCGAGGGTCGGCGAATAATACACCGCACAGGCCAGATGCGTGCATTTTTGTTCGTAGGCGCGGAACGACCCATCGTTGCGGCGGATCAGGATGAAAGGAATGCGCGAACCCTCGACGGTGAAGGGATGCGTGCCCCCCACGGGCACGTCGGAAACCCGACAAACAAGAGCCTCTCCCTGGATGCGAAAGGGCGGAAAAATTTTGTCCTTGATGGCCACCCAGCCGCTCCCGACGGCCATCCCACCGGAAACCAGACACAGAAACTTCGCAAACTCGCGCCGCGAGACATGCTCGGCCTCGACTCGATCAATGGGAAAGTCCACCTCGGGGGCGGGCTTCGGCGGCAGGGGCGGCTCATTCATCGGCATCCACCACCAACACGGTGGCTCCCAGGGGCATCATGATATTGACACGGGTCTTCACGGTTTGTTTTCCAAAGCGAAACGTATTCACCGGGGAACTGTTCGGCCTCATGCGGGACATCTCCTCGCGCGTCCCATAAAACAACGCCCCGCTCGGACAAACAGTGGCACACATGGGCCGCTTGCCCGCACTGGTCCGGTCATAACACAAATTGCATTTCATCATCAGATCCATCGGCTCAATCTTCCGGGGAACACCAAACGGACAGGCGTTCACGCAATTCGAACAGGCAATGCACCGGTCGGTCTTCGCACTGTGAACAACCCCAAACTCGTCTTTCTCGATGGCCACGGCAGGACACACCCGCGCACACACCGGATCCTCACAGTGCATGCAGACCTGCACGGCGGTTTGCGGCGTCGAGTAACGCTCCACATAGTCCACGTGGATCATGGGCAACTGGCCGTTGGTTTCACACTCGGCGCAGGCCATCTCGCAGGCGTGGCACCCGATGCAGCGCTGCGGGTCGAGGAAAAACTCCTGATCGAGGCGGAAGGTATTCATGGGGATGCCCAGGCGCGGGACTCCTCGGGAGAGGGAGCGGTTTGACCGGTCGGCTCAAGCCTGCACGCGCAGACTTTGAATTCCGGGATTTTGGAAATGGGATCGAGGTGGCCGGAGGTGAGTTGATTGACGGATTTTTTGCCGGGCCAATGGTAGGGGACAAAGACGGTATCCTCCCGGATGGTCTCGACGAGCTGGGCGGGAAACTCGGCAGCTCCCCGGCGGGTTGTCACGCGCACCAGCTCGCGTTCCCGGATGCCCAGCCGGGACGCCAGAGCGGGATGGATTTCGAGGAGCGGCTCAGGGTACTGGCGCACGAGCTTGCCAATGCGCCGCGTCTGCGACCCGCTCAGGTATTGCGAGACGACGCGTCCGGTGGTGAGGATGACCGGGTATTCGTCGCTGGTGACCTCCTCGGGCTCGCGGTAGGCGACACCATGAAAATGCGCGCGTCCGTCCGGCGTCTTGAACTTGCGGTCTTCCCAAAGCCTCGGCGTGCCCGGATGTCCCTCCTCCGGGCACGGCCAGAAAACGCCCATGTTCTCCTCGATTTTCTGGTATGTGATTCCAAAATAGTCCGCCGTTCCGCCCCGGGATGCGACACGCAGCTCGTTGAAAATATCCTCGGAGGTCTGGTAGCGGAAGTGCCGGCCTGCTCCGAGACGGTCGGCGAGTTCGAGGAGGATCGAGGTGTCGGTGCGCGCGTCGCCGGGAGGATTGATGGCCTTGCGGATGCGGGTCACACGCCCCTCGGCGGTGGTCACCGTTCCGTCCTCCTCCTCATGAAGCGAACCCGCCAGGACGATGTCCGCATGCCGCGCGGTCTCGTTGAGAAAGAAATCAATCGCCACGTAAAACTCGAGCTTGTCGAGTGCTTCGCGGATCATGGCGCTGTTGGGAAGGGACACGAGCGGGTTGAAGCAAATGCTCAGCAGCCCCCGAATCTCGCCGCGATGGATGGCCTCCATCAGCTCGTAAGCGGTCAGCCCCTTCCCAGGCAGATCGCCTTCCCCGATGCCCCAAACCTGGCTGATATATCGGCGGTGCTCCAGGTTCTCGATGTCCCGGTTTCCCGGAAGCTGGTCGCATTTGTGGCCATGCTCGCGCCCGCCCTGCCCATTGCCCTGACCGGTAATCGTCGCGTAGCCGCAATAGGGCCTCCCAATGCGTCCCGTGGCCAAAACCAGGTTGATGCAGCTCAGGACGTTCTCCACCCCCTTGCTCTGGTGCTCGATCCCACGCGCATGAAGCAGGAAACTCGTACGCGCCGGCCCCCACATCTCCGCCGCCTGCAAAACTTTGGCCTGGGGGATGCCGGTGACGCGCTCCGCCCACGCGAGGTCATAGTCGGCGACGGCCTCACAGGCCTGATCAAAGTCCGTGGTGTGGTTGGCGATGAAGTCGTGGTCGAGCCAGTCGTGTTTGATGAGCTGGTGGAGGATCGCGCCATAGAGGGCTGAGTCGCGTCCCGGTCGCACGGGCAGGTGAAGATCCGCCGTGCGCGCGATGGGGGTGAGGCGGGGGTCCACCACAATGAGCCGTCCGCCATTGTCCCGGGCCTGCCAAATCCAGTGCGTAAGCGTCGGAAAGGTCTCGCTGACATTCGCACCGCAAACCATCACCACTTCGGCGCGGGCAAGATCGGAAAAATTGTTGGAGGCGCGATCCAGCCCAAAGGCCTTCTTGTTGCCCGCGCCCGCGCTCACCATGCACAACCGTCCATTGTAATCGAGATTGCGCGTCCTGAGCGCAACACGCGCGAATTTGCCCACAAGGTAGCTCTTTTCGTTGGTCAGAGAAACCCCCGAAAGCATGGCAAAAGCATCCCGCCCGTGGGCGGACTGGATGCGCCGGATCTCGGAGACAACACGCTCCATGGCCGGATCCCAGCCCACAGGCGCAAACCCCCGCCCGGGTGCGCGCTCGAGCGGGTGCATCAGACGGTCGGGATGGTCGTTTTGCAAATACCGCTGGACGCCCTTGGGACAGAGCCGCCCCCCGTTGAATGGAAATTCCTCCCACGGCTCGAATCCGACCACACGGTTGTTTTTAACGACCAGTTTGATCCCGCACTGCATTCCGCAAAAACAGCAGTGGGTTTTCACGACCGCATCCGGCGTATCGCGCCCCGGGATGCCCTCCGGCCTGGGAAAATTGAGGGTGGGCCCAAAGCGGGCGATGAGGGTTTCTGCGGTTGCGGGAAGCGTGGCCATATTGTCAGCCGAAGAACCGGCCCGATTCCTGTCGGGCTTTGAGATGGGCACGCGCAAGCAGCGCCCGCTTGCCCTGCGGGCTGTAGTTCAGATGGGAACCACCTCCCCGACGCGAAAAATCACACCCCAACTGCCGCGTCACCGCCTTCAAATCCTCCACCTGCATCCTCGAAAGAAAGGCCTCCCCGGTATGCGGACAAACAGCCTGCGGGCCCTCAGCCGCCGCCTTCCGATAAATCGCAATCCCCAACTGCGCAGGCCGCTGAATAATATGAAAAAATTTTCCAAAGGGCATCCACACCAAAAATAATATCACCGTGACCGCATGCGTGATCGCCATGAATTGATGGGCGCGCCCCTCCATGAACTTGTAATCCAGGCTGATCCCCACGCCCGTCAACGAAATCGCCAGCAGCAACAGAAGCGGCAGCCAGTCGTTCTCAAAGGTCTGCACCGCAATCTGCCCCGCATGGGTCAGCCGCCGACGCATCAGAAGCATCACCCCGGCGATCACAAGTATCGCCGACCAATTCAGCGCGTTGAAAATCAGCGTGGCCATTGCCGAATGCAGGCGGAATTCGCTGGTCTTGAACCCAAACACCACGATCTCATAAACATCAATCCCACCCGGCTTGAGATCGAAATGAATCCAGCCAAACACCAGCGGGAACGTGACCGCAAACGCCAGCAAACACCCCCACGCCATAAGAAAATGGCCGACGCCCACCGCCTTCCCCCGACGCAGAATGAAACGCTGACTCAAAAAATTGACGACAAAATGCCGGGTCAGCTCCCAGCCATATACCAGCGCCTTCCCGGAAAAAAACAGACGCCAGCCATGACAAAAATACCTCCACGTCGGCGCGCGCTGGAGCCAGACCGTGTAGCGATACACAACCCCAAAACACGCAAAAATACAGCCGAAAAGATACGCGATCAGCGCAGGATCGAAATTACCGAGGCTTCGCGAACCGACAAAAATTGCAAGGACGAGGCTCAGTGTGGCCACCGTGGCGGTGAGCAGTGCAACCGGATTGAGCGTCGTCAGCATCGCAATTCAGGCGGCCAGAATATCCGCCGGGTGATTCCAATTCCGAAAATACGCTCCCTCGTGTGCGTCCACGTTCCGCCCGCGCATCCAGCCGCGCGCAACTGCCCGACGGTTCAGGGTCTGCAAGGACAGGTCACCGCCGGACAAAACCTCCCGCGCCAACGCCAGGATTTTTTTGGGATAGACGGCCGCCAGCCCCTCGTATCCCTCCCCGCTCACAGGAACGACACCACATTCCGGCGTTGCCAACCGGGCCAGTGCCGCCAGATACTCGCGTGTCATGCCCGGCATATCCACCGCAAGAACGACCACCCGGTCAAAGCTCACCCGGGGCAGAACGCTCACCAGCCCACCCAGCGGCCCCAAACCGGGCTCCTCATCCCCCACCACCGGATGGCCGACACACGCCGCATCAAACCTGCCCGGACACGCGGAAAGAAAAACTTCATCAGCCAGGGACTCGAGCTTCTCCAACTGCAGCCGCCACAGTGGAATGCCACCACACGGCATCCACGCCTTGTCCCTCCCCATCCGGGTGGAAGCTCCCCCGGCCATGAGTATCGCGCTGCATCCGCTCGTCATCAAATACACAGTCTGGACGCCACCGGAGCAAATGTCCAATATATCTTCAAAATGATAGATTATTTTTCCGGCGGTCGGGATACGGGGCGGGTCTCCGAAAATCGCGGGGTGAGCCTTGTGAAGGGAGCGCGGGCGTCCCGCCCGCTTTCCCGCGAGTCGGGCGAGGCACCCGCGCCCCGGGACGGCTTTGGGCGGGTGATTGATTATTTGCGGATATCGGTGACCGACCGCTGCAACGAGCGGTGCCTCTATTGCCTGCCGGAGGGTTACAAGGGGTGGGTGCAGAAGGCGAACCATCTCACAGCGGAGGAAATTGTCCGGATTGTTGAGAAGACCTGTACGATGGGGTTCCGGAAGTTCCGGCTGACGGGTGG
>JAJTZA010000035.1 GCA_021463905.1 Terrimicrobiaceae bacterium | reverse complement strand
CGCTGGCCATTGAGCAGTGCGTAAAACTCCGGGTGTGATTTTCCATAGATGTCTGGATCGAGGATGCGGTAGAGGTTTTCGACTCCTGGGGCCTGGTATCGCCACGCGCCGATGTCCCGCCGCATCCGCTCATCCCACAGCTCGGGGTCGCGATTCACTCCCGAGGAGTTCACGAACATCCCGCCCTTGAACGACGGATTAAACATCTGCTCCCCGAAGGGGATGCTCACTGTGGACTGCTTGGGAATCACCTCGAATAAATCCGACGGGAAAAACCACCGAACGCCCAGTTTGTCCTGCAAAAAACCGTAGAGCGCATTGATCGTCCCCCCCTCGGTTTTTCCGCGCAGAATGAGGGCATCCGGGCCGGCAATGATCCAATACCCGCGCGGATCCATCTCCTTGTCCTCACCGCGCCGGAGCGTCTCCGGCACCGCCTCGCCAATGTAAATGCGAGTGCCCTCCGAGGGTGCTTCCTCCGGCGAAACAATCGGAATTTTGGCGCCGGAGATTTTTTCGAGGGTTTTCTGAAAATCCAACACCACCTGCCAAAGCGACTTTTCTCCCATTTTCCCCGGCGTCATCGTCCGTTTCCCTTTGGGAAAAACAATCACGCTCTCCGCCGTTCCGTCGCGCACAAGCGTCAGTTGCTGGTCCTCTGCGGCTGATGCTGGGTGCGTGATAAAAAGCAGAGCACACAAGGCCACTGCGTTAAGGTATCTATATATTGTCGGGATCATGATCATCGTCTCCATCGTTGAAGTGGACATTGTTGTTCCTCCGCGTATTTTTTTCCGTCAGAGCCTCGGCATGACCATCCACGAAGATCATGTTGCAAACGGTGTTGTTATTATGGCGCAGAATCATGTTGGGATAGCTGACGCCAATGTACGGGATGAGCCCGCCGCTCCAATCCGCCGCATCGGAAATAAAATACACCCGCGCTGGATGTCGGATGGCGGAGAGCTTGAACTTCGGAAAATAAAAGGGCGGGTTTTGATCGCTGCCGTCATACACGTTCATCAAAAAACTGTTCACCCCATAATGGGAACTGAACCAATAGCTCCCGGAATTCACCGTGAAAAATGATCCCGCCACCCGCCCCACACCATCCCCCGACACTCCCCAGCGCAGCTCCTTGTTAGGCTGCGAAGGACACACGTAAATGCCCAGCGGTTGATAATAGTCGTCCTTCTGCCCATCAGGGGTGTACCCCTGCCGCGTCAAAACATTCGGCCAATGCCCCTCGGGGTTCCCCGCATGATTCGGAAGAAACCCATCATGATCCGAGGCATACGAACGCAAAGCCAGCGAAACCTGCTTCAAATTGTTCAGACACTTGATCTGCTGGGCCTGACCCACTCCCTTCCGCATGCCCACAAACACCAATGCCACCAAAATCAAAATAATAACCACCGCCGCCAATAGCTCGACCAGCGTAAAGGCCAAGGCGTGGGCGCATGGCTGGGGGTTGCCAAACCCGCGAACACTGGCCCCTTGCCTACTCCGGAACCATGCACAGCGGCGAAGGCCCACGCTCCCATACACCACCCCACCGGCGCTTCCTGCTCCCCGCTGCGCATTGTCTCCGCTCACAACTCCAATGCATTTTCCCATCTCTCAGTGAATGTCTCGGGTCGCGTTTTCACAGTAGAGCACAAACGCTTGCATGGATTGAGGGGCACTGTCAAGAGATTTTCCCAACAGCAAAAGAATTGGGGAAGTTTTCTACGGCGGCAGCTCGGCGAAGGGATTCACCACGCGGATGCCGCGATACACTCGCCCGTGCTGAAAATCTTCCGACCACAGTTCTTCGGCTCCTCCGGCAATGGCGGCCGCCAGGATGCTTGCGTCCCAGAACGAAAGCTGGAAGTCAGTCTGGAGTGTCAGGGCATCCCGGAAGATGGATTCCCGATTTTCGACGATATCCCATATGAGGTAATTCCGAACGACTTCGGCGGAGGAAGCCACGTCCAGACCTTTCCTGACCAGCGCAACATGGGTCTCCTGCAAGACTTGGATGCTGATTTTCGGCGGCTTGTCGCTCGCCCAGCATCGGGCGACGAGTGCTTTGGCTCGATCATGTTTGTCCCCTTCGGTGCTGTCATGCGCATAAACGAGCACGTTCGCATCAAAAAAAAGATGCTCAACGTTCATGCAGTTCGTCGCGGGTGAACCGTCCGGGCCTGAGTTCAAATCCTGCCTCCAGGGTGGCCAGGGCATTTTTCCGGATCGCGCGCCGTCCGTCCTGCTTGCGCAGATTGTCCACGATGAGTTTTGCCACCCACGCCGAGAGAGATGTGTTTTCGTCCACAGCAACCTTGCGGGCCTGCTTGAGCAGGGAATCCTCGAGCTTAAGCGTAATGTTGCTTCCCATAAGTGTGGGTAATATCACTTGGAACACATTTTGGTCAAGCACAATAATTGTGCTTTTTAATTGGCTCATTGGCGACTGATTCTGTGCTTTACAGAGATGTGCTCCTGAGTGTGCTCAGGGTGGAGGCCGAGCGGGAGTCTCTTTCTGTCTGCTACTTGTTTATCTTGGCGGGGTGGCTGCGGCGTTGGCGGCGCGGGCGTGGCTTTCGCGGAGGATGGGTCGCAGTTGGGTGGCCCATGAGCGAAAGATCATCGGGGTTTCGTCTTCAAAGCCGGGCACACCCGCGCTTCGGACATTGCTGACTCTTGGGATGACGCGGATGTCGTTGGTGCCCGCGATGGGGAGCAGGGTCAGTCTGGCGCGGATGACGGTTTGTCCGTGGAATCCCCCGAAGGCGAGTTGGCCGGTGCGTCCGACCGGTCGCTGAAACGAAATCCAGTTGGGCAATCCGGAGGGGCCGGTGCTGAACCCGTATCGAGGAAAGACCTCCCGGGCCGCCGTTGCGACGGCCACCGTGTTTGTATTGGGAATCGTGATAGAGCCGGGGCCTCCGGTGCGCTCGACCGGCGTCGCAAGGCAGCCCGCCAATCCGACCAACCCGAGTGCCAGGATGCCCGCCCCCACGCAACGCCCAATACCCAATAAAATTTTCATGCCGCAGAGTGTTTTTGATCCCACCTCCGCGCAAGCCTTATCGTGGGTCAGGAAGAAAAAATGTCCGGATTCCATGAGGATTTTCGCGTGGTTTGGTGAGAATGAAAACCAGAATTTCCCATAAGCTGCTGTCTTATCTTTTGCTCAACGCGGCAACCCTGTCCCTGCTTGCTGCGCAGACGGGCGGAACCGACAGGATAGACGTCACCAGCGGCCACCCGCAGTTTGAGCGAGCCGTTTTCAATCTGACAAATCAAGCCCGCAGAGAGCAGGGATTGCCCGCTCTGCAATGGTCGGAATCACTCGCCCAGGCCGCCCGCTACCACGCAGGCCACATGGCCAAGCATCGGTATTTTGACCATGACACCCTCCTGTCCGATGGGCGGAGAATATCAACTGCTCAACGGATCGCCCACTTTGACAAAAACTACTCGGGCGAAAATATCGCCTGGGGACAGCGCACTCCGCAGGATGCCATAAAAAGCTGGATCAACTCTCCCGGTCATCGTGCCAATATGCTCAAGCGGGACTCGACCCGCCTCGGGGTCGGCTACGTGCGCGGCTACTGGGTGCAAGTCTTCGGACGGTAAAGTCGCAAAACTGAAAAAATATCCGAAATTTTCATATACATCTTGGGAACAGCACCATGCCTTATCGTTTGAAATTCCGAATTCTAGGGATTGCCTCAGGCCTCGCGGTGTTGGTAGGACTCGGCTCCACCGTGTTTGCGCAGAGTCACTGAAATGGGTTACCGCTCCGCACACTTCGTGATGCAACACAGAGAGATCGGAATTTTCGCTGATAACTTTCACATCGTGGTGGACGATCCCGAGGTTCGGAAGCAACTGAAGGAAATCAAAGTCGGGGACACCATCCGCTTGGAGGGTGCCCTCATTCGCTTTGAGCACCCCCGGGGCCGCGCCGATCCCACCCAGAGCACCATTACCGGCAGCTTCGGCTACATGATGCTCTGCCGTTCGGTCCACAAATCGAATAATGCCAACTGATCGAATCAATTGCTTGGGGCGCCTCTTGCTCTTCGTGGAAGAGCCCCATAAATTCATCCCCTTGGATCGCGTGAAATCTCCGATCCTCCCCCAATGGTCACCCCAACGAATGGCTGACATTGTCATGTAAACGCTATTGGAATCATGACAAAAACATTACAAGTCAGAGGCGATGAAGATTTGAGAACGGAGGCTGATGGTGTCCTGCGTGAGATCGAGTTGAGTGTCTCTACGAATTCAAAGCGGTCATTGACGACGACATCAAGCGGATCGTGAAGCCGTAAAAAGCCTCTTCCTCAAAACCCTCGCATCGGAAACGGTTCGAGGATTTTTTTGCGCTCAGATCACGTTTGTGACCCCGAGTCGCCCGGCGAGTGCCCGCAGGCGATCTTCTGATGGACGAAAGCCCCGGGAGGCAATTTCTCTGCGGACGACCTTGAGAAAGTCTTCGCCATCAGCCTTTGAACACACGACCACAAAATATCCTCCAATTAAATGTCCGGTTTCTCCGGACTTTTGCGCGTGGATAAACAGAATGCACACACGCACCCTGTATCACAGTCTGTTGGCCGCCGTTTCGGCGGTTTTCCTTGTTTCCTGCGCCACGGACGTGGCCAACCGCTATTACGCGGATCGTGCGTATGCGCCGAAGGATCCCGCGCGGGTTCAGGTGCTGCATCGGGAGCCGGGGCGGTCTTACAAGGCGATCGCAGATTTTCAGTCACGCGGAGACACCGAGGAGTCGTTGCGCGTCAAAGCGGCGCGGATTGGGGCGGATGCGGTCATCATTGTCCGCCCGGGCGGTTACTACCAGACCGGCCAGAGTTGGGCCGGACAGGACTCGCTTGCGGGCACGTCCACCCGGATTTTAGGAACAGCCATTGTCTATAAATAACCAACACAAAAAACAAACCATGAAATCAACCATCATCCCCGGGCTCCTTGCGAGCCTTTTCCTCACCGCCTGCGGAACCGTCGAGATTACCAAGACCGGACGCGGGTTTCATAATCCGACCGACCCAAACACGGTTGACATCCTTATGACGCAGCCCAAGCGCAACTACGAAGAGCTTGGCACCTTCCAGGCGTCCGGCTTCATGCGCAGTGAAACCGCCGTCATGCACAACGCGATCCGCACGAAAGTCGCCCCACTTGGTGCCAATGCCGCCTTCATTACTTCCGAAGGCTACGACGCGGACGGTTCGGGCAGTTCATCCCTGCGCTGGGCAAACGGCGTAGCGCTTCGCTACAAATAGCCATGAGAACTCTCGAAAAATATAACGCTCTACGTTTCGGAGCAATTTTAAATTCCTCGGAGAAGCTCAGGTTTTTCCGTCAAAGCTGGCGCACATACAAACAAGTGCCCCAAAACCCTTAGCAACGCACCAAACCCGTACCAGTTTTCTTATTTCAATGACTGAAAGACTAAATACTTCTATGAACACCACAAACAACACCGCTAAACCAAACATAAACCTCTCTCCATTTAACCCCGACGAGATTACAGGCCGTAGAACTTTTTTGGGTGCGCTTTACGTCAGCATCTTTATTCTTTTGTTTTTTCCCCTACTGAACTTCTCCTTCGACACCTCCATACTGGGGGCGATGGCTGGTGTAGACCAGGAAGTACAGCAGCAGATAAAAAAGTTCATTTTTGACCAGAAAGCAGCGGCTTGGTTCACACTCATGCTTGGGTCTATCATGCCTATCATTTTCATTTTTCTACGCCGCTCGGTCTCGAAGATTCTCAAGGGAGTCGCGTTGACACTCTTTGCACCCGCGCTCCTCTTTGCGATTAGAACCATGAACGACCAGGATTCCCTTTCTGGTCTTGTGGGATCGGCAACCTGGGGGCCGACTATTTGGGCCGCGCTCTACTTGGCCGCACTCATCGCTGGGTTGATTGGTATCATACGACTCGGCCGTAAACAAACTGCCATCCAAGCGATTGCAGAACCATCGATCCATTGACCAGTTCCGAAAATACGATATCAATTTCCTGACGAAACCGAAAGCATGAAATCGAAAACAAATTTTCCATTTGCCATCTCTACAATTTTGGTGGTGGTCTGCCAACTCTCCCTCACTCCATCCCATGCCGCAGAAGAAAATGTGATGCAGATTACACTCCAGACAGCTCCCATCATCTATGAAACGAAAGCGGAATTGCCGACCCCGTTGGAACGGATTGCCAGTCAAATCAGCCAAGATTATCGAAATCTCGACGACGAATTTTCCAAGCACGAGTATTTGGAACGCCTAAAACCCGTCATCGAAAAACGGATAGCCGAAGCAGAGAAAGTCACAGAGTTTCGCGTGGTGGTCGGATCAGATTTGGATGAGTACGATTTTACGCGTAAGGCATTTCCCACCGGAATCAGCCCGCAAACTTTCATTCCTATGGGAGACTACGCCGTGCAATTCACGAACCCCGAGGCTGCCGCCTTTGTACCAGTGCCCCTTGAGCAAGCCAAGAAATTATCCACAGCCCTGAAATCTTCGCGGAGCTGCTCGATCACATACACTGGAACTTTTGTGAAGTGTTCTGAGGGCCAAATCAATTATTCCAATGTAAAAATCCTTTATTTAAAAGTCACTAAAATTACAATTCAGCTCAATTCTTCAGGCGCAGAATTTTCCAGTGAAATCGGAAAACAAGCAGGTTAATCATGAAACATCTACACTTGGCCGGTCTTATCTGCCTTCTGACTACAGTCAGCAGCAATGCAAACGGGAGCAGCCCTTTCGCGTCACCCTGCTTGCACTTGGCTGTCAAATTTCCGCTCGCTTATGCACCTTAAGAAACCTGGAATCTTCGAATACTAAAATTACAAGGAAAAATCTGCTATGAAAACGCTTCATCAAATCATTGCAACGAACTTTGGCTTATTGATCCTCTCTTGCTCCGCCATTGCCCAGCGGACAAGCTTTCACGAACCCATAAGCAAGCCGGAATCTGCCCAATCGCAACCGGTGAATTCAAGATCCACTGCAGCGGAATTCGTCGGCATCTGGGAAGGTGGCGGGAAAGCTGGGATGGGTGGATCGGGACATTCCAAAGTGCGAGTAATTCTCAAGCCGGATGGAACCTTCGACATCACGCTTCACTTGTTCGAACATGCTCATGTGCTCAATCCTTATCCGACTTCGGATGACATAGAAGCCGCTGGAACTTGGAGCGTTCAGGATCATGATGAAATCACCCTTGAAGCCACCATCACGAAATTTGTTTCCGTCTATCAAACGGGAGATGCAGCTCAACACGGATTCCTGCCCGATACCACTAATGCGCGAGAGGTTGTAAAGCATCTACAGCTCGACCCCTCGAAAGTTACCATGACTTTGTTCGCCCAGAAGAAAGACGGATCGCGGACTTTCTATTTTCCAACGCTGCAAGCCAAAGAGAAGGGAACCGAACAACCCGTCAGCCGATTCATCGGACAAGCACCGATGAAACAGACGACCTCCGCCCCCGGCGACTCAGGCGGAATTCATACCCCCGGGGAAGAATGAGCCTTGTCCATATTCCCTGGCTGGCTATTGTTGGAATCCCTCCCAGTTGACTGAGTAGTTCAAAAATTCCGACTGCAGGGCAGTCAAGGGATCTTGTTATGAATTCTTCCCCCTGTTTGAACCCGATGTTTTCCAGTCCGTTGAGTTGTTCCCACAGTTCTTTGCTGTGTTGGGTTCCCAGTCCGGCAAATAATTTGGTGGTTTTTTCGCCGGTTTTGTCTATTGGTCTGGCCCACCCAATAGTCAGGGTGTGATGAAAAGCGGGTAAGATAACATGCGAGAGTTCATTGTCATGGGGGGCACGACATGAGCCGTCACTTGGCGTAGTCGCCACGATCCCATTTTTCCCAGAACACGGCTACTCTCTGATTGGGCTCATCGTGAGGCGTTGAAATATCCTTGAGATTCATTTTGCGGAGTTCGGAAATTGACTCTTTGTCCTGCAAAAACTCTGGTGAGAATCGCAGGGACTGGAGATTCTTGTGCTTGGAAATTCCGGTGAACGATGAAACTGGAGTCTCGGAGATATCAAGAATTTTCAACTCAGACTTATATTTTTCGATATTCTTCCTGGAGGAGAACAGGACACCGCCGTCTTTGGCCGGAACGCCGACGGCGATCAGTGTGTGAAGATGCGGAAATTCCAGAATTTGTTTGAAAGAGGCAAACTGTGAGTAACTGATGTCCAGCTTTTCTATGCGGAAGAAATTTTCTTGGCCCCATCTTTCTTTTTTTTCCAGTTGGTCGAAGCGAGTGAGGGCTGAATGGCGGGCGACAAGCTCCTCTGGAGTCTTGTCGGAGAGGAAGAATACCGCTACGGAAGTATAACTGATGTCCAGGCGTTCCAACTCTCGGTAAGGAGCGGCGAAAAGCGGAGCTAAGTCGGCTACGCCCTTTCCGATTGCCGTTATGGATTGGACTCTCCTGGAAGAATGGAATTGGTTTGTCATGGAAGAATCGTAAGATTCCTTCTTCGTAATGAAGAAATGGACGATGGCATCGGGATTCCAATTACCGAGGGCTGCAGCCATTCCCGCATCGGAACTCGACAGATAGTTGGACATCTCCTCAGTGAATCGCTTGGCGGGGAGCGAGCCGACGCGATCGCCGCGGAGCAACTTATACATTTGATCCACTATCTGAAGAATATCCTTCGTTGGTGAGTCCTTCTTTCTCAAGAAGGCCAGTTGCCTTCGAATATCTCCCACAGTTGCATCGGGCTTGACTTTGAGTTCCAGTGCCATGCCGCGTTGTTTCATTGATTCTGAGATCGAGAGCGCTCTACCTCCGTCGAAAATCGAGAGATAGAAATAATATAGGAGCGGAAGGCCTTGCTCCGGGTCACAGAGAGCGTAGAGCGCCAGAAGATCCTCAACATCGCGAAGCTTGGAGACGAGGTCGGAGGGCGGCTCGCCGCTGAGGCTCCAGAAACTAGCTGACCTGGATGAGTTGCCTGAATTGAATGTCACTAATAATGGCACCTCCTTTTTTGTTGACAGTCCACGGGTGAAGTCGCCCAGCATCTTTTCAACTACTTGTCGATAGTATTTGGCACCTTCTTCCAGCGGCATGTCTTTTCGCAGGTATTGCAAATATTGTTCGCGCAGGGTCAATTTCGGTTCGAGTGCGTATCCAGCCTTCGCCTGAGATTCCACCGCCAAACGAAGCTGCTCTGCTTTCATGGCTTCTTCTTCGGCGGATAAGCGGAGCTGCTTTGCTTTCGTGACTTCGTCTTCGGCCAACAAGCGAAGCCGGGCCTGCTTTTCGGTTTCAGCCTCGGCTTTACGGAGTGCGGCCAATGCCTCTTGAGCTTCCTTTTCCCGCACCTGGGCTTCCTTCTCCCGTCTTTTGGCCACCTCGGCGGAAGCCTGGGCCTCTTCGGCAGACGCCTGGGCTTCGCGCTCCTTCTGTTCGGCAAGGGCCTGCTTTTCTTCAGCGTCTTTCTTGTTAATCATGGCGAGTTGACGTTGCGCTTCAGCTTCTTGTCGTTGCGTTTCAGCTTCTTGTCGTTGGGCGTCAGCTTCCTCTCGCTGGGCCTCGGCTTCAGCGGCTGCGGCTTGGGCAGCCTTTGCGCGGTAGGTGATCTGCACAAATGCCACGACGGTTCCGATGCCAAGGATGATCAAAAAGGCTGCGCTCAGTGCGAAAATGGTCTTGTGGCGAAGAACTTGCTTCCAGAGGAGTTCCGTGGTCGAAACCGGACGCGCGGAAATGGGTTCGCCGCAGCGGTAGTGAGTGATGTCGGCCAAGAGAGAGCGGACGCTGCGGTAGCGCTGCGAGGGTTCGGGCCGCAGGCATTTGAGTATAATGATCTCGAGGTCGGCGTCAATGGTGGGATTGTGGATGCGGGGACGAACGGGCTGGTGTTCCTGAAGCTTCGGGCAGTCAATAATGATGTTTCCGGTTGGCTTGAAATGCGGCCGGCCAGTGAGCATGTGGTAGAGTATGGTTCCCAGGCTGTAGATGTCGGCCCGTTCGTCCACGTGCTTGCTGGAATCGGCCTGTTCGGGTGCCATGTTTTGGATTGTTCCGAAGACGTTCCCGGTCATCGAAAGGCTGGCTTCGTCCTGACTATCGGCGAGTTTTGCCAGGCCAAAGTCTGCGACCAACGGTTCGCCGTCCTCCCGAAGAAGGATGTTCGCGGGCTTCAAGTCTCGGTGCAGCACGCCGTGTTCGTGGGCGAATTGCATCGCCTCGCAGACTTTCGAGAAGAGCGTGAGGGTTTGTTCGACCGAGAGCAGCGAGCGGGAATGAGCCTTGGGGGCCGGGGCGGCATCCTTCGCCGTTTCTCGCAGTTCCTCCTGCGCGGGTAGCCGGTGCCTTGCCGAACGAATCAGGTCGGCCAATTCCAGCGCGCTGGTCTTCGTCCGGCGTTTATTGGAGGTCAATTTTGGAAGAGAGGACAAAAGGCCTGAAAGGGAAATGCCGTTGACGTATTCCATTGCGATGAACGAAACGCCGTCCACTTCGTTCATTTCGTAGATTCGGCAGATCGAGCGATGGCGCAGTTTCGCCATAATTTCTCCTTCACGCCGGAATCGTTTCAATGCTTCAGCGCTCGGAGCACCTTGGGTATTGAGCACCTTGATGGCGACGGGATAGCCGAAGCGGTCCTTGGCGAGCCAGACCTTGCCCATTCCGCCAGCCCCGAGGACTTCCAGCAGTTTGTAGCGTCCCAGGGTATGGCCTTGCGTTTGGACGGATGCTTCCCGGAGCGGCAGGGCGGAGGTTCCTTCCCCATCCAGCAGGCGTACAACCGGAGATGGTTCTTCCGCCCCGGCGGGCTGGAGATTCCAAAGATACTCGAAGGTGAAATGAGCCGGGCCGTTCGGTGAATCGGCTGGGACCATTTCGCACCGTACGCATGAGAGTTCCTCGGGCAGCGGGACGATGGTTGAGCCGGACCAGTTGAGATAGCTGAGTTCGGGTTCGGATTCGGTCTGGAGGGATTGGAAGGCCCAGCCTTCCGGGGGAGTGGCGATGAGACCGGCGAGGGTGGATTCTCCGAGCAGGATTTCGCCTTCGCCGGCAAGGCTGGACAATTCCAAGGCTGCTTGGACCGGGGCACCGATGGCCGAATAGGCACCGAGGTGCTGGCCACCGAGCAAGCCCGTGAGGGCTTCGCCGGTCCAGACGGCGAGACCGATCTTGGGAAATGATTTTCCGTCCTCAGCAAACGAGGCGGACATGCGCAGGAGTTGCTTTCGCAGTTCGCTTGCCGCCACAACGGCCCGGACGGCATGATCCTCAAAGTGACGCGGAGCGCCGAAGATGGCGAGGAAACAGCCGACCCCCGCGCTGGCAACCGCTCCCGAATAGGCTGTCACGGCTTGGTTGGTCGTTTCTTCGAGGGCATCGAGCAAAATCCGCAAGTCGTGGCGGGTTTGGCTGCGGGCGAGAGCTTCCAGAGAGTGGATGCGAAGAACGAGGATCGAGACGTCGCCTGTTTCGAGCGTGCGAACGGATTTGCGTTCGTTTTCATCCATCTCGGCGATGCCAATGATGGAGGAACCCTGATCTCCTCCGGGGGAAATTTCGGTGAGGATGATGTCGAGGATACCGGCATCCAGGGAAACGAGCGGTTCAAAGACCCGGCCGGTTGAGTCGGCGACGAGGCCTCCGGCGGCCATGGATGCTGTTTGCATGTCCATGCACGCGGCGATTTGCGGACTGCAAAGCCGCTTGGCGACTTCAATGGGCTGGCCGGTCAGTTCTTCAACGGTTAATCCAAGGTAAGCGGCAAATGAGGTATTGATGTAGCGGATTTCACCCTGTGCGGAAATCCGCAGAATCATGCGGGACGGGTTCGACGGCGTTGAGGAGTTTAAGAAGCCGCCGAAGAGGTCGGTTGGGACGAGTCCGTGGAGTTCAGCGGGGTTCTGTTCGGGTTCCGACATGGGGTTCTATCTGTTTTTACTGTCTCCGGTCACTTCAAACCAGCTCGATTTTACCAAAAGATTTTTCAATAGAACCCTATTTATCACGTTGAAGAGGGATGGTCGTGGCACTCTCCTCGAAGTCGTTATATTTTGTCAGTAAGGTAATTTCCAAAGACTCCAGATTAAACGGAATCTTAATTTCATAACGGTCTCCGAGGCCATCTGATCT
>JAJTZA010000034.1 GCA_021463905.1 Terrimicrobiaceae bacterium | reverse complement strand
AATTTCTGGAGGTCACCCAGAACAACCTCGAAGAACTCGGTTTCGACTGGCTCCTGGGCCAGTTTGCCATGCCCTTTGGGACCGGTGTTTATGGCGGAGGCGGAACGACCCCCGGAGGAGTTCCGATGGGCGGCCCCATCACGAGTCCCACGACCGGTCTGACCACCGGCAACACTTCATGGCCAATGCTCAACCCCGGCATGTCTCCCGTCGGCTCAACGGGCACCACGCAGGGCCCGCTCACCGGAGGGACACGCTCAGGAACCTCCGCCATCAGTGTCAATGCCATTGACGCACTGCTCTTTGCCACCCCGGCTGGCCCCGCTCCGGCCGTGCTCGCGCTGGCCGGCGTCTTCACGAACCCTCAATTTCAGGTCGTGCTGCGCGCCCTCAGCCAGAAAAAAGGCGTGGATTTGGTCAGCTCTCCCAAAGTGACCACCAAGAGCGGCCAGCGGGCCACCATTGATATTGTGCGCGAATTTCGCTACCCTGCCGAATACGATCTGCCACAGATTTCCGCCACGCAGGGTGCCCAATACGCCCCTGTGGTGCCCACCACCCCGACAAGTTTCGAGACCAAAAACGTGGGAATCACCCTCGAGGTCGAGCCAACGGTCGCTGCGGACAATTTCAGCATCAACCTCAACCTCGCGCCGCGTGTGGTCGAGTTCGAGGGCTTCATCAACTACGGCAGTCCGATCTATGCCTCAGTGGCTGGAGTTCTGGGCGTCGTGGGAACGCCGCCCATGGCCGTACTGGCTCCGTCGGCAACGATCCTCGCCACACCGAACGTGATCAACCGCCCCGTGTTTTCCACTCGCGAAGTAACGACCGAAGTGACTGTCTATGACGGACAGACGGTGGTTCTGGGTGGTCTGCTCCGTGAGGACATTCAAAAAGTGCAGGACAAAGTGCCGATCCTGGGCGACATCCCACTGGCGGGGCGGCTTTTCCGCACCACGGCTTCCCAGCATATCAAGCGCAATTTGATTATGTTTGTGACAGCCAGTCTGCTGGATCCCGCCGGTCAGCCTGTCATCCAGGTGGATGAGGAAGAACAGGATGCCGTCGTGCCCAATCTGAAAGGGATTTCCGAAGAGGCCATCTCAGGCGACGCCATGTCCATCCCGCTACCACAATAATTTTCAAAACCAGTGCCAATGCCATTTCAGACCATGATCGCTCGAACTCAACAAGATCATCCTTTGTCAGACGCCTGTCGTGCTGCTGCAATGAAGACCCAAGGCGTCAACCGGGAGGCGATCCGCTGTCCGCACAAGCCCGCCAGTTTGTCTTTCATTATCGCCGCAGTTTTTAGTTGCGGTCTGTTCTCGGGCTTGGCCCTGGCGCAGGATGTGAGCGGGGTGGCTGATCGCGAGATCGCGCGCCGCCAGGCCGATGTTGTACAGGCTGATCAACTGTTGAAAAAAGGGGATCGGGCCCGTGCCAACAACGACTTCGAGGCGGCCTACCTTTCCTACCTGGATGCCCTCGAAAAAATACCCTCGGGTTCGGCAACATCCGCACGGCGTTCGGAGGTTGTTTCGCAATTTTCCGGTGTTGCGCTGCAATACGCCGAGAGCCTGATTGATCAGGGCCGGTATTCCGACGCTGAGCGTGTGGCCAAGACGATCCTTCTGCCGCAATACGACCCGCAAAATCGCGCGGCCGTTCGGCTCCTCTCGCGGCTGGAGCAGCCCGACCATTTCAACAAGACGGTCACTCCACAATTCGCGGCGGATCGCGAGCAGGTCAAAAAACTCCTCATGGAAGCCCAGGGATTTTTTGATGCAGGGCGCTTTGACCTGGCCATGAAACGTTACGAGCAGGTCTTATTGCTGGATCGCTACAATTCCGCCGCCCGTGTGGGCATGGAGCGCCTCAATAAAAAGCGTTCGGAGTTTGACGCCGCCTCCTACAATGAAACCCGCAGCCGCCTGCTTTGGCTCTCCGATGAAGCCTGGGAGCGGCCTGTGAATAAAAACCTCAAGGCGCGGGCCACGGAGACCGGTGGCTCAATACGAACCAATGAGCGCGGCACCGAGGCCATCACCGCAAAACTCAACCGCATCATTATTCCAAAAATCGAACTCCGTGACACCAGCGTCCGGGAGGCCGTGGAATACCTCAAACAGCGAAGCCGTGATCTCGATACCAGCATCGAGGATGGTCAGCAAAAACGCGGGGTCAACATCGTTCTCAAATTGAATCCGTCCGCACAGGCCGCAGCACAACCGGAAGGTACCGAAGGAGCCGCAGCACCCGACGCCGCGCCTGCCATAACCGGTGGAACAGCGGACACACTCGTCACCATGACCCTCTCTCATGTGCCGCTGATCGAGGCTCTGCGCTACCTGACCGAACAGGCTCATCTGAAATATAAAATTGAGCCGTATGCCGTGTCCATCGTTCCCGTCACGGAAAACACCACCGAAATGGTCACCCGAGAGTTTAGCGTTCCGCCAGGGTTTATTCCGGCAACCTCCACCGCCGAAGGCGCGACCGCCTCACCACAGGGGGACACCATGACCGAAGCCCGAGTGAAGGGCCGCCCGGACGCCAAGGTGTATCTTACCCAGATGGGTGTTCCCTTTCCTGCAGGAGCCTTCGCGCAGTATCTTCCCATCGGCAGTCGGCTGATTGTGCGCAACACGCCGGATGCCTTGGACTTTGTGGAATATCTTGTGGATAATGCCCAGTCGGGTCAGCCAACGCAGGTGGAAATCGAATCGAAATTCCTCGAGATCTCACAAAATAACCTCTCCGAGCTGGGTTTTGACTGGATGCTGGGGCCGGTGGCGATTGGCGGCGGCACCTATGCCGCAGGTGGTACCCAGGGATATTCCCAGGCTGTGGATCCGACGGTGTGGCCATTTGGCGGCGTCGGAAGCAACCCGGTGACCGGCGGTCTGCGCTCCGGCATGGGCACCGGGCCGAACGCGGCCGTCACGGCCAATAGTATTGATGCCCTCATTGCGGGTGTCCCTCAGGGCGCGATGGCTGCCGCACCGGGCATTTTTGGCCTCGCCGGCATTTTCACCAACCCCCAATTCCAGGTGGTCATCCGTGCGCTTTCCAACAAAAAAGGTGTGGACCTCATGTCTGCACCCAAAGTTTCCACCAAGAGTGGTCGGAAAGCCGTTGTGAAGGTGGTGCGTGAGTTCCCGTATCCGACAGAATTCAATCCCCCCCAAGTGCTGGCTCCCACGACAGGGGGCTCCAGCACCACCACCACCGTCCTGGTCGTCGTCTCCACATCCAGCCCCGTGACCCCCGCGACGCCCACCGCGTTCGAGGTGCGCAACGTGGGTGTCACACTCGAAGTCGAACCGACCATCGGCCCGGATAATTATACCATCGATCTGACGCTTTCTCCGGAAGTTGTGGAGTTTGACGGCTTCATTGATTATGGCTCGCCGGTCATTGGGCCGACATTTAACGCTGCGCTCGTTCCCGTCAATGGGTCTGGCATCGGAACATTTGACCTGACTCCCAACACGATCAACCAGCCCATCTTTTCCACGCGCAAGGTCACGACAAAGGTGGACATCTGGGACGGGCAGACGGTGGGGTTGGGCGGGCTGATTCGCCAGGACATCCAAAAAACCCAGGATAAGGTTCCGATTCTGGGCGACATCCCGGTGGCCGGTCGGCTCTTCCGCTCGAATGTGGATCAGACCATCAAACGCAACCTGCTCATCTTCGTCACCGCACGGATCATGGATGCCGAGGGCCGCCCCGTGCGGCAGGATGATCTGGATCAGGAGGAAATCGTGGACCCCTTGGGCCTCCCACCCGACCTCCCACCACCCGCCTACGCCCCGGCTAAATTCGGGAAATAATTAGGCGAACATCCTGGAGTTGCCACGCTGGGGAAGCATCCTCGTGGGCTTTGCCGTCAGCCGCATGTGTTCTTACATTGCCTGCGCGATAAAACACCAACGATCCGTTTCCAATCCTTACAAAATGCGCCTTCCTTTCAAACCTCCCATTACTGCTGGTATAGAACCTGAGCAGTTACGAATCGCCTTGCCTTACAGGGCCGTCGTGTGAGCCAAAAATCAGCATTGAAGATCACAAATAAAAATTTGGAATATCCGTGAAAATGTGACACGGTGTTTTATCATGAAAAATATTACCATCAGCGTGGATGAGGAGCTATACCGGCAAGCGCGCATCAAGGCGGCCGAGCAATCCACTTCCATATCCGGCCTTTTTAAAGCGTTTCTCATCCACCTGACAGGAGGCAATGCTGAGGAATCTGGATTTAGGCGTCTGGAACGTGAGGAGCAGGAACTTCGCAGCGAACTTCGCGCACGTAAAATCGGCTTGAGCGCCAGCCATAACTTCAGCCGCGACGCTCTCCACAACCGTTATGCGCTTCGTTGATACGAAGATACGAATCAAAAAATCGGAAAGCGTTTGACGTGGGTGGGGGAATGGTTGCATGATGATCATCTTTCAAAGACATGCACCATACGATTTCCATTCTCGTTGAGAACCGGTTTGGCGTGCTTGCCCGGGTGGCGGGCATGTTCAGCGGACGCGGCTTCAACATTGAAACGCTCAACGTTGGGCCGACGCTGGATCCGACGACATCCCGGATGACGATTGTTGTCCGGGGCGACCACAAGATTCTCGAGCAGGTGAACAAGCAGTTGGAGAAGCTGGTGGACGTGATTGACGTACAGGATTTCAGCGACGAGGAGTTTGTGGATCGCGAGCTGGTGTTGCTGCGGGTGCGGGCCACATCGAAGACCCGCTCCGAGGTTTTGCAGATTTGCGAGATATTTCGCGCCAAGATCATTGACATGCAGGCGACGACGCTGGCGATCGAGATCACCGGTTCCGACGGAAAAATCCGCAAATTTCTCGAATTGCTGTCGCGGTTTGGGATCGTGGATCTTACCCGCACGGGGAAGGTCGCCCTCCCGCGCAACAACGGAAAAACCAAATACGACTCAGACAAGTAAGACGACTCATTTATGCCATCCAAAATCCACACCGATAAAGACGCCGACCTCGGCGTGCTCAAAAACAAAACCCTCGCCGTGCTCGGCTTTGGCTCACAGGGCCACGCCCACGCGCTGAATCTCAAAGACAGCGGCTGCAAGGTCATCATCGGATTGTATCCCGGCAGCAAGAGCCGCGATGTCGCCAAGAAGCAGGGCTTCCAGGTCTTTGACACGGCGGAGGCCGTCAGACGCGCGGATGTCATCATGGTGGCCATCCCCGACACCAAGCAGGCGGAAGCCTATAAGAAAAGCATCGCGCCGAACCTGACCAAAGGAAAGACGCTCATTTTCAGCCACGGGTTCTCGATTTTGTACAAGACGGTGGTCCCGCCGAAGGACGTGAATGTGATCATGGTCGCGCCCAAGGGGCCGGGCCATATCGTCCGCCGTCAGTTCCTGGAAGGGAAGGGCGTCCCGGCACTGATCGCCATCCATCAAAACCCCGGCAAGGACGCGAAGAAAATCGCGCTGGCCTGGGCCAAGGGGATCGGCGGCACCCGTGGGGGCGTCATCGAGACCACTTTCAAGGAGGAAACCGAAACGGATCTCTTTGGCGAGCAGACGGTTCTGTGCGGCGGCTGCTCGGCACTGGTGCAGGCTGGTTTTGAAACGTTGATCGAGGCGGGATATTCACCGGAGATGGCCTATTTCGAGTGCCTTCACGAGCTGAAGCTCATCGTGGACCTTATGAACGAAGCGGGAATCGCCGGGATGCGCTTCTCGATCAGCGAGACCGCCAAATGGGGCGATGTCTCTGTCGGGCCCAAGATCATTGACGCCTCGGTCAAGAAGCGGATGAAAGCGGCTCTCAAGGACATTCAGACGGGGAAATTCGCCCGCGAGTGGGTGAAGGAATACGAAGGCGGCTACAAAAAATACAACGCTCTTCTCAAGGCGGGCGAGAAGCACCCCATCGAGAAAACAGGGGCGCGCCTCCGTGGGGTGATGCCCTGGATTAAGAAAAAGAATATCAAGGGAGCGCAGGCGGCCTATTGATCCGCAGCCGTCCGCTGCCCTTGGTTGGCGGCGGGGGGGGGTGAGTTAAAAGCTTCGGGGCGCTTGAGGAAAGCCCTGCGAGTGCTTGTAGGGCTGCTCCAACCACACCCACGTTTCATCACACACGGCGGGGGGTGGAGGCTCTGCGGGTTTGCTACTCCTGGGTGCGCGGCTGGGTGAAGGCGGGAACATTTTTGACGCCCGCCTGCTTGAGTGCATCGAGGACTTTGACGACCACTCCGAAGGGTGCGTCGCGGTCCGCCTGCATGGCAATGGAGCGGTCGGGGGATTTTTGGCGCAGGGCGTTTAATTCGGCGACCAGGTCTTCGAGGCGGATGGACTTTCCGTTGAGCATGATTTCCTCTCCGTTTTTCACCTGGAGGAGAAGTGGTTCGTTGCGCTCTGCGGGTGCCAGCTCGGCCGTCTTGGCATCGGGGAGGTTGATCTGAAGCTGGGGCTGGGTTTTGCGAAATGTCGTGGTGACGATAAAAAAGATGAGCAGGATCGCCAGGATGTCAATGAGCGAGACCAGAATGATCGAGGGCTGCTGCCGCTTTTT
>JAJTZA010000033.1 GCA_021463905.1 Terrimicrobiaceae bacterium | reverse complement strand
TCCATTTACGATCCCGGACAGTTGGAGGAGTTCCAGGCGTTGATGAGCCTCGATTTGGTGCAGGCTCCCCTGAATATTCTGGATCGCCGCCTGATTGCAAGCGGCTGGGACGCCCGCCTGCGTAAGGCCGGTGTGGAAATTCACACCCGCTCGGCTTTTTTACAAGGGTTGCTCCTCATGGCGGAAAGACCGAAGAAGTTTCACCGCTGGGACGCTCTCTGGTCGGTGTGGGACGATTGGCTGCGCCGCGTCGGATTGACGCCACTGGAAGCCTGTCTGAGGTATGTGCTGTCTTGTAAGACCCTCGATAAAATCATTGTGGGTGTGGATGGAGCCGATCAACTTCGGCAAATCCTTTCCGCAGGCGCGGGAGAAATGCCTCCGCTCCCCTCCTGGCCCTCGCCCGTTTCTCCCGAGTTAATCAATCCCTCCTGCTGGCCCGACTTGTGAGGTGTCCGGGGACATCCCAAGCCGCTCTTATTTTCCAAGAAAAACCGCCAGGAACCCCAGCGGGGTGGCAACCAAAATGGCATCCGCCCATGCGGAGCGCCAGGAAACCCTTGCCAGGGAAACCAGCGGCATGGCCAAGCCGGCCACCATCGCAGGCCAAAAAAGCGTGAACGATGCAATGAAAACACCCAGCCCCGCCAGCGCGAAAATCTGTGGACGCGCCTGACGCAAGAGTTCGTCGCCCTCATCCGCGACATCGCAAAGAAGTGCGTTGGCCGCAAAGACCGCACCCGTCCCCAACCAGGCCAACACCGCGCGTCCGTGCGTCGGATCCCGCAGCCACGGCAGCAAATAACAGCCCGTCACAAAGAGCATCCCCACCACCACGGAACGAAGGAAACTCGAATGACGCCGCGCCCCGCTGCGACGCGCCAAAACCACATAGTAGCTGCTGACAGCCACCATCAAAATCAGGAACACATCAATCTGACGCATGCTCAGACTGAAAACCGCCCCCCCTCCGCCTGCCAGGGCCAGCAGAACTGAAAACGCTGCCAACCGGAGTGGAAACCGCCTCGCCAGACCATGCTGGCAATCGTCGGTTTCATCCCGCGACGGGCGGCGCGTCACATCCCAGACACGATCCAGCAAATACAACGACCAAACCCCGCAACCGAGCGCGACCGCCTCTCCCGCATGCGGCGGGATTCCCAACCACTCCGAAAAGGCCAGCAGCCAGAGAGGGGCGAGGAGCGCGGCATCGAGTCCCACCGCGTGGGGCCACAGCCACCTGGGCGTCGGGCGCACCGCCTTCTTTCGGGCATCCGGGCGCGTGCGCTGACGGCCTGGTCTGTCTGGCATCAGGGCTCGGGGATCACCGGGCGGCTGGCATTAAACTCCGGATGATCCACCGCCTGGGCGGAGATGGTATAGGAGGAGCCTGCTTTCATCTCCCGTGTGGGAATTTTTTCCGAATACTGGATGCGCTCGCGGGGATTGATAAAAACAATGCTCTCCTCCTTCTCGAAAGCGCGATCATCAGACCAGCGCTCAACCACCCGCCCTCCTTCATCCGTGGCCAGAATCTCGATCTGCTGCCCGGTCGGATAATCAAGCCGCATGATTTTTTTGGACAAATTCCGGATCTCATAGGTGGCCTCGACCTCGCGCCGATCCTCCAGGGAAAACTCAGACGGCTCGATGGTCAGATTCGAGGGTTCATCCTTTGCGGTCTTGTGGCGACCCAGTCGGATGGACGAAAACATGTCGGTGAAGAAGCCGGTGAAAGTCGAGAGAGCGGTCTCCGATCTGCCATCTCCGCCCGGACGGGAGACCGAGCGGTAGGTGCCATCCTGGGACCGTCCCGCACGGTCTTCGGCGCGACGAATGCCTTCATCCAGCTCACGTCCGGAGAAAAACGCCGCGCTGCCCGGTGTCGGATTCAGCGCGAAGGCGTCCACCGATGCCTCGGCCTCCTGGGGCGGGGTGGCCCCACCTTGCTGGGCATGAAGAGAGGACACCACCCACAGGCTCAAAACCAGAGTTCCCAGGAATTTCATGAGCCTCTTGGTAGGGCATTTCGGCGGAAGTTGCAAATCCTGAATCTCTTCCTATTCTGTGAGCCATGCGAAAACTTTGCGTCATGGCCGCCCTGCTGTCGTTGGCTCTCCCTGCCGTCCGCGCGGCCGACCCTCTCACCGTACGCCTTCACTCGGAGGGCCTCGAAACCGACGGCCCCTCGTTTGTCGTACCCGTGGATTTGAGCGTCCCGGCCAAGCGCGTCTTCATCCGGAAGGTGCCCATCATCAGCGAAAAGGACATCAAGGCGATCTTTCCATTCTCGAACGCGGACGGCTCGCTGGGCTGTGCGCTGCTCGTCAACGCGGACGGACGGCAGCGGGTCGAGGAATTTTCGACATCGGCCCGGGGGGAAATCGCCGTGGCGCTGATCAATGGCCGGATCGCCGCCGCCATGCAGGTCAATCGCCGCATCACCGACGGCATCATCAATATCGCCCAAGGCTTCAAGCCGGAGGAAATCCTCGTCCTCCAGTCTCTCTACCCCACCATCGGCAAGGAAAAGGAGTTTCGCTCGCAGAAAAAGAAGGCACTGGCCTCGCTGGCCAAAGCCGATTCCGAACGCGCCCGCCGGGAAAAGGAAGCGCGCAAGGACGAACGCAAAAAAGCCGCTGCTGAAGCGGCCGCCGAGAAGGAAGCCGCGCGGCAGGAGAAAAAACAAAAATCCCGCGCACCCTGAGTTTGTGTCTGTCTATCGCCGAGCCCTGCGGTATGTCCGCCCGTATTTCTGGCCCACGCTGGCCGGAACCGTCCTGACCCTTTTGGGCATCGCCCTGAACCTGCTGCGCCCGTGGCCGTTCAAGTTCATTGTGGATGGACTGCTCGACACCGGCTCGGGTCATTCCTCCGCCCGAGAGACACTCGAACGGATTTTTGGAAACCAGTCGGCACCGATGATGATCCTTTGGCTCAGTCTGGCGCTGGTGGCGATCAGCCTGCTCTGGGGGCTGGTCAACATGGCCGCCAACTATTTTTTCATCCGCGTCGGTCTGGAGGCGCTGCTGAGGCTGCGCACCGATTTGTATGCCTGCCTGCAGTCGCTCCCACTCAAATTCCATGACGCACGCCAAAGCTCGGATTCGAGCTTTCGGGTCGCCTATGACTCGCAGAGCATCCAGACACTTTACAACAAGGGATTTGCCGGCGTGTTGGGTTCGTTGGTGACGCTGCTCTCGACTCTGGGGATCATGCTGGCCATGAACTGGCGGCTTGCGCTGGCTTCACTGGCCATCCTCCCGTTTGTCGTGTGGGCGGTACGGTTTTATGCCACGCGTGTACGCAGCCAATCCACGACGATCCAGGAGCGCGAGAGCGACCTGCTGGCCACCACCCAGGAAGGACTCGCGCAAATTCGCATGGTACACGCCTTTGGGCGCGAATCCTACGAAGTGGGACAATTCCGCAGACGCGCCGCCGGAAGCCTCGAGGCCGGCATGCGTCTGAATATGACCTCCGTGATCAGCTCGCTGGTCATTGGTACGCTCATGGCCCTCGGCATGGCTGTCATGTATTTCGTCGGTTCAAACGCCGTGCTGAACTCCTCGCTCACTCTCGGCGGTCTGCTGGTTTTCGCAGCCTATCTGCAAAATCTCTATCAGCCCCTCGAACAGCTCAGCTACACCGCCTGGGCACTCGAGGGCGCGGCGGCGGGTGCCACGCGGTGCTTTGAGGTGCTCGACCGCGAAAACGATGTCCCGGAGGCTCCCCATGCGGTGGCCCTCGAATCCGCACACGGCGGGATTTGTTTTGAGGGTGTCAGTTTCGGCTATGACAGCCAGCGGGTCATCCTCCGCGACATCAACCTGGAGATTGCCGCCGGGGAATCGGTCGCATTTGTTGGCGGTACCGGCGCGGGCAAGAGCACGCTGCTCAGCCTCGTGCCACGCTTTTACGACCCGGATGCAGGCCGCGTCACCCTCGACGGCCACGACCTCCGCGCACTCACGAAGCAATCCCTGCGCTCGCATATCGGCATGGTTCTTCAGGAGACGGTGCTCTTCTCGACCACGATCCGCGAAAACATTTCCTACGGACGGCCCGGCGCGGACTTTGAGGCGATTGTCGCAGCGGCCCGACGCGCACAGGCCCATGACTTCATCGAGGCACTGCCACAGGGCTACGATTCACCGGTCGGCGAGCGGGGCAGCCACCTGAGTGTGGGCCAGCGACAGCGCATCGGCATCGCGCGCGCCTTCCTGAAAAACGCACCCGTCCTCCTCCTCGATGAACCCACCAGCGCCCTGGATCCGGCCACCGAAAATGCCATCATGGAGACCCTGGGAGACCTGATGCGCGGACGCACCACGCTCCTCATCACCCACCGCCTTGCCACCATCCACAGCTTCGGACGCATCGTGGTTCTCGATCAGGGCCGCATCGTCGAAGAGGGCTGCGGCCCGGACCTGCTCACCCGCAATGGTGCCTACGCGCGCCTGCGAGCAGCCGGCCACTATGACGGGTGATACCCTTGAGATGCTGAACTTCTGCTTTTTTCCTATTTGTATTGATTTATTTTAGGATTTTTATAAATTCAAAATATGAAAATTACCGTCGATATTTCTGAAAATGATTTGAAGGACATTATGCGATTTACCGGGGAAAAAAAGAAGGGTCCCGCGATTGTCAGGCTCGTGTCGGACAGCTTGATGCTGAAACGTCGGCGGGAGCTTTCCGAGGAGGTGATGTCCGGTAAATTTCGCGTGGATTTGCCCGATTGGCGGGAGACCCGCGCTCGCGAACGGGAACACAACCGCGCATTATGGCATCGCTGATCGATACCTCCGTCTGGATTGACGTCTTTCATTCGAAGACGTCTTCCGCAATCAGGGCGGCGGCAGCCGACGCCATCAACCGCAGCGATGCCGTTCTCTGCGAGCCTGTGAGACTGGAGTTGCTGCGTGGAGTTCCCCGGCGGGATGCCGCGCGCATCGAGAGCCATATCGCCACCGTGCCCATGTTGCCGACGCCTCCTTCTCTTTGGAATGATGCGCTTCTGATCCTCCAAGCCTGCACCCGAAAAGGGAGCGCCGTGAACACGATGAATGGGCTTATCGCAACCATCGCAATGAAACACAAAGCCGTTGTCGTCTCCTTCGACCATGACTTTCTTATCGTTCAGGAGGTTTGCGGCTTGCGCGTGGAAATCTTGGGGCGTCTGAAATAACTCCTGATCCATGGGCTAATCCTCCGCGCAAGGCATCGCACGCGACACGTTCAGTAATAGGAGAAGTCTGATTATTGGAGGACTCAAGCGCCGCAAGGGTGACCATCATGCTGGAATGATTTTGGCGCGTCCGCGTAGAAATCTCAAAATGTGGAGCCTAGGGGATTCGAACCCCTGACCTCCTCAATGCCATTGAGGCGCTCTACCAACTGAGCTAAGACCCCTCGAGTGATGCGGGCGACATTACCTGATTGAACGGACAGATCAATCAGAAATCCGCGCTCAAAAAAATCCGTATTCGACGTGCAGTTGGCGCTCGGCTTCGACCCAGTCGCCCAGGGCGTCCCCGGGCATCTCATAGCGGATGCGTGTTTCGGAGATGTAGTAGGCGCGGACGGCAATTTCCCGTTCGTCGGGTTTCTGCGGCTTTAACGGAGCAGCGGGTTTCACGGGCTTGCTGCCCGGGTCGGCTGCTTTCTTTGCGGAGGCTTTGCGGGCCGCTGGACGTTTTTTAGCCGCAGGCTTTTCCGAGGAACGGATTTCCGCAATGGACTGCGCTTTGGACGAACCGATTTTTTTTGCTGGCATGGCTGATTTTTGGTTTGAAAATTATTATACACCATGTTTGACCGGAGTGCAGCGAAATCTTTGCCCGCTCCGGCCCCAACGGGGACGATTCCGAAAACCCGGAGGCGGACAACTGCCTTGGGTTTTCCTCCCATCCAGAGAGCCCGCCCATCCGGATTGGAGAATTTGGTGTTCGCGCTTTGGGATTTCCCTGCTACAATTCGCGCATGTCCGCTTTTATCCTCCGCTGGGTGATTACCACTGTGGCTGTCTTTGTGGCGGCGCACATCATTCCGGGCATTTCGTATTCCGGAGGAGGGGCGCTGTTTGTTTCGGCACTGCTCCTGGGCATCATCAATGCGTTTGTGCGTCCGGTGCTTTTGCTTTTGAGTCTGCCGTTTATTGTCGTGACCATGGGGTTGTTCATCCTGGTGGTGAACGCGCTTTTATTGTGGCTGGTGGCCAGTCTGGTGCCCGGGTTCATCGTGAGCGGATTTTGGAGTGCGTTTTTTGGCGCACTTGTCATTGGGCTGGTCAGTTGGCCATTGAGCTGCTTTTTCCGGGCCAGCGACGGACGCATGCATGTGATCACCCACCATCCCGCCATCAAGCAGGCCGACGCCCGGGTCATCAAATGACCGAATCCCTTCCGTTTTTTCGGGATTCCGCCACCGGGACACTGGTGAAAATTTGCGGGATCACCTCGGTGGAAGATGCCGAGATGGCGGTCTCGTGTGGGGCGGATGCGATAGGCGTCAACCTCTTTCCCGGCTCGAGGCGTCATGTGGAATTGCGAAAGTGCCGGGAGTGGCTTGCAGGACTCGCGGGACGGGTGGCGCGCATTGCCGTGGTGGTGAATCCGACGGCGGCGGAAATCACCGCGATGCGGGAAGCGGGGTGCTTTGACGCAGTACAATTTCATGGCAACGAGCCGCCCTCGTTCTGTCGCGAGGCGGGATTCCCGCATTGGATCAAGGCCGTCTCCGTGCGCGACAGCTCAAGCCTTTCCCGGGCGACCATCTACGAAACCCCTCACGTGCTCTTGGATGCCTGGTCGCCGGACGCCTGGGGCGGCACCGGGTTGCGCGTGGATTGGGATTTGGCCCGCGATTTTGTGGACGCGCACCGCGACCGGCGCGTGATCCTCGCTGGCGGCCTGCACCCGGGCAACCTGCGCTCCGCGCTGAGGATCGTTCGCCCATTCGCGGTGGATGTGGCCAGCGGCGTGGAGAGCGAGCCCAGACAAAAAGACGAGTATCTGGTGCGTGAATTCGTTCAGATCGCGAAGCGGTGGGCTCGTCCCCTCCTCCAGTCCGCACCCCAGGATTCCGAGCCAGCCCGGCCAACCGATTGAGGGAGCTTTCCGGATGATTTTTGGTCAATGATGAACGCCGCCCTTCATTCTGTGCGTGTACAATTCCCCGGGGTTTCGTACGAAGTCCGGATTGGTGAGGGGCTGCTTGGGGCGGCGGGGCAGGAAATTCGGAGTGTCTGCGGCGGCGGCAGTGCGGCCATTGTGGTGAGTGACAGCAACGTGGCTCCGCTCTACGCGGCGGCCCTGTGCGCAAGCCTGGAGGGTGCGGGAGTGCGCGTGATCCGGGAAATTGTTCCTGCGGGGGAGGCCTCCAAATCGCTGGACATGGTCGCCCGGGTTTGCAATGCCATGATCGCAGGAGGACTGGATCGCACATCGTTTCTGGTGGCACTCGGCGGTGGCGTGGTCGGCGACCTTGCGGGATTCGCGGCAGCCATTTTCCAGCGGGGCATCCCGTATGCTCAAATCCCGACAACCCTGCTGGCCCAGGTGGACAGCTCGGTGGGTGGAAAAACGGGCGTCAACGCACCCGGAGGAAAAAATCTCCTGGGAGCCTTCCATCATCCGGCGATTGTCATTGCGGACACTTCCACGCTCGCCACGCTTCCTCAGCGGGGGTTTTGCGAAGGCATGGCGGAGGTTCTCAAGCATGGAGTCATTCGCGATGCGGGCCTGATTGTCGAGGCGGGTGCGCTGGCGCACTCGGACCGCGCAGCGTTGATAGCCCGCAATGTGGCCATCAAAGCCGCGATTGTTGCAGACGACCCCGAGGAGCGTCTGGGCCTGCGGGCCCTGCTCAATTTTGGACATACGGTCGGCCATGCCATCGAGCAGGCTGCCGGGTATGGACGCTTTCTTCACGGCGAGGCCATCAGCATGGGCATGGCTGTCGCACTCCGCATTTCCCAATCCCTGGCGGGACTCCCCGCAGCCGAGGTGCAACGAACGCTCGATGCCCTGCGCGCACAGCAGCTCCCTGTACAAATCCCCGCCGACCTCACACCGAAAATATTGCTTCCAGCACTCTTCCGGGACAAAAAATTTCAGAGCGGGCGCATCCGCTTTGTTCTTTCGAGCAGTCTGGGAACCGCCTTTGTGTCCGAGACTGTCACGGAGCATGACATTCGGGAGGCGATTGTGGGGGCGACCTCAGAACCCTGAAGAGGGGCGGTCTGGGCTCCCTGTTCCTATCCCTGTGTTCGCTTTGTCACTTGATGGCACTGGGCGTGGCGGCTTGCGCAAACGTGAAGTAGGCATCCTCGGGTCGCTCTAAAATGGGGAGCGGATCGCGTTCCCATTCGGAAACGTGGTGGGCCGGGTTTTGCAGACACGCATCAAGGAGTGCGCCAAGGCTCTCGACGCGGGCGATCACCCCCGCATAGCGCCGTTCCAGGACTTCCCACCCAAAGGGCTTGTTCCACTGCATCCAGGCCGCTTGGTGGGCCTGCCGCAGACCCCGGAGAGCGCGCACGCATTCCGGCACGACCTCGTCCCGCAAGCGCTCCATCTCCGCAGAGTTTTTCCCCTTCCATGCCGAACGAGCCGTGTTGTGCAACTCCGCTTTTAACGCGACCGCGCGCGCGACCTGCGCTGCAAAGCGAAGCGGTTCGTCTGCACCCGGGTGGTCGAGTGCGGCGGCCAGTTCCCGATAATGCTCCGACACATCGCTGGGAATCTGCGGGTTCAGGAAGCCCAACACCGGATCATGCCACAAAATCCATTTTGAGGGATTGGGGCAGCACCCCGGCTTGCCCTGCGCGTCCGGGATTTCATCGAGCCTTGACGCCTTCAAGTATCCGGCAAGAGACACCTCCGGGAAGATGGCTGCGAATTGACGCTCGAGCGCACTGGCATCCGGATTTCCGACGTAGGCGTACTCCGCAAAATACTGGATGGCCGGAAAGACCGAGGCCGGATGAAACTCCGCGCCATCATCACCCCAAAGAGTCAGGAAAACGCGGTCCAATTTTTGGTTGTGGGCCGCCTGCATGCCTGCGGAAAGAGTTTCGCGCCACTTGGGTTCGTAAGCCCAGAAGCGACCCCAGTTCCAGCCGCCGGGTGCAAAAACCGGCTCCTTGCCCAGCGCACGATGCCGCTGAATCCATTCCTCATAGAAGGCAACGTCGCCATGATAATAGTCCCAATAAACCAAATCCACCCCCGGAGGCACGCTGGCTGCCACCTCGTCAGGAATCACCGCCTCGCGGTCATAGTAGTCATTCCGGGCCGAACCAATCCGAAAATACATATCACTCCACATCATGGGCGCAAGGCCACGCTCGAGGCACATCTCTGTCACCATCTTCAAGTGGCGGTTGAGAATGTCGAAGGGGCGCTCGTAACCGTGTTTGCGGAGGAAATTGCCTGTGCCGATTCCGTGGGCCTCATCCATGCCAATGTGGATCGTCCTCGATCGGAAGCAGGCCGCCACTTGATCCAGCATTTTTCCAATCAGCGTGCGCGTGCGCTCCGAGTCCACCATCAGGACGCCGGGAACGTCCATCATCTCGTGGTAGGGGGGCCACTGCTCGATTTGCGTGAGGTGGCCGAGCGTCTGAATGCAAGGAACGACCTCGATGCCCAACCGGCGGCCGGCATCATCAATCCCACGCAGTTCCTCCGCCGAATACGCCCCGCGCCCATAACCAAAAAAGGGTTCACCGGGAATTTCATACACGTCCTCCATGTAGAGCTGCAGCGAATTGATCCCCATGAGCGCCAACCTCAAAAAAATCTCCTCCCATTTTTCCGGACGGATCACCGCATTGCGCGACACATCCCACATGACCCCGACCAACGAACAGGCGCGATCCTGGCCCGTCGGCGCGTCGCCCGCCATCAACAACCCCAGCGCCCGGTAGGCATCGCACGGAGCCGCATACCGCACGCGAAAACCCGCTTCGCCACCCGGCCCCTGGATGTCCCAGCCCGCCTGTGCGCGCCCCGCCTCAAATTCCAACAACACGCCATCCGCCGAAAAACGCCCGGGAAAGGCCCTCTCCATCACCGACAACCCCGGAAGACTCTCACAACTTTTTTCTGAAAAACGAAAGGTGTTCATCGCGCGGCACTATCAACACCCCGTGAACAAAGCGCAAGCGCAAGCCACCCGGGGGCGCGGATCATCGCAAAAATTCATTGAAGTTAGTCCGGCAAGCTGAAAGTCTTTCCGCTGGTTTCCGCCAAAGCGTCCCTAGCTCAATGGTAGAGCAGAAGACTCTTAATCTTTTGGTTCTGGGTTCGAGTCCCAGGGGGCGCACGGTGGATGGCTCATGGGTGACGCGGATTTGCCCCGGCCAAAAACAAGGCCTCTGCTTGCGCACGCGCGCTTCATGCGATAAAAGAAGATCATTCATGACATCGTCCGCTATTCTTACGCCTTCCGGCCCTGTGGAGCAGAGCGTCCCGCTCGACAACATTCGCGTCCGCAAAGTGACGCATTTGATCACTCCATTGCAAATCAAGGCGAAGCTGCCGGTCTCAGAGCGTCAGCGTGCCACCGTGCAGGAGGGGCGGCGTCAGGCTCAGGCCATTCTCGCGGGTGAGGATGACCGTCTGCTCGTGGTCGTCGGCCCCTGCTCGATCCACGATGCCACGGCAGCCCGTGAATACGCCCATCGGCTCTCCGAACTCGCGGAGCGGGTTGCGGACCGCTACTTCCTGGTCATGCGGGTTTATTTTGAAAAGCCGAGGACGACCATTGGCTGGAAGGGTCTGATCAATGACCCGAAGATGGACGATTCGTGCGATCTGGCCTGCGGGATTTCCCTGGCCCGGGAGCTGCTGCTGGATCTCGCGGACCTCGGTCTGCCCGCCGCCACCGAGTTCCTGGATCCGATCATCCCGCAATATCTGGCGGATTTGATCAGTTGGACGGCCATTGGGGCGCGCACCACGGAATCACAAACCCACCGGGAGATGTCCAGTGGGCTTTCCATGCCCGTCGGTTTCAAAAATGGTACGGATGGGGGCGTCCAGGTCGCGATTGACGCGATGAGGAGCGCCCGCAGCTCCCACAGTTTTCTCGGCATGGATCAGCACGGCGTGACCAGCATCATCAAAACCAAGGGGAACCCGGACAGCCATGTCGTACTGCGTGGCGGACGCAGCGGCCCGAATTACTCGGCGGAACATGTGGCAGCCGTGCAAAGGATGCTCACGGATGCCCGCCTCAACCCGGCGATCATGGTGGATTGCAGCCATGCCAACTCGGGAAAGGATCACACCCGGCAGCCGCTCGTTTGGGAAAGCATCCTCGAACAACGCGCGGGGAATCGCGCCGGGATCATCGGTGCCATGCTCGAGAGCAACCTGCGGGCGGGAAGCCAGCCACTCGGAAAAAACCCGCAAGCTCTGGAATACGGAGTTTCCATTACGGATGCTTGCATTGATTGGGAGACCACGGAAGCTCTCCTCTCGTAAAAACATGCCCAGTTTTGATATTGTTTCGGAGGTGGATCGGATGGAAGTGAAGAATGCGGTGGATCAATCCCTGCGTGAATTGACGACCCGGTTTGATTTTAAGGGGGTGACGGCCAGCATCGAGCTGGACGCGAAGACGGGTTCGATTCTGCTGGCTGTGGAGGACGCGGCCCGCCTCAAGGCGTTGCGCGAGATCGTGACGGGAAAGCTGGCCAAGCGAGGCGTGGATCTCCGCAATGTGGAGGCCAAGGATGCGGAGATCTCTCCGCTCGGTCATTCGCGCCAGGAGCTGGCCATTCAACAAGGCCTCGAAGGAGATAAGGCCAAGGAAATCTCCAAGGCGGTCAAGGCACTCGGCCTGAAAGTCCAGTCCTCGCTGCTCGACCGACAGGTCAGGGTCACCGGAAACAAGCGCGATGATCTGCAAAAGGTCATCGCCGCATTGCGGGCTGCGGATTTTGGCGTCGCTCTCGCTTACAAAAACTTTCGCGATTGAGGCGCCTCTCAAGTTTTCGGTGCGGGTGGCCAGGGAAGCTGCTTCTCCTCATCGCCGCTGCGCTCACGACACTGCCCGTGCTGGCAGCCATCCCCTCGACGGCCTGGTTTGAGCGCGCGGCGCGCGGACTGAACGCACAGGCCTTCGGAGCTGTTCCGGAATTTTCAGACCGTCTCGCTGCGTCCCTGTGGCATCTGGGTGGTCTGCAAGGATTGGCCATCCCCGCATGGCTGGGCGCATGGGCGCTGTGGAGCGTGGCTTTTTTTGCTCTGGCTCTGGTTCTCCGCGGATTGCGGGCAAGGATTTCCGACCGGGTATTCCACAGGCTTTCGCGTGCTGCGGTTTTGTTTTTTTTCGGGATGGCACTTGCGGGCATCGTGCGCTCGATTCTTTCGTGGCGGAACCCCGCGCGCGACCCCCGGCTATGGCTGCCGACTGCGGAGGCGGAACTTCTCGCGGATCACCAGGCCATCACCTTTGTGTCGCCCTCGGCGATGGTGCCCGCCACGCTGGCCGGGATCGCCTCCGTGATGCCGCGCACGGAAGCGGAATCCGCGATGAAAACTGTCTCGGGCTGGAGAGCCACGTTGCGTGATATTGGCTGGAATGCCGTCTTTCTCTCGGGTTCAGCAACAGAAATTTCCACGCTCCTCGATCACCTCATGGTCGCACCGGACTGGAGGCTTGCTTCTGTGGAACCGACAGGGTGGGTGTTTTTGCGGGAATCGGGCCCCGATGTCCCTCTCCCAAAACCGGAGGCCGTCCAATTGGGAAACGCCAGAAAAACCGCGCTGGCACTGTCGGCCCTTTCTGCGCGATTTGAGGCCATGCACACCATCCCCTCCGCACGGGAGGCCATCGAACGCGCCCTCGCCCTCGATCCGGATTCCTGGGCCGTACACGTCCAGGCCGCGTCCTTTGCCGCTTCCAGAAAGCGCTGGCTGGATGTCATCGGGCAAAGCCGGGAGGCGTTGCGGTTGAACGCGCACAGCCCCCAGGCCCGCATGTTGCTTGCGCTGGGCCTGCTCGAATCTGGAAGCATCCGACAAGCGGTCGAAGCGGCGGAATCCGCCACGCAAGCCGCACCCCGAGACCCTTCGACTCACCTGCTCCTGGCACGGGCCCACCGGGTCGCCCGCGATTTTTCATCGGAAATCAACACCCTCAAACACCTCCTCGCTCTCCTCGAAAAACTCCACCAGCCCACCGCCATCACCCTCACCTACCTCGGACAGGCCTACGCCGAAACCGGAAATGCCCAGGCATCCAAAAAATCGTACCGGGAGGCGCTGGCCACCGGCCAACTCACTCCCACCGATGCCCGCTCCGTCCAGGAAGCCCTCAAAATCATCGAGTCCCGATCCAATTACCAAACGGTCGGCTCTGATCCCGCGCCCTGAAGCTCAGGCCGCAATCTCGGTACCAATGCCCGCATTGGTGAAAATTTCCAACAACAAGCCATGCGGGGTCTGCCCCGCAATCATGTGAACCTTCCCGACGCCCTGGAGCACGGCATGGGCGGCAGAACGCATCTTCGGAATCATCCCCCCGGCTATCACCTTCCCGGCAATCAACTCCGTCACTTGCGCTGGTGACACGCTGGGAATCAAGGATTCCGGATCGGATGGGTCGCGAAGAAGGCCTGGCACGTCACTGATAAAAACCAGTTTGGCAGCCTTGAGACTGATGGCCAACGCGGCGGCGGCCACGTCCGCATTGATATTCAGCGTGACTCCCTCCCGGGTCGCCCCGATCGGGCTGATCACCGGAACGATTTCGCAGTCCAGCGCCTCGAGAGTTTCCTGCGTATTGGTGGAAACGGCCTCGCCGACAAAGCCAATATCCACGATTTCACCGGAGGCTTCAGTCTGCGGCGGGAGTTTTTCCGCAACGAACACGTGACGCCCCGAGAGTCCCCTTGCGCGACCGCCAAACCGCCCGAGCGTTTCCACAATGCGCGGATTGATCACACCATCCAGCGTCTCTGCCACGATGCCAATGGCTGCGGCGTCTGTAACGCGCAGCCCGTTCACAAACCGCGCGGTCAGCCCGGCCTCCTTCATGCGGGCAGTGATCGCCTTGCCTCCGCCATGAACCAGAATGGGATTGATGCCCACCGCCTCGAGGAAAACCACATCGCGCAGCAGACGCTCGACGAGGCGTTCGTCGTCCATGGCTGCGCCGCCGTATTTAATGACAAATGTTTGTCCGCGAAATTTCTGGATGTAGGGGAGTGCTTCGATGAGGGTTTCTGCATGGGCTTCCGGTGTGAAAAGCGAGGCCATAAGTTATTCTCCCAGATTGAGCCGCACGTATTCCTCCGTCAAATCAGTCGTCCAGGCCTCGTAGCGGTACGGCCCGGAATGCAAGTCCACCGTCACGCGGAGCCTGGGCCGCGCGGCCTGGGTGAGGATTTTTTTCCACGGAGTGGGAGCCTGCTCACCCCCACGTACCAGGGGCAGACCATTGTAATCAATATCCACCCGGGACTCCGTCATCCTCGCTCCGCTGTAACCGAGCGCGTCCATGATGCGGCCCCAATTCGGATCCCCGCCAGCCCATGCGCATTTGACCAGCGTGGAATTGGCCACCGCCTCCGCCGCACGACGCGCGTCCCGGCTGCTCGCCGCACCGCTGACCTCCACCTCGACAAAACGGGACACACCCTCGCCATCCCAGACAATCATCCGCGCCAGCTCGGAGGCAACAAAACACAGGGTCTGGAAAAAAATTTTCTCTGGTGGGCGGATTTTGGACGCTCCGCTGGCCAGAAGAATCACGGTGTCATTCGTGCTCATGTCGCCATCCACAGTGATGCGATTGAAGGAGTCCTCGACGGCCATGCGCAGCAGCCGTTGGAGATCAGCTTTCGGGATGTGCGCATCGGTGGTGATCACGCTCAGCATGGTGGCCATGTTGGGATTGATCATGCCCGCCCCCTTGGCCATACCGCCCACACGAAACCGTCCACCGGATGTTTTCACCTCGACAGCAAGGCATTTGGGAAAGGTGTCGCTGGTCATAATCGCACGCGCCAACGCATCGCCTCCACCCTGGCCACGACCAAGTTCCATGCGGCCCAATCCCTCCCGGATGCGCGCGACGGGCAGAGGCACTCCAATACGCCCCGTCGAGCAAACCAACACCCCCTCAACAGGAATGTCGGCTTTATCCGCCGCAGCCACCGCCATCTCCCGCGCCGCCGCCAGCCCGGATTTTCCCGTGCAGGCATTGGCATTGCCGCTGTTAAGAACCACCGCGCGGGTGCCCTCACCCGCACGGAGACGCGCCTGCGAGAGTCGCACCGGCGCCGCCTTGACCTTGTTGGTCGTGAAGGTTCCGGCAACATGGGTGTAAGCCTCGGTGGAAACAATCAGCGCCAAATCATTGCGCTTGGACATTTCGGATTTGATGCCGGCATTGACCGCGCCCCCGATAAACCCCTCGGGAGCCAGCGGCCCACCGGGGACTTTGCGTGTTTGCAGAGGGAGGAACCCGGCAATATCAGCGTAGGATTTCATGGAGAACGCAGTTGGTTTACAACAACCCGGCGGACTCGGACAGCCCGGACATCAGATTGAAATTTTGTACGGCCTGTCCGGATGCGCCTTTGACGAGGTTATCAATCGCCGCCAGCAGGATGACGCGTCCGGTGCGCGCATCCACGCGAACCGCCAAATCGCAAAAATTGGTTCCGGAAACATTCCTGGTGTCCGGCAGCGTGTCCGAGAACCGGACAAAGGTCTCCCGGAGGTAGGTGGCCTCAAGACAGGACGCGATTTTTCCGAGATCTCCCAACGGACGCGCAAAAATGGTGGTGTGGATGCCCCGGGTCATCGGAGCCAGATGCGGCGCGAAGGTCACAACAACCGACTTCCCGGCAGCAATGCTCAATTCCTGCTCGATCTCGGAGAGGTGGCGGTGCTTGGGCAGTCCATAGGCGCGCAGGCTCTCATTGCATTCGCTGTACAGGAGTGCCGCCTCCGCTTTGCGTCCGGCTCCGCTCACTCCGCTGGCGCTCGATACTATGATGGAGCCCGCATCCACCAACCCCTCGCGAAGCAGGGGCGCAAGTGCCAACAAAATCCCCGTCGGGTAGCAACCCGCAGAAGCCACGAGACGCGCTCCGGCAATTTCTTCCCGATGCAGCTCCGGCAATCCGAAAACCGCCTCTTTCAACAGTTCGGGCGCCCCATGCTCGACACCATAAAACTCCCGGTAAATGTCCGCGCTGCGCAAACGAAAATCCGCACTCAAATCCACCACCCGCCGCCCCGCCAAAAAGAGCGGTTTGGCAAACTCAACCGCCAAACCATGCGGCAAGGCCAGAAAGACAAACTCCGCACCGGAGTCCAACACCACATCAACCTCCGATGCACCAAACTTCAAATCCCCCACCCCCGGATGCCCGGCCAGACGCGGCAAAACCTCCCCCACGGATTTCCCCACGTGCTGACGCGACGTCACCGCAACCACCCGCACGCCAGGATGTCCGGCCAAAATTCGACACAACTCCTCCCCCGAATAACCATTCGCCCCAACAATTGCCACTGAAACCATTGCCCAAATCTATCGCACCCCACCCAATTTCAAAGAGGAAAATCAGACATGCGGGCCAGCGGGAACAAAGTCCTGGCTCCACCGGGGGTTACCGGCGTTTTTTGGGGTAGGGTTTTGGGGGTTTGGAGATTTTGTCGAGACTGGTTCCGCTGCGGAGTTCGGTGATTTGGTCGCGGAGGAGAGCTGCGCGTTCGTATTGGAGGGAGGCGGCGGCTTCGGTCATTTCCTGTTCGAGTTCGCGGAGGAGTTCGTGGAGGTCGAGTGGGGATTCCTGGACGAGGGACTGTTCGAGCTCGCGGCTTTGGAGGATGACGTGGAGGCTTTCCTGGACGGCCCGGCGGACGCTTTGTGGGGTGATGCCGTGTTCGGTATTGTAGGCGAGCTGGCGGGCGCGGCGATATTCGCTCACATTGAGGAGATCCTGGATAGAGCCGGTGACGGTATCTGCAAAGAGCGCGACTTCACCGTTCACGTGGCGGGCTGCACGTCCGGCGGTTTGGATGAGGGAGGTTCGCGAGCGCAGGAAGCCTTCTTTATCGGCGTCCAGAATGCAAACCAGGCTGACTTCTGGCAGGTCAAGGCCCTCGCGGAGCAGGTTGATGCCTACGAGGACGTCGCAGGCACCCGCGCGCAACTCGCGGAGGATTTCGACCCGTTCGATGGCATCTATGTCGCTGTGCAGGTATCGCACCTTGAGGCCAACATCCCGCAGGTAATCGGTCAGGTCCTCCGCCGTGCGTTTGGTGAGTGTCGTCACCAGAACCCGCTCGCCCGCCTCGATGCGCGCCCGGCAAAGCTCGATGGTTTCGTCAATCTGGCCACTCAGCGGGCGCACGGTGATTTTTGGATCGAGGAGGCCGGTGGGTCGGATGATCTGCTCGGCAATGAGTGGTGTGCCCGGGGTGTGAACATCCATGAGTGGCTGAGGTTCGGTGGAGGGCGTTTGTCCGGTTGTCAGAGGAAGTTTGGGATGGTTTTTCGCGTCGGCCAGGAAGCCAATGTTTCCGACCACGCTGTTCTGGATTTCGAAGGGGCCCGGGGTTGCGCTGACGTAGATGATTTTGTCGGTCACCTCCATGAATTCGTCAAAATTGAGCGGGCGGTTATCGAGAGCCGAAGGGAGGCGGAACCCGTGCTCGACGAGAACGGTTTTTCGGGATCGGTCGCCCGCGAACATGCCGCCAATTTGCGGCACGGTGACATGCGATTCATCAATCACCGTGAGCGTTCCTTCGGGCAAAAAGTCCATGAGCGTGTAGGGACGTGAACCGGGCGGACGCCCGCTCAGGTGCCGCGAGTAGTTTTCGATGCCGCTGCAGAACCCCATCTCAAGCATCATCTCGATATCAAACTCGGTTCGCTGCTTGATGCGCTGGGCCTCGATCAGCCGGCCGCCGCGCTCGAATTCGACCACACGCGCTTCCATCTCCTCACGAATGCCGCCCACCGCGCGACGGAGTTTGTCGTGGGGCGTCACAAATTGTTTTGCGGGAAAAACTGTCAGCGTGGCCAGGGTGGCATTGACCCTGCCGGTCAGTGGATCAAACCGGCTGATGCGTTCGATTTCATCGCCAAAGAATTCGATACGGACCGCCTCCTCCTCGACCTGCGCCTGATGGACCTCGACCACGTCGCCGCGCACCCGAAACTTCCCACGGCTCAGCGCGACATCATTTCGCTCGTAAAGCAAATCCACCAACTTGGCGAGGAAGGCTTCCCGCGAGAGGGTCTGGCCGGGCTTGATGGTGACCAGCATTTCGAGAAAGTCCTCCGGCGAGGCCAATCCATAAATGCAGGACACGCTGGCCACCACGATGGTATCGCGGCGGCTGAGCAAAGACGAGACCGCCGAGAGCCGCAGGCGCTCGATTTCCTCGTTGATCGAGCTGTCCTTTTCGATGTACGTGTCGGTGCGGGGAATATAGGCCTCGGGCTGGTAATAATCGAAATAGCTGACGAAGTACTCGACGGCATTTTCGGGAAAGAATTGTTTGAATTCGCTGTAGAGCTGGGCGGCGAGGGTTTTGTTGTGGGAGAGAACGAGTGCCGGACGGTTCATTTCATGGATGACATTGGCGATCGTGAATGTTTTTCCGGAACCGGTGACGCCCATGAGTGTCTGGTGGCGGTTCCCGGCCTGTAGCGAGCGGGACAGGTTTTCGATGGCACGGCCCTGATCGCCGCGCGGAGCGTAGTCCGATGCCAGTTGAAACCCCATTCCCAATCAGGAGGCTGCTGGAGCTTTGATCAGATAGCGGACATGGCCGCCTGCTGCAGACTGGCGCTCAACGGTCGCGCCCAGTGCCCGCGAAATCGCCGTAGTCTCAAATTCAATCGTCTCGGGAAATTGTTTATGGAGGGGTTCAAGGGGATCGAGGCCCTCGGAGATCACGGCGGGAGAACCCGGAAAAAACGCTGAGCCATAACCCTCTGTGGAGCGGAGGAGCGCGAGTTCCTGGGCGCGTTCTTCCGGGGTTGTGCCTTGGAGGGTCGCTTTGTAGCGTTTCTCGAGAGACTGAAAGAAGAGGAAGAGGAGTTTGCGCGGGGCTTGCGGGCCAAAGAGCCGTCCAGCATCCTCGATGAGCGCGAAGGCGAAGGAAAACCCCTGTTGTGGGAAAATGGCCCGTGCCCGTTCGCTGAGTGAATAGAGCAGCTCGGGGCGTCCCCGCTGAGGTTCTTCCTGCCTGCGGACAACCAAATACCCGGCCCGGGAAAGAAAGTCGCACTGGTTTTTGGTTCCCATATAGGTCTTGCCAACCTCGCCCGCAAGCTGGTGACACGCCAGCTCAGGATGCCGCACCAGCGCTTCCAGGATTTCGCGCCGGCTCCCTTGGATCAAATCCTTCGGCAGCAGGGATTTCCCGGAACGGGTCATGGTTTCAAAATGGCAAATGTCTTCTGGCCGTCGCGTTCGAGGAGAATCATGACACCGCGCGAGAAATCCGCCTCTTCCAGAACCTTGCGACATTCCTGCATGGAGGCGACCGCTTGCCCGCCAACCTCGCTCAGCCGATCCCCGGGCTCCAGGCCTGCTGCCTGTGCGGGTGATCCGGGTTCGACGCCTTCCACGATGGCAGCGCCGTTGTCCCCCTCCCGAAGATGCAAGCCCAGCAATTGCCAACCCTGGGCCTCATTTCCGGCGGGAGGGGCCGGTCGCGTTTCAGGCTCTGGCTGGGCAGGTTCGGGTTCGAGCGAAAGGGAGGCGCGCTGGAATTGATCCGGCTGCTCTCCCGTACGGATGGCGACCTTGAGTTTGTGGCCTGCGCGCCAGACTTCGAGGGAGACATTCTGGCCAACCGATTTGGCAAGGATTTCGCGCTGGAGGTCGCTGGCAAAGGCGACCCGGCGACCGTCCACGCTCAGCACCACATCCCCAGGCTGCAGGGAACTGTGGTAGGCCGGAGTATCCGGCTCGATGCTTTCCACCAGAACCCCGGCATCCACATCCGGGAAAAGCGCCTTGCGCCGCTCATCTTCCTGCAATCCAACGATCCCAATCCCCAGCCAGGGACGCGCCACCCGGCCCTTGGTGATCAGTTGTCCCGCCACATCCTTGACCAGGTTGATGGGGATGGCAAAACCCAGTCCCCGGTTCATGCCGCTGATGAGCGTGTTGATGCCAATGACATTTCCGTCGAGGTCGCACAAGGGCCCTCCGCTATTGCCGGGATTGATTGAGGCGTCGGTCTGAATGAATTCCTCGTAGTTGCGGTTTCCCGTGAGGTTGGTGCGTCCTTTGGCGCTGATGACTCCGACCGTAAATGTGTACGGCAGATCAAAGGGAGCACCAATGGCGAAAGCGAATTGTCCAACCTTGGCCAGATCGCTGTCTCCGAGGGTGATGACCGGCAAACCGCCCGCCTCAATTTTCAAAATGGCGATATCCGATTTGCCATCGGCACCCACAAGGCGGGCCGGAAATTTGCGGCCATCCTGCAAGGTCACGGTGATCTTTCCACGAGCGCCGTTTTGTACGACATGGTTGTTGGTCAGGATCAGCCCGTCCTCACGAATGATGAACCCCGAACCCTGATCCGGGCCCGGGTCCAAGCGTCGGCCATCCGGCGACCGGAAAAAAAAGTTCAAGCCTTGGGGCAGGCGAAGGGCTTGTCCGCCACTGGCGGCCTCGCGCGATTCAATAACGACCACCGCCGGTGCCACCTTTTCATAGACGCTGACAAAGGCATCGTTCAATCCACGGGCCAGTGTCCCAGCGTCCCCTTGAGCTTCCAGCGCGGACGGCACCACCAGGGCCAGTGCCGCAAAAATACTCCCAACCATCCTTTTCATATAGCGAAACGGTACGCGAGTTTCAGGAGGTTGCAAGGGGGGCGCGTAAAAAAACCCTCGCGAAAGTTTTGGATGCCCGTCGGAGGACATACAGGACATCCAGGACATGCAGCCGGTGCTGTCGCCGTTACGTGCGCACCGGTAATCCGGCATCGTGCAGAAATGCTTTTGCCTGGGCAATCGTGAACTCACCAAAGTGGAAAATGCTTGCCGCCAGCACCGCATCGGCCATTCCGGAGCTGAGGACGTCCGCCAGGTGCTGGAGTGTGCCCGCGCCGCCGCTGGCAATCACCGGCACCGGGACGGCTGACGCGACGGCGGCGGTCAGCTCGATGTCGTAGCCATCGCGGGTTCCGTCGGTGTCCATGCTGGTAAGGAGGATTTCGCCGGCACCGAGGCGCGCGGCTTCTTGCGCCCAAGCGACGGCATCCTGTCCTGTGGGGGTTCGACCGCCATGCGTGTACACGCTCCACCGTCCCGGCGCGTCGCGACGCGCATCAATCGCCACGACCACGCACTGCGAACCGAACGCGCTGGCGGCCCGTGCAATGAGTTCTGGTTCGCGGATCGCTGCGGTATTGACACTGACCTTATCGGCTCCGGCAAGGAGCATGGTGCGGAAATCCTCCACGGTGCGGATGCCCCCGCCAACCGTCAGCGGCATAAAGCAGCGCTCCGCCGTGCGGCTCACCACATCCACCATCGTCCCCCGGCCATCCGAGGAGGCGGTAATATCCAAAAAAACCAGCTCGTCAGCACCCTGGGCATCATAGAGCTTCGCGAGCTCAACCGGATCCCCCGCGTCGCGTAAATCCACAAATTTCGTCCCTTTGACCACGCGCCCGTCCGTGACATCCAGGCAGGGGATGATTCGTTTTGCCAGCATGTTGAGCATCATGCCGCGCGACCAGGGCCGACGCCAGTCCAAAACGGTTTTTCAGCGGATGGAGGGTCGCACCATCAGGATGTGATTGGTGCGCATGGCGGTGCTGCCGGACGTGTCGGTGGTGGTGGTAAAGATGGCGGTATTGGTGGCCTGTTCGAGGGTTGCGTTGACGCTCCCGGCACCGATGGAGACGGTGACATTTGCGGTGGCAATCGAGAAACTGAGAGAAATTTCCTTTGAGTTGGCCGGGGATCCGGAGACGCAGGTTTCGGGGAGGATGTTGGTGATGGTCGTGGAGGAGAGACCCAACTGGAACAGGCGCGCGGACTGCTCCTGAGCGTTGAGCATCCTGGCTGTTTGGTTGCTTGCCTCTCGTTGGATTAAAATGGTCCGGGCCAGCATGGTGGCACCGGCAATGGCAATGGCCAGCAGGGAGATGGCAATGACCGCCTCCACAAGCGTGTAGGCGCAGCGGGGCTTTGTCGTGCGTGCTGTCATGGGCTAAAAGATTCGAGCCACGCGGCCCGGTCTACGATCCCTTCGAGGCCGGCGGGGTCATCCTCCTGGGAGAGGCTCACGGTTCCGCTGGTGATGCGCAGGGTTCCGTTTGTGCGGATGCCGCCGGTGAGAATCAAGCCGCCAGTCGCGTTCATGGTACAGGTGGTGTTGTTCAGGAATGTCATGCCCAACCGCCAATTGCCGGCACCGGTCAGCGTGAAGCCCGAAGGATTGGAAACCCTCAAATAAACCCTGCGGCTGTTGGACGCACCCTGCAGCGTAACCGTGCTGAGAGAAAGGGCACCCGCTTCAAACGTGAGCAGCACCGGCGGAAGATTGCCCGCCGTGGCATTCCCTTGCACCGTCAAGCGCACACCGGTGAGATTACCGGATCCCGCCCCGGATGGCACCTCGTAATGGATTAGTGCGGCGGTGGGGAGCGAGGCGATGTTGAGAAGCCCGAGGTCCACGCTCACGTTGCGGAAGCCTCCGGACTCCGTGATGTTTGCGCCCGTTGAGTTTGAAGAGATCGTCACCACGCCACCGATCAGGCTGGTGGTGGGTGTTTCGGGCAGATAGCCGGAGAAGGTGCCATTGACTGTCTCACCCGAGGTGATGGGTGTGGCCGGAAATCCGCCCTGCTGCGGCCACGAAAGTGTTTTGTTGGCGGTCAGGCCTCCGGGGGCAGCGGGAGCAGGCTGGTGGAGGGTGAGCGGATATCCACCAAAGAGGGGCGAGCGCGAGCGGATTTGGAAGGAGCGGGTTGCATTTCCGGCAAGTGCGGCGTCGAGATTGACCGTATATCCAAAGGGACCGAACGGGGAAAAGGGGTTCCATTGTGTGGGTGGAGAAACGGATTTCAAAGCGATCCATGCGCCCACGGTTCCATTGGCCAGCGAGAAGCTCCCCCACCCGTTGGGAAGCGCAGCGGACGCATTACCGGAAACGCCCCCGGAGGTTCCCATGGTTTGCAGGACGTATTGCCGGGCCAGCGCCTCCGAATTGTGAACAGCCAACCGACGCTTTTGCGCGGTGGCCGCCTCCTCGCCGGAGAGCGTTTGTGAGGCTAACAGAATGACCCAGCCCGCCAGGACAAAACTGCAGGCAAGAACCACCAACAAGGCCAGGAGCATGGCTGACCCACGGATTGTTGATGATGGTGCCTTCATAATGCGGGAAATGCCGGAATCACAAAAAACAGCGAAGTCTGTCCGGCCATGTTGGTATAGGCACCTCGAGGGAGGGCATTGGTGGAGGAGACGCCCGAAGGCAGCGAGCGCTCGAGGGGATCCGGCCACCACACAAAGTAGAACGGACGCTCCGCCGCTTTCTTAAAGGCGTCCACCGCAGGATTTCCTTCGGCAGGAACGGCACTCCGCTCGAAGTAGGCAGCCAGTGGACGAAACGTACTGGTCTGGCCGGGGTAAAAGACATGGTAAAAATCCGTATTGGTTCCTCCCACATAGCGGCGGACGCTGGCATAAACACCACCGGGTGCATTGGTCGTCACGACAAAATCTGTTTCATACACAGCCCGCACCACGGCCTCGTTGGTATTTGCGGAAGGCGTGAGAACAAACAGTGACGCATTGGTGGCCGAGGAAGCCCCCCGCCATGACACAAACCCGCTCGAGCTGAACCCGCCGGGGTTCAGGGTGTTCAAATGGCTGTAAAATGCGGCGGGGGAATTCAGCTCCGTGGCATTGGCCGGGAGTGCAATGGTCGAGGGACGGTACGCGCTGCGTCCGTTCCGCCCGAGACAGAAAATCGCCGAAGCGGCGGCGATGTCCTCCTCGAGCCGCTCGCGCAGCGCCTGCGCGTTGGCCGTCATGCTAAAGTCCGGGGCGGCGGAAACCGACACCTGCGTCCCGTTCATGCCGTAGAAATTGTTGAGAACGCCCGAGTCGAGGGTGACATCCAGGCGTTCGCTGAAGCTGTTGCCGTGAGTCATGACCGACTGGAATGCGATCACCGATGCGGTGATTGCCAGCGCGGCAATCGCGCCCGCGACAAGGATTTCCACGAAGGTGAACCCTTCGGTGTGTGCGGGGCAGCGACGCCTATCGGAAAGCCGGCGCATGAGGCTCTTGTCGAATCACGCCTCCGAGAGTGTTAGACGGCTCGGAGGCGTTGGCGGCAGGCGCATTTTCCGGGATGAGAAAGCGGACTTCGGGCGTCAGATTGATCGTGCGCGGCTGGGTGCGGGTCGCAGAGGTTCCGTCCCGTTCGATGAATCCGAAGACCATCTCACGCTCGTTGAGCTTGACCACCCGAACCCGCTCCGTCTGGCCTTGCAGCAGACCCGGAAGCTGGTCTCCTTCCCGGAGGGTCAACGACCCCATCATCACCACGCAGGTCTCTCCGGTTTTGACAATGCCGCCAATGGGCAGCTTCATCAGCAGCCGCCGCAGACGCGACTCCTCGGTCTCAGCTTCCTCGAGCAATGCCTCGCCTTTCAATTGGGGCTTTCCGACAAAGGGGTTGTTCTCGGTCGGCGACACCTCGACGACGGGCCGTTCGGTAGGCAGAGGGCGTATGCCGGGCTGGGCCTGCAGGGAAGCCGCGCAAAAGACTGTTGCGAGGATAAAGCGTGGAAGCTGGCGATGGGCTTTCATTGTTTGAGCAGCGGTTGCTCGACCGTCAAATCCATGCGGAGGTCTCCGGGGCGGGTGCCCTTGCCGAGGCGCACGCCGGTGGTGCGCACTGTGGGCAAGTCTGCTTCGAGCCGACCCAGCCAATTGAGCAGGCCGGCAAAATTATCCTCGAAGGTGACGACAGCGCGGAGTGAGGAAGGGATGGACGAGCCGGCTTTCAGCGACGCCCGTTCGTAGCGCTGGGAGAGGCTGACCAGGTTGCCATCCTTGATGCGCATCGTGAAGTTGACCTCGGCGCTTTGTGGTGTGTTGATCACCTCGAAATGGGGCTGCCATGCGTCCAGGAAGGCGATCAGATCCTTGGAAGAAGCCTGCAGCCTGTTCAGATTGGCGGTCTCGATGGCCAGCAATTGCCGGGCATGGCTCTCCTCGGAGGCGACTTTTTGTTCCGCTTTTGCGGAGGCCTCCTTTTTGCCGCGCACCCAAAGCGTGGCCTCGATGAAAAGAAAGGCCAGCACAGCCACCACAATCAAGGAGATGTGCTTGTGGTTCATGATTTTCCCTGTTCCTCCGGTTGAGGTTCCGTCTCGGGTGTGGGGCCGTTTGCGGACTGGCGAACGAGCGTGGCCTGGTAGTCAATCTGGCTGCGGTTGACGGTTTGCTGTGGGGAGATTTCGCGATAGCCCTGGCCGTGGACGGCATCCAGAACCCGGTCCAACTGGGCGATGCTGTCCGTTCCGATGCTGATGCTTAAATGCAATTGCTCCGGCGTGTCCTCGCGGCGGGTCAGCCGCATGTCCTGGATCGAAGACCCTTCCTGGATGCTGCGTGTGATGGCAATGATCAGCGGCTGCAAGGGGCGCGACCCCTCGACCCAGGCCTCGACCTCATTGGCCCGCAGAATCCGCTCCTCCAGAGCCGCCCGCTCGGACTTGGTATCTGCAGCCCTTTTCTGCGTCTCCGACAATTCCTGCCGAAGGCTCTCGATCCGCCCCTTGGAAATTTTGAGCTGTAACGCAAAAATCGCGGAGAGGACAATCGCGGCAAAAACCGAGGCGTAAAAAAGAATGGGCACCAGCCGCCCGGTCAGGGGCAGCGGCGGAAGGATGTCCTTCCGATCCGTCTTAAAGTCATCAATGATGGTCTTTTGGATTTGCATTTCAGCTTTGGATCATGAGGTTCCAGAGCAGGTTGGGTTGCGAGAGATTTTGGATGGGGTGGCCCTCGAAGGCCTGGGCGAGTGCTTCGTCCAGGCCGGGAAGCACGGTGTCGGCAACCGCCACCACCGGAATGCCGGACGGCAGACGACTCTGGAAGGGCGCCACCAAATCCAGCGCGGGCGAGATGTCCCCCGCCTCGTACACATCCGTCCGGGAGCGCAGCTCGACCCACTTGTCGTCGCTCTGAACCAAGGCGCATACCGCCCCCTCGCAAAAAACCAGGATGAAGGCACTGGCCGACTTGTCCGCGCCTTTCGTCACATTGACAGCCTGCAGCGCATGCAGGAGCAAAATGTACGCTCCGCAACATATCCGCCCCCCCTGAAATCCGGCCTCCTTGAATTGCGTCTCGAGCTTTTTGACGAATTCCTCATCGCAGGTCAGCAGGATGCTCGAGTTGGTCTCGGGATTATGAGTCAGCGCATAGCGTTTCCCGCGCTCGAAGCGTCCGCCCAGAACCGTGCGCGGGTTTGTCTTGAGGATGGCCTCGCTGCCGGGCCGTCGGGACAGGTTGGCTTCGAGGCTGATGACGTAGCGGGTGTTGAGCGAGAGGGCGCACCAGCCTCCCTCGGAGTTGGTGATGAGCGACGGAGCGATGTTGGCGAGCGGCTCCTTGAGTTCCTTGGCGTCGGGGACGATCTCGGCCTCGCCGACACGGCTGTTTTTTCCAACGGGGTGAACGGTAAGTGTCTGCTTGCCCACCCCAAAAAATATCGCGCGGTGGTTGGGGAAGCGCCGCTTCCACGATGCGGTCGGATCATCCGGCTCGGGACGGAATGACGAAAAATTAAGAACCGCCGCGATGTCCTTGCCTTTCATCGGGCAATCTCGGGCTGATTTTCCAGGTAGTCGGTGACGTCCTCCCACGCAAACCCCGTGCCACGCGCGCGCGTCGTGCTGGTAAAGCCCTCGTCTTTACGCAACTCAATGCTTTTCTCGAAGTTGTACATCCCTCGTTTCCATCCTGTTTCCAGCTCCTGGTCGAGCTTTTTAAAGTCTCCACGACGGATAATATTCACCACACCATCGTATTGCAAGAGCACCTCGTGGATCGGAAACCGCCGCGCCTGCGCCTCGTCAAGAAGCAGACGCTGACACAATATCAGCCGCAGACAGTCGGCCAGTGTCTCCTGCGAGCTGTCGAGGCGCTCGCTCGGAATGAGCTTGAGGAACCGCTGAACGGTCTGCGAGGCACTCGAGGTGTGGAGCGTCGCCACCACGACGTGGCCGGTCTCGGAGGCTTGGAGGGCAATCTCGGCGGTCTCGCCATCGCGGATTTCTCCCACGATGATCACGTCCGGCGCCTGGCGCAGTGCCGAGCGCAGCGCCTTCCCAAAGTCAATTTCATCCGTCCCCATCTCGCGCTGAGAGACCAGCGAGGGCAGACCGTCCGGATAAAGAAATTCGATCGGATCTTCAAAGCTGATCACGTGCTCGCGTCGGCGCTTGGCCCGGTGCAGAACCATCGAGGCGATGGTGGTGGATTTGCCGCTTCCGGTCGCTCCGCAGATCAGGAACAGGCCGTTCTTGGCTTCGAGAAAGGACTTGAGGGCGGGCGGCGGCACGCGGATGGCCTCGGGGTCGGGGATCAGATTGGGCAGTAGCCGGAGCACCCAGCGCAAGCGCCCCTGCGTGACCATCTGGCTCACCCGAAACCGCCTCCCGTGCAGGTCCATCGCACTGTCATCGCACCCCGGCTCAAGGTGTTCCGGCACCGCCATCTCAAAAACCAACTCGTCGTAAATGAGCTGCCCGTTAAACTTGTAGGACATCGGCTCGCCGGGCGTGAGATAGAAATCGCTGACGCCCTCCGATTCGCCGAGCTGGTGAATGCGGAGTGCCACGGGAGAATCGGGCGGCAGGTCAAGCAGTCGCATGGGTGGTGTGTATGGCCGTGGTGTGTGGGATGATGCGGTGGGCAGGCAGCAGTTGATTTTATCCGCTGATCGGAGACAAATCCAGAACCACATTGCCTGCGCCGTCCGTGTCGGCTTTGTAGGCGGTGATCGAGCCTCGGAACATGCCGCTGTTTCCGATTTTCGCAAGCCCCGTGGGGGCATTGACCTGACCGTAGAAATTGCCTGCTCCGCTGACTTCCACATGGCGGATCGTG
>JAJTZA010000032.1 GCA_021463905.1 Terrimicrobiaceae bacterium | reverse complement strand
CAGAGTGAAATCACCCCAGAGCGCCAGGAGCCCCACCGTGGTTCCCACCGGAACCAACAGCGCGGCCTGTTTGAATTTGCTGTCCCGGATGCGCGTCGCCATCCGCAAATCCGCCTCAAAGGGGGCACTCACAAACGAAAACCCGTGCTTGTTGTTGCTCTCATCCAACCCCGTGGACTCCGGCAACACCAAATCCCCAAACTGTCCGGCCCGGTACTCGAAACCAACCGGCTTCTCCAAGGTGAATTCCACCGTCCCCTCCGCCACATTCTTCCTGTCCAGTAACTTCACTTCATATCGAGTAGCCATAATTTTCTCCTTTTTTTATTCCAAAAATTCGCGCGGCGTCATTACCCGCAAATCTATCGTATTACGATCATTCTCGCCCCGGACGGAAAATTTTGCAAGTGCCAATTTTGGCAGTGCCATGGCATTGAAAAGAGATCGTGCAGATACCGATTGACGGCCTCCTGATTCTGGCTGAAACAGGTGGGATACTGTTGATGTTTTCCATGTCCTCTTCCCTTTACAAATTTCAGCTTGAGAAAGATGTTCCTTATCTGGGTGATGGTCGGACGGAAAAGCTCGATCTTTACCTGCCTGTGGCGGAGGGAGCCAAACCCCTCCGGGGTGGGGTGGTTTGGATTCACGGCGGCGGTTGGTATGCCGGGCGCAAGACGGACGCGCGGGAAGTCAGTCTCAGCACGGATCTGGCAGGGCAGGGCTTTGTGGTGGCCTCCATTGACTACCTCCTGGCCGGCGCGGAGCAGCCGTCGTGGCCCCAGGCATTGTATGACTGTAAAAATGCGGTGCGATTTCTTCGAGCGAATGCGCAAAAATTCCGGATAGCACCCCGGAACATTGCGGTGGGAGGGGGTTCTGCCGGGGCGCATCTTGCGCTGATGGTCGGCTATACCAACGATCTTCCGGAATGGGAGCCGCCCGCTTCTCCCCATCCCCACACCAGCAGCCGGGTGGAAGCCGTATTGAATTTTTATGGAGTCACAAATCTTCTGACCTGGCACCCGACAAACCCGGACGGCACGCCGTTTCTCTTTGCCGGGTGTGAAATTCCGGCTCTCTTTACCGGCGTCTCACGTGAAACAGGGGCTCCGACCTGGCAGGCGGCCTCTCCGGTCACCCATGCCCGCAGGGATCTCCCCCCCACTTTTATTGCTCATGGAAAAATGGATCGGGAAGTCACCCACCACCAGAGTCTGGAACTGGCGGAGGCCCTGCGGCGGGCGGGGGCAGCCTATCAGATGGAAGTGCTGGAAAACGCGGGCCACACTTTCACTCTCACGCACTGGGCCGATCAACCCTTGGAAAAAGACCTGACTCCCCTGGTGGTCGGGTTTTTGAACAACTGCTTCCCAGTGGCAGCCACAGCCTGACGATCACTCGCTCCCATTCCTCCCATCCCTCCCCATTCCTCCCATACTGCTTCCCAGTAGCAGGCCCAACCAGATAGCCATCTGATCGAGCAGACGGCACAGGCCGCGCATTTGGATTTCGCAGATCAGGTTTCTTTGGCGTGCTGGGGCGTCATTGGGATCAGCCTTTGACGTAAGCGAGGATGAAGGCGGTGAGGAAGATATTGAGCAGGGCGATTTCGAAAAAGAAGTACCAGCCGAGTTTCATGAGTTGGTCGTAGCGGAAGCGCGGGAGGGTCCAGCGTACCCAGATGAAGACGAGCAGGAGGGCGACAATTTTAGCGAAGAAGGTGGCGATGTTGACGAGTCCCCAGAGGGCTCCGGCCCATGCGGGGGGGATGAAGGGGAGGCCGAGGAATGAGGTGGCGGAGCCATCGGGGACGAAGGGGAGGCTCCAGCCGCCGAGGAAGAGGGTGACGATGACGCCGGATCCGGCGATCATGGCGGCGTATTCGCCGAGGAAGAAGAGCGCGAAACCCATGGAGGAGTACTCGGTGTGGTAGCCGCCCACGAGTTCCTGTTCGGCCTCGGGCAGATCAAAGGGCAGGCGGTTGGTCTCGGCAAACATGGCAATCAGAAACACGAGAAACGAAAGGAGCATCGGAATCCACAGCAGGAGGCGCTGCCAAGAAAACCCTTCGACGCACGCGCGCCCGACCGCCGCCCAGTCGCCGGAAACCAGCGTGTGAAAGGTCAGGTCCTTGGGCCACCACGGGAAAATCATCCATCCGTTGGTCACCTGCCATCCGACGATGTCCTGCAGGTTGAGGGTGCCCACCACGAGGAAGATGGGAATGACGGAAAGACCCAGGGAGAGTTCGTAGGAGATCATCTGCGAGCTGGAGCGAATGCCGCCCAGGAATGGGTACTTTGAGTTGGAGGCCCACCCCGCGAGTACGATGCCATAGACGCCCAGCGAGGACACCGCAAACACGTACAAGACGCCAATGTTTATGTCGGCAATGACCATCGGCAGCCCAAAGAGCGTCGAACCAAAGGGCAGCACCGCCAAAACCAAAATGGCCGGGATCATGGCCAGCTTGGGCGCGATCCAGTAGTAGAGCCTGTTCACACCACCCGGGATGAAATTTTCCTTGAGGAGGAGCTTGAGGGCATCCGCTATCGGCTGCCCCAGCCCGAGGAGGCGCAGGTCCTTCTTCGCACCCAGCAGGGTCAGCGGCAGTCCGACGCGGTTCGGACCCACGCGATCCTGAATGAGCGCACACACCTTGCGCTCCGCATACACGGTGTACGAAACCAGCCCCAGAATGACCGCCAGCAAGCCCAGCGTCTTGGCCAGCGACGTCCACGCCAGGAAAATTTCAGGTTGAAAAACAATTTCAGCAATCGCGCTCAGTGTCATCAGTGAAAATGGGAACTTATACGCCACAACTCCCGCTGTCCATAGCAAGATCAGAACCCCAAAATTTTGGGGTTTCCCGGTTGCCTGCCGGTCGTTCGCCCTGCGCTCAGAGCGCCATCCCGTCCAAGGTTTTTAGTACGTCGGATGGGGAGAGATGATCGAGGCTCCGGTTGGTGGCGGTCAGGATTTTGACATGGGAGCCTGCGGGTGCCCAGACACGGTGGTCGGTGGGGCCAAAGAGCAGGAGGCAGGGGGTTCCGACAGCGGCGGCCAGGTGCGAGATGCCGCTGTCGTGTCCAAGGAATCCGCCGGCCCGGGCCAGCAGTGCGGCGAGGCGGTTCAGGGGCTGGTGGCGGGCGATCCTGACCTCCGCGCCAAAATGGGCTTCGATCACCTGCGCGGCTTCCGAATCCGCTTCTCCTGCTATGACCAACACGCTCCCCTGCCCCCATTCCCTCAGAAGGGCGGTGATGACCGCGATCCAATGCCCGGCAGACCAGTTTTTTTGCGGGCTGCCGCTTCCGGGATGGATGGCAAAAAATCGTCTGGCGAGACCCTGGGCGAGCCGCTCCGCCTGGGCGTGGTCGTCCTCGCTGGGAAAGAGCCGGGCCTGCGGGTCTTCCAGGAACAGAGCCAGGGAGGAGAGCGGTGCCGCCAACTGCGCGGAGGCGTGTCCGGTTGGCCCCAGGATGGGTGAGATCGGGAGGAAATGTTTCACGCCAATCCCCTCGAGCGAGGATTGGAACAGACGGTCGGGGTCGTAAAGAAAACTGATGATCTGCCCGCAACCCAAAAACAAGTCCCGCAAGGTGTCATCCATTTTTGCCCTGGGGTTGAAGCAGGCGGCCAGAGGACCGTATTCGATGCTGCGAACCGCATCCGCATAATGACGCCGCTCAACCAGCGGCAACACCCGCTCGTAGGACATCACCTCGATGTGCGCCCCAGCGAAACCCGTGCGCAAAAGCCCCAGAGCGGGAAGCGTCAGGATAAAGTCCCCAATGGCTCCGCCACGGATGACCAGGATGCGGCCCACGCCCGGGCTAGTGGCTCATCTGCCCCATTTGCGATCCCAGGGCACCCGCGCCTTCCCAACTCTGCGGACGGTTCCAGGGCAGGGTGCCTCCGGCCTGCTGCTCGGTGCGGTAACCCTCATCGCTGGCGCAGGCTGACAGGAACAACCCGCTTACGCAAAGTGCTGCCAATAGAATCCGTGCCAAAAAAATCCGTGCGTCGGAGAGGCTCATCCACCGACACTCCCGCAAAAGGGTGCGCGGATTTTCCTTCATGCGCACTGGTGTCCCCCTCCTATTCCTGGACGGACTGGAAGATGACGCTGTCTCCCGGCGAGATCGAGACGCCTTGGGGCAGGCTCGAAACAATAATATCCGCGATGGATGTGGCAGGCTCGACCGAGGTGATGCGAACTTTGCCAATGAGATTGCTGCCGCGCTTGACGAGCATCTCCGCGTTGTTCACCACGCCGTTTTTGTCGCCCAGATTGAGGACCACGAAATTCCATGCCTGGTTCACGGCAAGCACGCGACCGGAAAGCCCATCGCGCATTTTCAGCGCCTGCCTGTCCCGATCACGCTGCTGCGCCTGGGCCAGTGCCTCCTTCGAGGTGTTCAAATCCTCCTGCAATTTGGTGATCAGCGTTTCCTTCTCCTGGAGCTGGGCCTGAACATCCGCCGAAGGCTCGCTCGACTGCGCGGGCTGGCTTTCTTTCAACTGCGCAAGCTCCGCCTCCTTGGCGGCCACGTCTGCGGTCAGTTTGGAAATTTCCCCCTCCTTGCTCGAGACCTGGGCCTCCAGCTCGGTCGCCTTGGCCTTGGCCTGATCAGCGGCGGACTGCGCGGTCTGCGCCTGAGCCAACGCCTGCTCCTTTTCGGCCGTGACCGTTGTCAGGTCGTTCTTCGCCGTTTTCAGCTCGGTCGAGGTCTTCTCCAGGTTCCCCTTGGTGGTCTGATCTTCTTGGTTGGCCTGCGCGAGCGCCTCCAGCTTGCTTTTGAATGTGCCCTGATTGAGAAAGCCGAGAACGGCGGTGACAGCCGTGACGGCCAATGAAACGAAGAGTAAGATTTTGCCCATAAATAAATCTGAGGTTGTAGCAGCGTGAAAAGTTATTAACAGCCGTTGCGCAACAACGCAACCCCAAAAAAAATAATTTTTTTGAGTTCGTTTCGGATTGCCGGCATGGTGGAGGGATGTCCTCGAAGAAAATCCCGGTTTCTGTCCGGCAGGCCCCTCTCCAGACGCCCTTTGCGGGGCTGGACGCGGCGGGGTTTCCCGATGCGGGCATGGAGGCGGCAGGCTTGTCCGACCAGGAGGCTCCGCAGGCGGCCCTGTCCCGTCGGGGCGGTCGGGTGGTTTTGCGGCGTGAGAAGGCCCGCCGGGGCGGGAAGACGGTGGTGGTCATCAGCCAGTTGCCGACCCATCTCACCCCGGTGGATTTGGAGAACCTGCTCGGACGGGCCAAAAAATCACTGGGCTGCGGCGGGAGCCTTGCCGCGCACGCGCGGGAAATTGAGATTCAGGGCGACCAACCCGGGCGGGTGCGCACATTCCTCGAACACGAGGGCTTTACCTCCGTGGGCCCCTGATTCCACACACTGACATCCATGAAAATCTATACCAAGACCGGCGATGCCGGGCAGACGAGTCTCTACTCCGGCGGACGGGTTTCCAAAACCGATGTGCGCATATCGGTTTGCGGAACGCTGGATGAAATGAATTGCCATCTGGGTGCCGCACTGTCCGCCCGTCCGGCTGCCACCGCCTCCACACAAATCCCCATTCTGCAACGGAGGCTGTTTTTGGTGGGGGCGGATGTGGCGACCGCACCCGGCGGCAGAAAGATTGAGCGGGTCGGGGAGGCGCACGTCGCCGAGATCGAGCGGCTGATTGATGAATACAACGCACGGCTGCCCGTCCACCGCGTCTTTGTGCTGCCCGGCGGAAGCCCCTGCGGCGCCGCCCTCCACATCGCCCGCGCCGTGTGCCGACGGGCCGAACGCGAAATCTGCGAGGCGGTCACCGATCAGGCCGTCAATCCGCTGGCTGCGACTTTCCTCAACCGCCTGTCGGACTGGCTCTACGTGCTCGCGCGTACGGAAAACATAGAATCCGGAGCCGGTGAGGTCCTGCTCTAAACACCCCGTGCCGCAGGGGGGATGCCGCCAGGGTGGACGCGGGCGGGCAGGCATGGCATGGTAGGCGGTTATGACTGACTGGAAGCAAACCACTCTGACCCTTG
>JAJTZA010000031.1 GCA_021463905.1 Terrimicrobiaceae bacterium | reverse complement strand
CGTCTCCAATGCCTTTCGGCTGAGTCCCGCTTGGGGACTGTCTCTTCATAACTTGTTGAAGGAGAATTGTCCAGAGAGGGGATTTGGCGGCAGTTGCTAAAAGGGCTGGCATGAAATTTGCTTTCAAGGCGTGGCGAACAACGTATTTTCTTTGTAACCTCCTTGTTGCAAGCAAGAAACAACGCCCGTCGGCAACCCCTGGGAAATGGAGAGTTTTGGCTGCCGCTGAAAGATTAAAAAACATAGGCGATTACCGGGGCGGTATGTTCCATGGTTCCGGCTGTGAGGATGGCTCTGGCGCAGGAGGAGCAGACGCGATAAGCGACGATGCGGTCGGTTTCGGGATCAATGAGTTCTTCGAGTCCGAGCCAAAAATCCTCGAAGTGGGTGGTTTCGAGGCGACATTCGAAGACGGAGTATTGAACACGCACGCCATGATCTTCGCAGTAGCGGGCGATTTTGGCGAGGCGTTTGGGCTCGGAGATGTCGTAGGCGCCGAACTCGGACAATGTGGCCAGCGAAATCGCGGTCTTTTCCCCCGCAAAGACGCGCTCGATCTCGTGCAGGTGGACGGCGAGTTCAGGAGCGGTCTCCTGGTCGGATTCGGCGGTGCGGAGGACCATCACGCGGGCTCCCTCAAGGCGGACACGAAGTCCGGGGGTGGTGAGATGCAGGCTGGGCATGGAGGAAACATGCCACAACAAGGCGGAAGGTGCAGCCGAGAGGATATCCCGGGAGGTGCCGAGGGATCGATCGGATCCGTCAAATCCGGCCGATCTCGAAGCCGATGCGGCTGCGCTCGGGGGCGAGGAAGGGGATGGCGGCGGCGGCACCGTGCTTGGTGAGCTTGGCGCGAAGGTCGCTGAGGGCTTTGGTGAGGTCGCTGCCGTCGTCGGTGGCGGCGGTGTAGCGGGCGGTGGCCTGGTGGAATGGGTGGCGTTTTTGCCAGTTTTGGAAGTAGGCGGGATAATCCTCTGCCGCAGCGGTGAGGTCGGCGAAGGGGGCATCGCCTTTTTTCGCACGCTCGAAAAGGAAGCTGGCGGTGACGAGGGTGCGTCCGCTCAGGCGGATGGATTTCCCAAGCACCGTGAGGGTGGCGGCGGGAATGTCGAGGGCGACAGCAGGCGGGCCGGACAGCGGACGCTCGGCGCGGGAGTAGCTTTCGACCAGCCCGGCAAAGGTGCGGCGGGGTTCGTTGAGGTCGGCGAATTTGTTGCGCAGGGGGACGAAGGGGATGTCGGCCAGCTCGATGAGGGCATCAGCGGATGTGAGGGGGATGGGGGCTTGGCCGAAGTGACGGGCTTCGAGCTTTTGGACGGGCTGGGCCGGGTAGAAGAAGCCGCGCACGGTGTCGAAGGGATCGCTGACGAGCACATGGGTGACGCGATCGGTTTCCTTGCCGAGCAGGCTCATGGCGGTGTAGAGCAGGGTGCCCATGGTCTTGCGACCACCGGCGATGCTGGCAATGACGTGCTGGTCGGCGGCGTCGCAAAGCGGGGCGAGGGTCTGGATGATGAAGTCGGCGGCTTCCTGGTTGTGGGCGCTGGTGCGGAGATCGGCGGCGGGCTGGCGGATGCCCGTGGTTTCGTCCGGCAGCTCGATGACGCGCAGGGAGAGCTGGAGCTTGCGGGATTTTTTCGGCAGCTTGGCGAGCGCGAAGAGGTCGGCACGCATGGTTTCCCAGACGGACTTGTTCTTCCAGGCACGGTTTTTCGCGAGGAGGTCGCGGCGGATGTCGGCCTCGCCCCGGGCAGTCGTGGTGACGATGACCTCGTCGGGCACGATGGCGGGCGTCTCATGGGCGAGCGCCCAAAGGGTTTCGGTAAGGATGGCCGGCGACATGCCGGAAACAGCGACAAGGGTGGTGGGCATCTGGGATTTGAGATTTGAGATTTGAGATTTGAGATTTGAGATTTGAGATTTGAGATTTGAGATTTGAGATTTGAGATTTGAGATTTGAGAT
>JAJTZA010000030.1 GCA_021463905.1 Terrimicrobiaceae bacterium | reverse complement strand
TTTTGCATTTTCTTTTGAGGGATCGTCAGGATTGGGGATTCGTTCTGTTCCCTGGGGTTGGTGTCCGCTTGGTAGGCGGCGATTTCGGATGCGAAGGCGTCGGCGAATTGGGCCAGTTTTTTTTCGCCCCAGCCGGGGATGGTGGACATGGCCTGGCGTGTGGTGGGGAGGTCTCTGGCCATTTGGCGGAGCGTGGCGTCGCCCAGGATGATGTAGGCGGGGACGCCGCGTTCATCGGCGAGGCGTTTGCGGAATTTGCGGAGGCGATCGAAGAGTGCCTCATCGCATTCGATGATGCCGGTGGCTGCGGTTGCGCGTCGGCGTGCGCGGGTTTTTTGGACAGATTCGCGGCTGGTGGTGGGGATGTTTTCTGCGGGGGTTGTGGTGGTGGTCTGGGGGGCTTTGGCGCGGAGGGGTTGGGGAGCTTTAAGAATCCGCCTGGATTTGAGTGCCTGGAGGCCTTCCTGGGAGAGGCTGATGGTGGGGTATTCGCCTTCATTTTGTGTGAGGAGGCCCTGGCGGATCATCTCGCGTCCGAGCGCGGCCCACTCGCGGCGTCCCATCTCGCGTCCGATGCCGAACGTGCTCAGGTTGTCGTGCCCCCAGCGCCGGATTTTTTCGGCTTTGGATCCGCAAAGAACGTCAATCACGTGGTTGAGGCCGGTTTGGAAGCGGGTGGCCTGGCCGATGCGGAACACACAGGAGAGGAGCTTTTGGGCGGAGAGCGTGACATCATGGGTTTCGCGCGGGTCGAGGCAGGAGTCGCAGTTTCCACATTCGCCGTCTTCGAGGGATTCGTCGAAATAGGCCAGCAGGTCGGCCCACCGGCACCCTGGGGACTCGGCGTAGGAGATCATTCGTCGCAACTGCTCGCGTGCGATGCCCTGCTCGCGGGCATTGGTCATCTGATTGATGAAATGGATTTGTTTCATGGCATCGCCAGCGCTGAACAACAGCAGGCAATCCGAAGCCAGCCCATCCCGTCCCGCGCGTCCGGTTTCCTGGTAGTAGCCTTCGATGTTTTTGGGGAGGTCGTGGTGGATGATCCAGCGGACGTTGGGTTTGTTGATGCCCATGCCGAAGGCGATGGTTGCGCAAATGATGGGGGTCTCATCGCGGATGAAAAGTTCCTGATTTTCGTTTCGTTGTTTGGTGGTGAGTCCCGCGTGGTAGGGGCGGGCGGGAAACCCGCGTGCGTTGAGTGCCTCCGCGACCTGCTCTGTGGTGGCCCGGGAGGCGCAGTAGATGATGCCGCTGCTTTCCGGGCGCTCGCTGAGGAATGTGGTGATTTGGCCGATGGGGGCGTGCTTGGGGATCACGCGATAGCGCAGGTTCGGGCGAAAAAAGCTGGCGACAAAAAGTGCCGGATCGTCGAGCCGCAGGTGGCGGATGATGTCCTCCCGCACGCGGAGCGTGGCGGTCGCCGTGAGGGCCATCACCGGCGTCTGCGGGAGCAGGCTCCGGAGCATCGAGAGCTTGCGGTATTCGGGCCGGAAATCGTGCCCCCACTCGGAGATGCAATGGGCTTCGTCAATGGCGATGGCGGCCACGTTCCAGCTCTGGAGGTTTTCCTTCCAGTGGTCGAGGGTGAGGCGCTCGGGTGCGGCGTAAAGCAGGCGGTAGCGGCCTTCATGGAGGCCGCGCAGGCGTTCGCGGGTGGCGCGTTCGCCGAGCGAGGAATTCAGAAACGTGGCGGGAATGCCTGCTGCTTCGAGCTGATCCACCTGGTCTTTCATCAGCGCGATGAGCGGGGAGACGACGACGGTCAGGCCTTCACGGGCCAGGGCGGGTAATTGAAAGCACAGCGACTTGCCCCCGCCCGTCGGCAAAAGCGCGAAGACGTCCCGTCCGTTGAGCGAGGCCTCGATGATGTCCTTTTGTAGCGGACGGAACGAGTCGTAGCCAAAAGACTTGCGGAGCAGCTCCTTGAGGGCGTCTCGTGGAGGAGTGGCCGTCACCGCTTCGGCAAATCGGAGCCGGTTCCGGGAAGCAGGTGGAAAACCCCTTTTTTGTCGCGGTAAAATCCGCGCTGGATGATTTCGTCGTCGTCGCCGTCGTGTCGCGGCGCTTTGTTGAGATCCTCGCGCGTCCACTGACGGCTCTTCAGGTGCCCGTGACGGTCCATCACTTGATCGGAAGGGAGGGTCAGCCTGGCATATTCGGCGTCCGAGAGGCGGCTGGCGTTCACGTCTTTCTCATTGTAGAGGGAAATCCACCATGCGCCGAAGGCGTCGGGGGCTGTGCGGGGTGTCACTTCGAAGATGAGATCATCCGCGCGTTGGGTGCCCTCCTTGAGGCCGATCCCGTACAGAGCGGCGATCTCCGCGCGGGAATTCAAAAACCCCGCAAGATAGGTTCGGAGAAATTTGCGGAGTTTCGTCGAGAATTGGCGCGGGCCGAAGATCCCAAACTCGATGGCAATCGGATCCTCGGGGTCGCCGTAAATGTCCAACTCGATGTGGTCATTGATCCGGAAGGCCTTGTAGGGGACATTGCGAAAGACACCTTCCTCGACGCGCACCGCCGGGATTTCAACCAGCGACTGGATGCGGTCATGGGAGCGCAGATCGTTGAGGATGACCCTCCACGAGGGCAGATCTCCCTTTTCGGTGATTTTGGTGAATTCGGTTCCGACATCGGGCACGTCAATGATGCGGTCAATCTCGCTTTTTGGATAGCTGTTCTCATTGAATTGCTCCTGCATGAGTACGTCATGAGCGGTATTGCGGACGATCAACCCATGAACCCGCCGTCCGTTTTTCAAAACCAGCGTATCCGGAGCGTGAAAGGAATCATCCGCCGCACCGACGAGTCCGGCAAGTACAGCGAGGGAGGCGAGGGCGCAGGGAATGAGAGACTTCATCATTGAAGAATGTTAGACCAATGGTTAGTTTGCATCAATTCCTGCTTTATGAAAAAATCGTCCCTGTTGGTCACGCTGGCCATTTGCCCGATGGTGGCCTCCTGCGTGCTTCCTCCGAAGAGCTACAAAAAACCGGATGCGACGGCGGCGGGGGCGGGATCAGGCAAAGTCAAGACCGGGCCGTTTTGGTGGGGGACATCCACCTCGAGCTACCAGAACGAGGATCGGGGGGTGAAGCCGGGTCAGCCCGGTTATTTTAAGACCGACTGGGATGTCTTTGCCGAGGAGGGGCGGATTCCTCCGCGTGGGGATGAGGCCGATTATTCATGGAGTCGGTTCGACAAAGACCTCGCCGCGCTGAAGAAACTTGGGGTGAACCACTACCGGTTTGGTGTCGAGTGGGGGCGTGTCGAGCCGCAGCCGGGAGTTTTTAACGAAGCCGCCATCCGCCAATACGCCCGCATGGCCGAGAAACTTCGCGCCCAGGGCATCGAGCCGATTGTCACACTCTGGCACTTCACCTTCCCCGACTGGCTCTACGACCCAAAACGCAAGGGCCACTCGAATTTCCTCCACCCCGATGTGGAGAAACATTGGAATGAATATGTCACCCGCATGACCAAGGCACTCGCGCCCCATGTGCGCATCTTCGTCCCACAAAATGAGCCCAACGGCGACCTCTACATCAGCTACTTCGGGGGACACTGGCCACCCGGACTCCTCCTCACACCTTGGGCACTCAAAAAAGCAAATGCGGTGGCTGTGCGCATGTTCCGGGATGCTTCCGCCATCATCAAAGCCCATCGAAAGGATGCAATTGTCATGGGCATCTACTCGATCCCGAACTGGCGGCTGAATCTTCTGCAGGATCCCACGGGATTTGTTTACAATATGATGCAGCACCAGAATTGGGATCATCTCAACGCGGTGGCCGACACCATGGACATCATCGGGGTCAATTACTATTACTCGCAGGACGCCTCCGCGCTGCGTTTCATCAAGCGTCCTGTGGGTGAAGTCACCACCGACTACACTCAGAACGGCTGGGAAATTGACGCGGAGGGATTTTATCAAGTGCTCAAGGCGGTGCATCAGCGCTACGGCAAGCCGATTGTCGTGTCCGAGAATGGCATCGGAACTCAGAGCGAACTCAAAAAAATCCGTTATTATCGCGAGCACGTGAACCAGCTGCGTCGGGCCATGAATGATGGTGTGGACATCCGCGGCTATTTCCCCTGGACGCTGACCGACAATTACGAATGGGCGGAGGGTTATGCTGCGAACTTTGGGTTGACCCGTCTCTCTCCTGACAAGCGCTCGCTGGTGATGGAGCCCTCCGGGCTTTGGTTCAAGGAGTTCATCAAGCACAATCCCGAGCCATGAGTGCAGTCCCCCTGGAGGATTCGGCGGCGGATGTCGTCGGCAAAGCCCTGCGCGGGAAGGCGCAGTTGCCGGAAGGTCTGGCCCGGAGTGCCGGGGTGTCCCTCGATCGTTTGAGGAAAATCCTGGATGGTGAGCCGGACTCCGAAGTTCTGCGTGCCATTGCGCCCTGTCTCGATCTGGATGCGGACGCGCTCGAGAGCCTCGCGGCAGGGGTGGCACCGCCCGATATTTCCGTTCCCGGCCTCGAGATGTTCACGACGGCATTCGGCGATATCCACGTGAATTCCTTCCTCGTGTGGGAGGCCGCATCCGGCCAGGCACTCCTCTTTGACACGGGAGCGGATGCCGATCCGATGCTGGATTTTTTGACGAAGCATCAACTCAAAACCGTCGGCATCTTTCTCACGCACTCGCACGGCGATCATGTCTTCGAGTTGGACCGTCTCCTTGAGAAGACCGGCGCGGAGGCCTATCTCGGCGACCTCGAACCGGAGCTGGACGGGACGACGCGGTTTGCGGCGGGCCGCATGTGGGAATTTGGTCATGCGCTTCGTGTGGAATCCCGTCTCACCTGCGGGCATGCAGCGGGGGGAGTGACCTATGTGGTCGCGGGTCTCCCCCGCCTGGTGGCTGTCGCGGGCGACGCGATTTTCGCATCGAGCATGGGAGGCGGGATTGTCTCCTATGCGGACGCACTCCGCACCACGCGCCAGGAGATATTGACGCTCCCGCCAGAGACGGTCATCGCGCCCGGTCATGGCCCGCTGACCACCGTGGGCCGCGAGATGGCGGGCAACCCGTTCTTTGCGCGCCGCCACGCTGCCACCGCATGATCATTGTCCTTCGTCCCCACGCCACCGCTGAGCAAATCGAGCAGGTTGTTCGCGAAGTCACCGAGCTTGGTTACCAGCCCTCGCCCATCACCGGCGTCACCCAGACGATCGTTGCGGCCATTGGGGATGAGCGAACGCAGGCCAATCTTGAATCCCTCACCGCGCTGCCGCAGGTCGAGAGCGTCCTGCGCGTGCAAAAGCGCTACAAGCTGGTCAGCCGGGAATCCCATCCTGGCGACACGGAAATCCCCGTGGACGGACTCCGCATCGGCGGAGGAAATTTTTCGTTGATGGCGGGGCCCTGTTCGGTGGAGAGCCGCGCCCAGCTTCTCGAAACAGCGCGCGCGGTCAAGGCCCTGGGCGCGACCGTTCTTCGGGGGGGAGCCTATAAGCCACGCACCTCGCCGTATGAGTTTCAGGGATTGGGCCCGGACGGGCTGAAACTGCTGGCCGAAGCCCGCGAGGAGACCGGTCTGAAGATTATCACCGAGGTTCTCAGCGAGCGGGATGTCGCACGCGTGGCCGGGGTGGCCGACATCCTCCAGATTGGCGCGCGCAATGCGCAGAACTTCCAGCTCCTCATCGAGGCGGCCCGCAGTGGCAAGCCCATCCTTCTCAAGCGCGGAATGAGCGAGCGCATCGAGGAATGGCTCCTGGGTGCCGAGTACATCCTCGCCCACGGCAACCCCAACGTCTTTCTTTGCGAACGCGGCATCCGCACCTTCGAGACATGGACGCGCAATACCCTCGACCTGGCCGCCGTGGCCATCGCGAAAAAAGAGTCGCACCTGCCGGTCATTGTGGATCCCAGCCAGGGCTGCGGGCGCGCTGATCTCGTCATCGCTCTCTGCTGCGGCGCCATCGCCGTCGGTGCGGATGGACTCCTCATTGAAGTGCATCCCAAGCCCGCCGAGGCCATGAGCGACGGCCACCAACAGGTGGACTTTGACCTCTTTGCAAAACTCCGCGCCGCCATCACTCCCTTCCTCGAAGCCGCAAAAAAATCCGTGTCACCGGGAGAGGCCGGGCCGGAAGGCTGCGTTTAGATTTTTGAGGGCATTTGTGGGAATGCCTCGAAGAATTCCCTGGGGATGGGGGCGCATGCGGAGACGGGGGTTCCGGTCACAGGGTGGAGGAATTCGAGTTTCCATGCGTGGAGCATCTGGCGGGAGAAGCTCTCGCGTCGGCCATAGACCGGATCTCCAAGCACCGGACAATTCAGATGCTTGAGGTGAACGCGGATTTGGTGGGTGCGGCCTGTCAGCGGGTGACATTCGATGAGGCTGACTCTGCCCGACGTGGTGACCATGCGGTATTCGGTGGTGGCTGTGCGCCCCCGTCCGGATTCATCGGCTGCCATTTTCTGGCGATGGATGCGATGGCGGGCGATGGGGATTTCGATGCGTCCGGAGGGTTTGCGCGGTCGTCCGGCGACGAGCGCGAGGTAGGTTTTTCGGATGTCCCGTCGCTCGAAGAGGGCGGACAGGCCGGCATGGGATTGGTCGGTTTTGGCGACGACGAGGCAACCGCTGGTTTCTTTATCGAGGCGGTGGACGATGCCGGGGCGTTCCTCACCACCCAGCGTTGAGAGGCTCAGGCAGTGGTTCAACAAGCCGGCGACGAGCGTTCCCGAATGATGACCGGCACCCGGATGGACGACAATTCCGGCAGGTTTGTTCAGAATGAGCAGCGAGGCATCCTCAAAGAGAATATCGAGAGGCATGTCCTCCGGTAGGGCGGCAGCAGGCACCGCCGCCCTCGAAAGCAATTGCCAGGAAATTTCGTCACCAACAGACACCGTCTCCGCAGCGCGAACCACCACCCCGTTTTTGAAAACCAGACCGGATTTGATGGCGGCCTGCACCTTCGACCGGGAAACCTCCGGCAAATGGCGCGTCAAATACACATCCATCCGCAACCCTCCTTCCCCCTCTTCCACCCGGAGAATTTGCTGGGACTGTGGGTGGCTCATGCGAGTTCGGGGTTTGCCACGCCAAGGAGGTCGGCGCGCATCCGGCTGATGAGGAGATCCACTTCCGCAGGAGCCAGCGCGTGCTCGCGCCAACTGAGTGTCATGGTGAGAGCGCCGTTGCACTCACTCAAGAAGATGCCGGTTCCGGGTGGTTGGGAGACGGAGGGTGCATGCCAGCCCCTCCGAAGGGGTGCGCCGCAAAACGTGGTGTGGTGCGGCAGGAAAGCGCCCGTATGCGCGTGAAAAAATGACGTGATATTTTCGGAGGCCGCATGTTGCAGGAAGCGCCGGTAGGCGGGCAATGGCAGCCGCCGCATCCAGTTGACCATAATGAGAAACGCGGCATCTGTTTTCTGTTTTATCATGGTTGCGAATTGACCTTGCAGCGCGGTGGTGGCGGCAACCAGCGAGTGGGTTTCCTGCAGGACCAGTGTGAAAAAAAGCTGGGAGACCTGGTTTTGGAAGATGGGTTCTCCGGTGCCGCGTCGTCGGCCCTGGGTGGCAATGGCGCATTGCAGCGCTCCCTCGCCGATGCCCCGCGATTTCAAAACCTCTGCATGTGCGCGCATGGCTGCCGCAAGAAAATAAGGCGTCAAAAAAATCCCGCCTGTGGCCTGCCGGGCCAGGACGTTCACCACATCGGTCTCCTCCGGAGAAAAGTGCAGAAACCGGCATCGGGGTGCCGAGGGCATGGCGGGAGGAGGAGCCAGCGAGTGGACATCGGCACGTTTCAGCTCGTAGTGCCGATCAATAAAGGGGCGGACTTCCGAGAGCTGTCGGAGCAGTCCGTGGGGAGGGGGAGAGTGGACTCCCCAGGACTGACGGAGCGCAGGCCTCTCATTCCCGGAGGCAGCCAGCCGTGCGATCTCACTCAGAACGAATTCGACACCGCGAGCATCAAAGAGCAGGTGGCTCCAGCTCATGAGGACGGTAGTTCCGCGCTCTGCCGGCAGGCAGTCAAAGCGCAGAAAACCGTCCCAGTCCCCCGTCAAAAGCGATTCCGCCAGCTTGAGAGCGTCCGTCCCCACAGGATGACTGATCACTTCGATCTTTGGCGTCGAGTCTGCAAGCCAATGTGGGATGGAACCGGGAAGCCCCCGCTGCAAGCGCGCGCCCAGCAGAGGGTGAGCGGCGGCAAACCGCGTGGCAGCCCCGGTCAGCCGTGAAAACGAAAACCCCTCTCCCAGCTCCAAAAATGTCACGCCCACATGACGGCCCTGACCTGCGCGTTGCATGTGGTCTTCAAGGGCGAGCAAATAACAATCGCATCCTCCCAGCGGCACCCGCCAACGCCGTGGAAACGTCATGGTGCCAA
>JAJTZA010000003.1 GCA_021463905.1 Terrimicrobiaceae bacterium | reverse complement strand
TTCTTGGCGTTGGTGCTCGAAGAGGAGGTAGAGGAAGGCGGCGCTGTCTTCGAGTTTGATCCGGTAGAGCAAGTCGCTTTCGCTGCGCCGGAGTTCGTCGTTGATAAAGCTGCCCGCCTCGACCCGCAGGCTATTCCAATCCAGCGCGGCGGATAAAGTCTCGGGCAGCTGCGAGCGCAGAAACGCGGCTGCGGTGCGCGGCTCGGAGAAGCTGGTCTTGAAGAGCTTATCGTGGGGCTGGTGGAGGTGATCAGGAGGCGTTGGCCTGGGCTTGGGCATGAGGCACTTTTAACGCAAAACTGTCCCCGTGACAAACTTCTCGAAGATTCCCGCACAGCAACCGCACACGGCGGACAGATTATCATCGAGGTTTTGACTAAGGAATTTGGGCTTTGGGAAAAGCTGGCGGCGTGTGAAGCGACGCCCGAGAGAGCCCTCGCCGACTCCGCCAGAGGGTTTGTCAGGACTCGAGTTCGGATTTGCAGATTTGGTTTGCAGTTGATTTTGTCGGTCGCGTCGTGACAATCCGCATCTGTCCCGGGTGTGGGGATTTCGAGAATGACACAATTTTTGTTTTTGCTTCAGATAGTTGCGCCGATTTTTGTGGTGATGGCGATTGGGTTTGGGATGCGTCGGGTGGGAGTGCTTACGTCCGAGGCCGATCATTCGCTGACCCGGCTGGTCATTGTGGTGCTGGCGCCGAGTCTGATTTTCGATGCGATCCTTGGGAACGATGCGCTCAGGCATCCTGAAAACTGGCTCCTGCCTCCTGTGCTCGGGTTTGGCTCCGTCCTCCTTGGGATCGTCTGTGCGCGGCTGGGAGCGCGGGTTTTCCGTGTTGCGGAGGGCGCACCGCGGCGGACATTTGTGTTCACGACATCGCTGCAAAACTACGGTTACATTCCGCTGCCCATTTGCGCGGCGCTTTTCCCCGGAGAAACGATGGGCATCCTGTTTGCGTTCTGTCTGGGTGTGGAAGTCGCTTTCTGGAGCGTGGCGTTGTGGCAACTGACAGGGCGGAGCGCCTTGCGGCGCTGGTGGACGATGCTCAATCCGCCGATGGCGGCCATTCCCCTGGCCTTGGTTCTCAATGGTCTCTCCGCCAAGGCGTGGCTCCCGACAACCGTGACCGCGACGTTTGACACACTGGGGGCCTGTGCCGTACCCATGGCCCTGATCCTGAGCGGAGCGCTCGTTGCCGACCAGCTCGACATCGCTGCGCTGCGTCAGGGACGTCGGCACATCCTCGGCTCGATTGCCGTACGTATTCTTATCGTCCCCGCGCTCATGTTCCTCTTTGCCTGGCTCGCGCCGCTCAACGAAAAATTGCGCGCCGTGCTTGTCATGCAGGCGGCCATGCCCGCTTCGATTTTTTCGCTGGTGGTCACGCGCGCCTATGGCGGCGACATCCGCGTCGCCATCCAGGTCGTCATAGGCACCTCCCTCATCGGTCTGGTCACCATCCCCCTTTGGCTCAGTTTCGGATTGCGCTGGATACTGCGGTGACCGGCCTCTTGGGGCGGCAAGGAAAGGCGGCCACTCCGGGGAGGATCGTGGTTTTGCACTGCGGATTTGCATTGCATAGGATTATTCCAATTGGTTTCATCCCCGCCCATGAGAATTGCAGTGCGGGATAGGCCGGGAAAGGTTCTGTGGGGTGGTGATGGCAATCCGCCGGCGGCATTGAAGTCATTGGTGGCGGCAGAGGTGGAGACACGGTCGTGAATCTGGAGATTACCTGGCTGACCTGGCTGGCGACGACGGGGGTCATCATGGCAATTTTGGGCCTGGATCTTGCGGTGGCCACGCTCTGGCCGCACCGGGTCGGATTTCGGGAGGCGACCGTTTGGTCGGTTCTCTACATTGGCCTGGCGATTGCTTTTGGTGCCTGGTTCACCGCAGCGTATGGACGGGCATTCGGGACGCAGTTTTTTGCCGGCTACCTCATCGAAAAGAGCCTGTCTGTGGACAATGTCTTTGTCTTTGTCATCATCATGTCCACATTTGCGGTTCCTGCGGAACAGCAGCACAGGGCACTCACCTTCGGCATCATCCTCGCGCTGATCATGCGAGGAATTTTCATCGCGCTGGGTGCCGCGCTGATTTCAATGTTTTCGGTGATGTTCCTGTTCTTTGGTCTGCTGCTGATCTACACGGCGGTGCAGTTGTTTCGTCACAGAAACCAGGATCCCGACATCGAGAACAGCATCGTGGTCCGGAGCGCACGGCGGCTGTTTCCCGTCACCAATCAATACTCGGGAGGCAAGCTCGTGGCACGTGTGGAGGGCCGCTGGGCCGTCACGCCGCTTTTCATTGTGCTGATTTCCATTGGTGGTGTGGACCTGCTCTTTGCGCTGGATTCGGTCCCTGCGGTATTTGGTGTGACGGAGGAGGCCTACATTGTGTTCACGGCGAACGCCTTTGCGCTATTGGGGCTTCGCGCTCTGTTCTTTCTCGTCAAGGGACTGCTCGACCGCCTCGTGTATCTCTCCAGCGGGCTGGCACTCATCCTGGCCTTTATCGGCGTGAAGCTCATCCTGCACTGGGCCCATAAGTCCATCAGCTCGGGAATCCCGGAAATCAGCACCCCGGTGAGCCTCGGAGTCATTGCGGTGACGCTGACCATTGTCACCATCGCCAGCCTGATCAAGACGCGCCGCGACCCGTCCCTCAAAGCGCGCGCAGGAGTTGTCCTCACGGGTCCGGTGCCATCGTCGCGGCCACCGCAGGAGAAAAAATCCGGCGTGAGCAACCGCCCGCAATAGCAGCTTCGCGGTTGCCAACTGCAACCAACTCAGCTAAGAAAATCCTCATGACGGATCAAACGACACGGCTTTGGCTCATGTTTCCCTCGAAGCTCATCACGCGACCGGTGGTCTATGAGCTGGGAAAACAATTTGCGCTGGTCACCAACATCCGCCAGGCCAGCGTGACCGAAGAAATTGGCATCGTTTCGCTCGAGCTGGTGGGAGAACGCGAGGAAATCAAACGCGCGATTGCCTGGCTTGAGTCGCAAGGCGTGCGGGTCGAACCCGTGGAAATCAATACGATCGAAGGGTAGGCCAGCTTCAATGCCCGGCCCGGCCCGCCTGACCCGATCCGCCCCGCCCCGGACACCCCATCTTGGCTTTCACAAAAAAAACTGTGGAAACCCGAAAATTCATTGACAGTGCGGGGGGCATCCAGGACACTCTCCTATTCTCGATAAATTTTGCAATGAAGACCTTTTCAGCCAAAGCCGCCGATGTTCAGCGTGAGTGGTGGGTGATTGACGCCGCCGGCCAGCATCTCGGGCATGTCGCCGTCAAAGCCGCAAATCTACTCCGCGGTAAAAACAAAACCATTTTCACGCCCCATGTGGATACAGGGGATTTCGTGGTGGTCATCAATGCCGACCAGGTACAGGTCGGCGGAAAAAAGGATCTTCAAAAGGTGTATACGAGTTTCTCCGGCTATGTGGGCGGACACAAGTCGGAGATCTTCCGTGACCGGAAGGCGCGGCGTCCGGAGCTGTTGATTGAACGAGCCGTCCGGGGCATGATCCCGCACAACCGGCTGGGACGCTCGGTGTACCGCAAATTGAAAGTGTATCGCGGTACGGAACATCCGCACGGCGCACAAAACCCGAAGACCGCCTAAACCACAGCATTTCCATGAGCCAACAAACCATCACCACCTCCGGTCGCAGAAAAACATCCATCGCCAGCATCCGCATGTTGCCCGGCTCCGGAACCATCAAGGTCAACGGCAAGGATTTTACGGACTATTTTCCCAGTCTTTCGATGCAGAACACGATTTTGCGTCCGCTTGAGATTGCCAATGCCGTGCATGGCTTTGACATTGAGGTGAAGGCCTCGGGAGGCGGAATCAACGGGCAGGCCGGAGCCCTGCGACTCGCCCTGAGCCGTGCGCTGCTCATCACCAACGAAGAACTGCGCGGCCCGTTGCGTGAAGAAAACCTGCTGACCCGGGATCCGCGCATGAAAGAGCGCAAAAAATCCGGACAGCCCGGAGCCCGCAAGCGCTTCCAATTCTCGAAGCGCTAATCCGTCGCGCTTTCACTCCCCCGCATGAAGGCTGCTCTGCTCATCGTGGATGGGCACAGCGTTATTTTTCAAACCCGCGAGCTGTCCCGCATGCACGCGGTGAGTGGCGAATCCGCGCGCGAGTTGCTGATCCAAAAACTGACCGCGTTGCAGGATGCCACCGGCAGCCGTGTGGCAGTGGTTTTTGACGGTGTTGGCCCGCAGCCCACGGAGGCTTCACCGACGGGAGGCATTCAAGTTTTCTATTCTGCAGGGGGGCAGACGGCCGATGCGCTTATCGAGCGTCTTGTTGCAAAGTACGCGCAAGGCCTGGAGGTCACCGTTGCGACCGATGATCATATGGAACAAACCACGGTCCGCTCCCTGGGTGCCGAAGCCATCAGTTGCGAACGCCTCCATGACCGGATCCGTGAAGCAGAACAAAATATCTCCTCGGCTATCGAACGCCTCCGCAAAAAATAGCGGAGGGGATCACATGCGCTGGGGGACGGGCCAGGGAGTGCCCCAACGGGAAGCGCACGTCTGGCAGACTTCATCGAGGAGCGTGTCCGGATCGTGACCTTCAGCCTGGGCCTCGAAGTTGAGGAGCACGCGGTGGCGCAGAGCGGGAAGCGCACAGGCCAGGATGTCCTCCGTGGCCGCATGGAAGCGACCATCGAGCAGGGCCCGAATTTTTGCGGCCAGCAGGAGGGCCTGGCCGGCGCGCGGACTGGCACCATACCGGACAAACCGGCGCACGCGCGCGTCCGCCTCCCGTGTCTCAGGATGGGTGGCCATGACCAAATCCACCGCCCGCGCCCGCACCTCGGGCGGCACAGGAACCGCGCGCGCAAACGCACCCAACCCACAGAGAGTTGCTCCGTCCAGGACCGGCAGGATCTGAGCCGCCTCCGGGCCGGTCGTTCGATCGAGAATTTCCTCGAAAGCCGCGCGATCCGGATAGCCGACTTTGAGCTTAAAGAAAAAGCGGTCGAGCTGGGCCTCGGGAAGCGGATAGGTTCCCTCCATGTCCAGAGGGTTCTGCGTCGCCAAAACAAAGAAGGGCGTCTCGAGCGCACGCGTTTTTCCGCCGATGGTCACGGCATGTTCCTGCATGGCCTCGAGCAGGGCGGACTGTGTTTTCGGAGTGGCCCGATTGATTTCATCGCCCAGAAGCAGGTTGCAAAAAATGGGGCCGGGAGAAAACTCGAAGCGTGGGATCGAGCCGGGTTCCTCGACGAGGATGTTGGTGCCGAGCAGGTCGGCGGGCATCAAATCCGGAGTGAACTGCACCCTTTGAAACTTGAGGTGCAGGGCAGCCGCCAGCGAGCGAACCAGCAGGGTTTTTCCCAGTCCCGGCACACCCTCCAGCAGGACATGCCCGCCTGCGACGATGGCAAGAATCACATGAAAAATCGTTGCATCCTGGCCTACGATGACCTTCCGAAGCTCGCCGGTCAGCAGACGGATTTTTTCGCGGAATGCCTCCGCTTGCGCGGGGTCGTCAGGGTTCATGGGCGCTTTCAGGAGTCCTTAAAATTTCAAAGTAGCGTCGCACGATCCCATGATAAGCCCGGGGCAGCGATTCCGGAAGGATAACCTCAGAAGACAGTTCCCCTTCAACAGCACGTGAGCCACGGGCAGGGGTCGCAGGGTTCTCTGGTGCGCCCGTATCCGAGGGAAGGATTTCCATCTGTGTCGGCCCCTGACCCAGAAGCCTGCCAGGAATCGGTGCCAACATCGCGGACGCGCCCGGGGGTCGGAACGGTTCGCCGGATTTGCTGCCACCTTGGGAACTGGCACCCGCCCCGCCATTCCCCTGCGAGTCTTCTTCCGCGCGCCCCCCTTCCGCAGACCCGCCCATACGCTCCCGTACTGACGATAGCCGCTTTTCTGCGGAGTCCAGAAGCGGCTCGGATTGCGCCAATGCACCCGCCTCCCGCAAAGCCGCTGACAGTTGCCCCAGGGCTTCTGCGGATTCCTGTGGAGAACCCGCGCGGGCCAGTTTGCCCAGAGCATCGGCAAGAGCCGCCAGACCCGAGGCACCCAGGGAGCGCGCGAGACGCTCAAGTTCGGAAGCCGCCTCTTCTGAAGGAGGCATGTCCTGAGAGGAGGGGTTTGCCAACGCATCGGCGGCACCCGCGAAATCATTCCCTGCCAGTGCTTCTGTTGCACGCGGCGAAATCCCGGAAAGTGCTCTGGCCAGCGCGGGCGAGAGGGAGCGCAGTGCCGCCAACGACCCTCGAACCGATCTCAGGCGGTCTTCCGCCCGGGCCATCCGCACCATGACTTCTCCCAGCCCCGCAGAGCGAGCATGGAGCGCGTTGCGCAGAGAATCCGCCGCCTCGTTCAGCACCTGAGCCACCGACGCATTTTCCCTGGCAGCGGCGCGCTGCTCCCAATCCCGCAGGGTCTCCTGCAGTGCCTGCATCTCCTGCTCCGTCGCTGCAGCAGGCGCCTGCTCCCCATGCTCGCGCGACGGCCACGGCCAAAGCACCCCCGCCCAGAGCGCGGCAACCATCAGCGCACTCCAATTCAGCCACCGCCACCTTCCCGCAGGGAGGATAAATGGTCGGCCCAAAATCCGGGGAATTTCGGAGGCAGCCACGGCTTCCGCCCATGCGCTTCGAGAGCCGGCCAACTGAACCACAGCCAACGCGCTGTCCGGAAACCCCATGATGCGATCCAGACATTTGGCGGACGCTTCCCGCTGAATGCGGACGACCGCAACGCACGCTCCCGCAACCGCCAGTACCACCAGGCCGACGAGGCATCCGGCACGCAAAATCTCCGGCCCC
>JAJTZA010000029.1 GCA_021463905.1 Terrimicrobiaceae bacterium | reverse complement strand
TGAAGAAAGTCCGACTGCCTCGAATATCTGCGCGTTGCGATAACTGCGAAGCGTGGAGATCCCCATTTTCGACATGACCTTGAGCAGACCCTTGCGAAGGGCTTTGATATAATTCTCGATGGCCTTGGCAACGCCTAGCTTGGCGGTGAGTGTGCCCGATTCCGCCATGTGAGCAATGCTCTCATACGCAAGCCACGGGCAGATAGCCGAAGCTCCGTACCCGAGGAGCAGCGCGATGTGCATCACCTCCCGTGCCTCTCCGGTGTCTATAATGATGCCTCGATCCGTTCTAAGCGCACAGTTGACAAGATGCTGATTGACCGCCGATACCGCCAGTAATGCGGGGATGGGCGTCTCGGAAGGGGCAAGTGCACGATCGCTGAGAATGAGGATGCGTTTGCCCGAACGAATGATGTCTTCTGCACGTTGGCAGAGATTTTCAAGCCCCTTCTCAAGTGCGCTCCCGGGGTTTTCCTCATCGGGTACATAGCCGATGGAGAGGGTTTCGGATTGGTAGTCCGGATATTGCAATGAGCGCACACGCTCAAGATCCTCATCGGAAAGAATCGGATGACGCAGCTTCAGCAGACGTGCATGGGCCGGTGTTTCGTTAAGAATATCGTCGCTGATTCCAATAAAGGTCATGAGCGACATCACCAACTCTTCACGAATTGGATCTATTGGTGGATTGGTAATCTGCGCGAAGAGTTGCTTGAAATACCAGTAGAGCAACTGCGGTTTTTCCGACAGCACGGCGAGTGGTTGATCCGCCCCCATGCTGCCGACGGGCTCCGCACCGTTGGATGCCATGCTGTCCAGAATCGTGTTGGTGTCCTCGCGGGTGTAGCCGAAAAGTCTTTGGCATTTGATGAGGTCTTCCGAGGGACGAACCTCCGGGCTGCCGACCGCATTGTAGAAGCCGTGAACAGCGATGCGGTTTTTTTCCACCCAGCGGCGGTAGGGCTGACGACGGGCCACCTTCGTCTTAACTTCCTTATCGTGCAGCAGGGTGCCTGTTTCAAGATCGGCCACCATGATTTGTCCCGGACGAAGTGCGCCTTTCTCCAAGACATCCTCGGCAGGAATGTCGAGCACACCTGTCTCCGACGCGAGAACAAGGAAACCGGAACGTGTGATTGTATAACGCGTCGGCCGCAGGCCATTGCGGTCAAGTGCGGCGCAGACATACCGTCCGTCCGTGAAGGCCACAGCCGCCGGGCCGTCCCAAGGCTCCATGATGCCCGCGTGGTATTCGAAAAATCCGTGAAGATCCGGCCCGAGCGGATAACGACTGCCCCACGCCTGCGGCATGAGCATCATCATGCTGTGATAGATGTCGCGTCCGCCGAGCGTCAGTAACTCAAGAACATTATCGAGGCTGGCAGAATCGCTGCCAGATTTTTGAATGACGGGAAGAAGTTTCTGAATGTCCTCCTTACTGAAAATTTCGGAACGCAGATTGCGTTCGCGTGCCCGCATCCAGTTTCGGTTGCCGCGCAGGGTATTGATTTCGCCGTTGTGCGCAAGCATGCGAAAAGGCTGTGCAAGCGACCAGGAAGGGAAGGTATTCGTGCTGTACCGTTGATGGACTATCGCGACGGCACTGACCATGCGTTCGTCGTTGAGATCGGCGTAAAGCACGGGCACCTGCTGCGCGCTCATCATGCCCTTATAGACGATCGTGCGGCAGGAAAAGCTGCAGGCATAAAAACTCTCCGCGCCGTCAACAGGAAGTCCCGCTTCGCTCTCAAGACGCTTACGAATGATATAGAGTCGTCTTTCGAGGTCGATTCCCTTCAGCTTGCCGCGTGCATCGGTGACAAAGACCTGCTCGATACTCGGCATCTCCGCACGCGCCGACACGCCGACCGCCGAAGGATCCACAGGAACTTTGCGCCAGTAACACACCTCAAGACCTTCCTCCGCAACGATGCGATTGATCATGCGCTTGCAGTCGTCGTAAGGCTTTTGCGACTGCGGGAGAAAAAGCATACCGACGCCGTAGGCTCCCAGCGGCGGCAGTGTGACGGAGGATTTTTTCGCTTCAGCGCGGAAGAAAGCGTCGGGTATTTGGATTAAAATTCCTGCGCCATCACCCGTGTGAATATCTGCCCCGGTCGCTCCGCGGTGGAGGAGGTTGATCAAGACCTTTATGCCCAGTTGGATGATACTGTGTTCCGCGCGTCCGTCTAAGTTGAGAACCATTCCAACACCGCAGGCGTCGTGTTCGTTTTGTGGGTCGTAGAGTCCTGTTGCTTGTTGCATTGATGATGGGATTATGGTCGTCAGTGTCCTCGTTACCCAGGGGCCATGTCTATCCACAGGGCTCGGGCTAAGGAAAGAGTCTTTGGCATTGGATGTCTCATGCGCTTAGCGAAGGTAAAACATGTCCCCGTAGCTGGGGAGCGGCCACATATGATCCGGTACGATGCCTTCGAGGTCGTCAACGACGACGCGGAGTTTCTCGCTTGCGGCAGTCATTTTCTCGCAGTTGCCCGACTCAACGGCATTGTCGAGCGCATCAATCTTCGCAAGGAGATTCTCATGCAGGGCCACAAGTTCGGCCAGTGCCTTCTTCTGGCGCGGAGCCTTGAGCCCCGCAGTCGCAACGACAGATTCTGCAAGCAGGCTCTGCCATTCGGCAATAGCGGGATGGATCTGCGTGCGGGCAATGAGCAGCGCACATTCGCTTTCGTAGCAAATGATGTGTTCATAGGTGTGTTTATGAATCTCGTAGCGGGATTCCACCTCGCGCCTGGTGAGGATGCCGTAGTGTTCCAACGTTGCGCTCATTTTCGGATCTTTCAGAACCTCGAGTGCTTCGGGTGTGTTGACAAGGTTGGGAAGTCCACGGCGGGCTGCCTCTTTCCTCCATGCCTCGGTGTAGCCGTCGCCATCGAAAATCACTCTCTTGTGCTTCTTGACGATGTTCGAGAGGATGGCCTGGAGTGCGCCATTGAACTCCTCGCCCTTCTCAAGCGCCGCTTCCAAGTCGGAACAAAGCTCGTCGAGCGAGGCTGCGGCAAGAAGATTGAGCACGGTGTTTGGCGGGGAACAGGGCTGGCCCGAACCGACAGCGCGAAGCTCAAACTTGTTTCCGGTAAATGCCATCGGTGATGTGCGGTTCCGGTCGGTGACGTCACGGGGCAGTTCGGGCAGCGAGGAAACGCCAATCTCGATCTTGCCGCCGCCCTTCGAGCTGGTGGGCTTCCCCTTCTCGATTTGGTTGATGATGTCGGAGAGTTGCTCGCCAAGGAAGATCGAGACGATGGCGGGCGGTGCCTCGTTGGCACCGAGACGGTGGTCGTTACCAGCGGAAGCACAGGCCGCTCGCAGCAGGGGCGCATAAACGTCCACCCCGCGAATAACCGCACAGAGCATTGCGAGAAAAATCGCGTTTTCATGCGGGGTCTTTCCGGGAGAAAGCCAGTTCGTGCCATCCGGACCGTTGATCGTCCAATTGTTGTGCTTGCCGGAGCCATTGACGCCTGCGAAGGGCTTTTCATGAAGCAGACAGACCAGCCCATGACGCCCGGCGACCTCATTGAGTACCTGCATGGTGATCATGTTGTTGTCGCAGGCAAGATTCTGCTCCTCGAAAACCGGGGCGATCTCAAACTGTCCCGGACTGACCTCATTGTGGCGCGTCTTTGCGGGAACACCGACCCTCCACAACTCGCGGTCCACTTCGGCCATGAAGGCCAGAATGCGAGGCTGAATTAGGCCAAAATAATGGTCTTCCATCTGTTGATGGCGCGCGGGACGCCGCCCGAAAAGCGTGCGTCCGGTTTGGATGAGATCAATGCGCTGATCAAAAAACTTCTTATCAATCAGAAAATACTCCTGCTCGGCCCCCAGTGTGGCGTAGGGCCGCTGATTCAACGGAACATTGAAGAGCTTCGCCATGCGACTGACCTGGTTGGCAAGCGCGACCTGCGAGCGCAACAACGGGGTCTTGTTGTCAAGCGCCTCGCCGTTGTAGCCGCAGAAAATCGTGGGAATACAAAGAACGGACACGCTGTTCGGTCCCTTCCTCACAAACGCCGGGCTGGTTGGATCCCACGCCGTGTAACCGCGAGCCTCAAAGGTCGCGCGCAGTCCGCCATTAGGAAAACTGGAGGCGTCCGGCTCTCCCTGCACGAGCTCGTTGCCGGAAAAATGTGCGATCACACCGCCACCGTAATCCGGAGTAAAAAAGCTGTCGTGCTTCTCAGCGGTGGCTCCGGTAAGCGGCTGGAACCAGTGCGTGTAGTGCGTCGCACCCTTGCTCATCGCCCAAGTCTTCATCGCGCACGCCACCTCATCGGCAATCGCCGGATCAAAAGGCGCACCTTCCTTGGCAGTTCGGCGCAGCGACTCCCACGTGTCGCCGGAGAGATATTGTCTCATCGTTTTCGGACTGAAAACATTTTCTCCAAAAATGACATCGGTGGCGTCGTTCATAGTGGTGTTGTTAAATCCAATCGTTTTCTCCAGTGGTTCGCCACTGAATGTTCTGATTATTTTATCGAATTTCAATTCGATTTATTACCTGTTGCGCAAAAATTTTGACGCCGAAGAGAAGCGAGGGAAGGAGCAAATGGGAGTGTTATTTTTTTGGAGGATCGGGCTCGTCGCGTAGTGCTGGCGATCCCGCAGCAGAGACAGGTAACGCTCTTTGGCGCATCCGGCTCAACGCTTCTGCCTCCTCCCTCGCGCTTTCCGCAAAACCGCTCATCCATTTTTCATCACACCCAAACACTGCGGATTCTGGTTTTGACGGTTCGGATTGTGGACGGCAGGATGGGGGAGTGTCAGCAGGCTGCCCACAAATTCTCCATGAGTTTTCCTTTGATCCCGCCTATGGGTTTTCCATTGAAGACCTGCGCACGATCCGGCACACGGGGGAGGAGCCGAAAGATTTTGATGTGTTTTGGAGGAGTCTTCGACGGAAAGCTGACCTGCATCCCCGGGAGGTGAGCTTTCGGGAATTGCCGTCTCCGCATGCCGGGGTGCGACTGCTCGAGGCGCGGTATGCGGTTTGGCCGGGCTACCATGTCGGAGCCTGGGTGCGGCTTCCGGAGAATCCGGCGGATGTGTGTGGCGTCCGCGTGGTCGGTCACGGCTACAGTGGCCGGGAGAGTCCGGATGAAGAGCCGGCAAATCCCCGCCATCTCACGATTTTCCCGGTGGCGCCGGGTTTTGGCATTTCACGAAATCCGGGGATTCCGTCGGACTCAGCAGCCCTGCATGTGGTTCATGGCATCGAAAACCCGGAGACCTACATCCTGGGTTCCTGCGTGAGTGCGCTCTGGGGCGCACTGGATGTGGCGGAAGTATTGCTGGGGCGTCCCGTTGTGGGTGCCCATTATGCAGGCTGGAGTTTTGGCGGAGGTCTCGGGGCGCTGATGCTTCCCTGGGAGTCTCGCTTTGCCTCTGCGGAGCTGGGACAACCCACTTTTGGAAACCACCCCTTCCGGCTGTCCGTCCCGTGCGTGGGAAGCGGGGAATCGGTTCGTCAAAAGTTCCTGCGCGATCCCGGCATCGCGCAAGCCCTGGCCTATTATGATGCGGCCTTTGCGGTGCGCCGCCTCCGCATCCCCGTCGTTTTTGCCTGCGCCCGGTTTGATCCCGCCGTGCCGCCTCCCGGCCAGTTCACCGTGGCCAACGAATGTGGCTCGCTCAAGTTCATCTCAGAGTTCCTCGTTGGACATTTCGATTTTCATCACCCTGCCGAGGCGGATGAATTGGCGCACCACCGCAAAAACCTCGACCAAATGCAGAACGCCGTCTCAGGGTCAGAAAATGACCCGTCTCTCCCCTGAGATTCTCCGTAGTCCGTCCAACCCTCGCGCCCACGTGAGAATACGCAGAACGGAGATTCATACGAGGGCCGATGCCGGAAATCAAAGTCCGGCTACGGCGTAAAGTCAGCACGGGCTGTCGCAGAAGAGCCCCGGAGTGCGCCGCTCCCTACGTGGCCCGGTGACCGCCGCCGCGCGCCCGGTGGCGCGAACGCCTCCAAACGAGGAGCGCGCCCATCCCTCCCAGCACAAGCACCGCCACAGCCGGCTCGGGCACAACGTCAATTTGCAGGGCACTGATGTAGCCATAGGTCGAGGCTGTCGAGACGGTCAAAAGAATCTCATTGCTGCCATTGGGCGAAATGGAGGAAATCACCGCGAGATTTCCGGTGTTGTAGTTGATCCCCGCTCCACCGAGGTTGGTTCCACTGACCACGAGACTGGCATTGCCACTATTCCCTCCGATCAGGCTGTAACTTGTGGTGCGGGTTTCGGTGGCATTCCGCGTACCAAAAATGGTGAACGTGTACGTTTTCGTCGCGTTGAGTCCCGAGAAGGTCAGGTTCCCGATGCTCGATGACGTAACGTAAAAATAATCCGAAATTGCCGTCCCGATGTTGAGGTCTCCGAGCGAGGCGTTCCCGGTGAGGGTGGCATACGGGCTGGGGCCACTGTTGTCAAAAGCATCTGTCACGGCCACCGAAATCCCTGTCGTGGCATTGGTGGTGGATACGAGAGTGGCGGTTCCATTGCTGGGTGCCACCAGATTGTTCCAATAGTTGCTGTTGGCATCCGGGCTGGCTGTCGGATTGGCACCCCCTCCGAAATCTATCAGAATCGTTTGAGCGGATGCGCTGACGACCGTGAAGATCACGGTCAGGATGGAAAGGATGGTTTTCATAGGAAGGAGAAGGGAAATTTCAGGGAGAGGTGGAGTTTCGGTTTTCTTTTATTCCATGGTTCAAGCCATTTTTATGTTGAAGTGAAATTACCAACAGAGGCGACAAAATCAGGTTCTTGATGGTCTGTCAATGGTTATTTTTGCGATTTTCATTTTTTGTATGGGTGTGAGGCTTGGGTTATTCGGGGTGGATTTGGAGGTCATCCACCAGGACGCGGAGATCTGGAGATGCGGTGACGGGATCGCCGCTGGGCTGGGCTTTGAGCACGACGGTGGGAGCCAGGCGGGTGATGCCCGACCCGGGAGTCACCTCCAACGGGAAGCGGATTTGCGACCAGGTGCCCTCATCGAGCTTTTTGGCGTCGAGGTATTCACTGCGGCCCACTTCGCCGATGCGTTTTCCGTCGGCCCCAAATCCGACAATTGAGACCCAGAGGTGGAATTGGGGCGGGAGGTTTTCGGTTCGCGTCCAGAACGAGCAGACGTAGTGGCCGGGCTCGACGGAGGCGCCACCGTAGGTGGGATCGGCCATCCACATGGCCTGAGCGATCTCCATACTGTCGGGAAACGAGAAGAGGAGGGCGGATGCTCCGGAATGGGTGTCTGTGCCCTCCTGTCCGTGGGCGACAAAGAACGCTCCCGGCGCAGGCTCCTGCGCGGGAGTGAGAAAGACCTGCCAGCCCCTGGGTCGCTCTCCGGACGATTTCTCGAAGGAGGGATTGGGCAGAATGCCGCCCTCGGGATCGGCAGCGAAGGTGGCAGCGGTGGCCGTGGCGAGGAGGATCGGGAGCAGGATGACGGATTTCATGGTTTTTTTGGAGTGATGCGTCGTGTGGATTCGCGTTCGATGAGAAAGGGTTTCAGGAGAACCTCGGTGTGCGCCGGCGTCTCCCCGAGACAGACCGTCTTGACCAGACCGAGCGACTCACGGGCAAACTCCGAGAGGTCGGTTTGCACGGTCGTGAGTGCCGGGTTGCTGAACTCACAGAGGCGGTTTTCTCCTCCGTGGGTCAGGACGCTGACGTCTCCCGGCACATCCAGGCCGACTTCACGCAGGGCGCGGAGCATGCCCAGCGCGCCCGTCCAACACAGGCAGAACACGGCTGTCCCTGGAATCCGGTTCCGGTTACGGAACAGCCACCGCCGGAGCTTTTCGTAGGAGCCGAGGATGGCATCCTTCCCCGGCTCGACCGAGCAGTCCACAATCAGCCGCTCCGGATGCCGCTCACCAGCCTGACGCAGCGCATCCGCCCAGCCCTCAAGTCGCCGCCGCATCCCCACCAGAGGGGGCTCACTCAGAAAAGCCACAATTTTCCTGTGCCCAAGTTCCCGGAGATGCTCGACCGCCAGACGGCCCACCGCATGGTCATCGTCAGCCACCCGCAATGCGCCCGGTGTCTCCGGCTTCTCCCAAAGCATCACCACGGGCAGGCGCGCTTCTTCGAGAAAGGCATTCAGCGGGCCCGAGTCCGCCGAGGAGGGGATGGCGATGAGGGCATCATGCGCTCGCGCCAGGGAGCGCATGTCTTCCCGCCACGCGCTCCCATATTGCAGAACATCCAGATGGAGACGCTGCCGCGTGGCCTCCTCCGACAATGCGTAGCCCACCGCATCATAATCCGGAGAACTCCACTGCGGACGCAGCAACAACACGCTCAGGATCGCGTCGGCCCGCCGCCGGGAACCCGCCACCACCAAACGTTTCCTCCCCGGCGGACGCGCCACCAACCCCTTCGCCCGCAAATGCCGGAGCGCGTGCATCACCGTCCCCTGCGACACCTGAAAACGATCCATCAAATCCGTCACCGTCGGCATCAGCGTCCCCGGCTCCAAACGCCTCACCTCCTGGCTCAGGTCTTCCCCCAGCCGCTCATGCTTCGGCTTCGCCTCATCGCCCATCACAGATACCTCGGACATCACTGCACTCACAAAAATAATTGTGAAGCTGATGTTGACATGATCTCGAAAATATGTCAATACGTTTTTTAACCATGAAACGTCCTTCGGCAGCGTCCTCCTTCCGTTCTGTCGTATCCGTGCAGGCGTTTAGTATCGTGGAGGTGTTGGTGGTGGTGGGGATTTTGGGGATTTTGTTAGGGTTATTGATTCCTGCATTTCGAGGGATGCTGGCGAGAGCGCATGGGGCGCACTGCGCGGGGAATTTGCGTCAGATTGGGGTGGGGATTGGGGCGTATGTCGGCGAGCATAATGGGGAGTTTCCCCGTGGGGGTTGGGTGGATGGGGGGAGCATTCCTCTGGAGCCGCCAAAGATTGATGGTATTGGATGGCTGGCGGACATCTATCCTTATGTGGGAGAGGAGAGGAAGGTTTTTGTCTGTCCGGAGGGGGCGGATCATTCACCGACAGGGCAATTGTCCTGGGTACGAATGCCAGGGGGAACGTCCGGCGATCCGAAGTATCCATTCCACTATGCCTACAATGCGCATCTGCACACGATCCGCGCCAATCTCCGGGCGAACACCACGCTGCCCGCATTTGTGGATCGGGTATCGGCGGTGAAGAATCTCAGTGGTCTTCCGGTGCTGATTGAGATGGTCTTTCAGAATAATTTTCTTGGGGACACTCCGGTTTTCGAGCCGAATCCCTCGCCGATGATGTCGCAGATTTTTGCGCCACGGCACGCGGGGGTTGGGAATGTTCTGTGGGGTGATGGTTCGGTGACGGCGATGACATTCCCGCAGTGGGTGGGTGCGCCGTCCGACCGGATTAAGGCACCGGTGGGGTGGAAGAATTACCGGTTTTGTACAGGAAATTACTAATGATGCGCATGATGAGGAAACACACATTTTACCGGGGGGTCGTTCTTGGCGTGGTGGTGGCTGGTGTGTGGTCGGTTTCCGCCTGTCGGGATCATGGCTCGTCGGAAGCGGTTCCGGGAGGAGGAGGCCCCACGATTCCATCCGGAGGCGGGGCTGTGAAATCCCCGGAGGAGGGTGGAGACCTGCGGGCCTTGCTGGAGGCGGCTCTGGCCACGGAGGAAAAGGAGATCGTCCTGCCGCCGGGACGCTACCGGGTTTCTTCGGTGGATCGTGCGCACCTGGTTTTGCGTGGCGTGCGCGACCGGGTCATTATCGCCGATGGGGTCGAGATGATTTGCACCGAGACCACGCGGGCATTGACGATTGAGAACTGCCACAATGTGACCCTGCGCGGGCTGACCATTGATTACGACCCGCTGCCGTTCACGCAGGCGCGCATTCTGGAAATCTCACCGGACAAATCCACGCTGAGGGTTGCGGTGCTCCCTGGATACCCGCCCCTCACGCCCGTCACAGGGAGTGTGGAAATTTTTGATCCCGCCACAAACCATTTACGGGGCCGCCTCACGTATTTTAATACCCGATGCGAGCCGGGGGCGGACGGGCTGACGGCGCGGCTGACCAAATCGAACGTCCGCCCGGAGCTGGCCGCTGAACAGCTTGGCGATATTGTCGTGATCAAGACGCCCAATGCCCCGGGCGGAGAAATCCCCCACGCGATCATGGCCACCGATTGTTCCGGACTGGTCATGGAAAATGTCACGCTCTTCGCATCCCCCATGTTTGGATTCCTTGAAAATGGTTGCGACGAATCGAAGTACATCGGCTGCGTGGTCGGACGACGGTCGCCGGAGTCCGAGGGGATTGTGCGCGGGCACCCCCGACTGCGGTCCCTGAACGCCGACGCCTTCCACTCGAAGAATGCGCGCCGGGGTCCCGCCTACGAGCGGTGCACGGCGCAGTTTATGGGGGATGATGCGATTGCCATCAACGGGGATTTTCATTTTGTGGCCCGGGGGGAAGGGAGGGTATGGCGGGTGTTGGCCAAGACCAGGATGACCATGCGGGCCGGCGAGGACGCGCAAATTTTCACATATGACGGGCGGCGTCTCGAGGATCGCCGGATTGTCTCGGTGACGCCGGATGGGGAAGTGACTGGAGACGAACGAGCGCTCATCGAGCGGCAGGCCATGAACGAACACCTGCGCCGGAACGGGCTTTCCACGGCCTGGCGCGTGGAGCTGGATCAGGAGGTGAGCGTGCCGCCGGGGACGCTGATCTGCTCGGCGAACCGCATCGGCAACGGATTTTCGATCCGCAATTGCCAGGTCGGTTTCAACCGCTCGCGGGGCATCCTGGTGAAGGCCGGACACGGCGTCATCGCCGACAATTTGATCGAGGGGTCGGTTATGACGGGCATTTTGATTTCACCGGAATACTGGTGGTTGGAGGCGGGACTCTCCGATGAATTGGTGATTTCCGGCAACCGCATTGAGGGCGGGCGGGGGATGGGGATTGCTGTGATGGCGGAGGGTGGAAATCATGTCCTGGCGCAGGCGGGCACCTTCCGCAACATCCGCGTGACGGGGAATACCATCAAGGGGGGTGCGTCTCCCGGGCTGCTGCTCACATCGATCCGGGGACTGAGCGAAGAGGGCAATGTGGTTAGGCCCGATCCGGGCATGGAATTATTTCCCTGGCAGATCGGGCCATGGGGTCGGGAGGGGGTTCAGCCGGTGATGCGGGTCAACGTCGAATGAACGTCCGCTTCCTTCTCATAATTTTTTTGGCGGCCAGCCTGTCTTTTCCCGGCCTGGCGGCGGAGTCTGCGAAGCCGCTGCGCATCCTGACCGTCGGCAACAGCTTTGCCTACAATGCGACAAAGTTCCTTCCGGAACTGGCTGCCTCCACCGGTCGGCAGGTACAAATTGCCTCCGCGAACTTTCGCGGGTGTTCCCTCGAATTGCACTGGAAAACAGCGCAGGCCGCCGAGGCCGGACGGCAGGAGGGCGCAATCTACCCTCCGGCAACACCAGGGGGGGCGAAACGGAGCCTGCGGGATTTTCTCAGCGCCGGGCCCTGGGACATCATCACGATCCAGCAGGCCAGCCCGCTGAGCAATGATCCCTCCTCCTACCGCCCCTTTGGTCCGAACCTCGCCGCTTACATCCGCCGGTATGCTCCGGACGCCGAGATTGTCGTGCATCAGACATGGGCGTACCGCAGCGACGATCCGCGCTTTAAGGACGGCTCGACACCCGCTGCCATGCATGAAGCGATCCGCCGGGCCTACCACAGTCTGGCTGATGAGCTGGGCGCGCGTCTTGTGCCTGTCGGTGACGCCTTTGCCATTGCGGGTGCTGACCCGCAATGGACGTATCGTCCGGATCCGGACTTCGATCCGAGAGCGGTGCGCTACCCGGATGTCCCTCCCCAGCCGCATTCCCTGCATGTCGGATGGAGGTGGTTTGTAAAACCGACCGGAACCAAATTCGCGCTCGACGCCCGACATGCCAACCTCTTTGGCCAATACCTCGGGTCCTGCGTGTTTTTTGAGTTCCTTTTTGCACAGAGTGTTGTCGGCAATCCGTTTGTTCCGCCGGGCATCACCGCCGGGCAGGCCCGCTCGCTGCAGGAAGCCGCCCACCAGGCTGTCGCCGGTGTTCACACCAAGCCAGCTTCCTGAATATGAGAGAATCCACAATCACCTTCGAGCCGACCCCCCTCTGCGATTTCACGCCGCTCGTAAGGAACGCCCTCAGCAACCCCGGCTGTACCCGGATCGTCTTCCGACCCGGACGCTACGACTTCCACCCCGAACTTGCAGTGGAAAAATACCTCTTCATCTCCAACAACGACGAGGGACTCAAGCGGATCGCCATTCCCATTTTTGGGCGGGAGGGCTTTGAAATTGAGGCGACGGGTGCCCGCTTTGTGTTTCATGGCGGGATACTTCCCGTCGCTGCGGTGGGTTGTTCCGCGCTGGTTCTGCGTGGGTTTTCCCTGGACTGGGAGGTGCCCTTTCATGGCGAGGCGGAGGTGCTGGATGCCGATGCGGCGGGCGTCCTCCTGAAAATCCGGGAGGGGTTTTCGTATCAGGTGCGGAGTGGGCATCTGGCTTTTGGGGGTGGGTCATTCATCCTGCGGAATGTTCTGGCCTTTGACGCCCGCCGTCGCGAGACCGCATTTCAGACACGGGACAACTATGGCATCGAGAGCCGTTATGTTGCCCGTGATGCCGGGGAGCGGGTGGTGCGTCTGGATGCGCGGCTGAGCGACCCACTGCCGATCCCCGGCGACATCCTGGCTCTTGTGGACGAGCGCCGGGACTACCCCGGAGTATTCCTGGATGGCTGCTCCGATGTGTTGCTCGATGACGTGACCATTCGCCATGCGGGCGGGATGGGCGTGATTGGCCAGTGTTGCTCTGGACTGTCCCTGCAGCGAGTGACCGTTGCTCCCGACGCACAGAGCGGCCGCATGATCTCCACAACCGCCGATGCCACACACTTCGTCCACTGTCAGGGCCATGTGCGCCTGCTCGATTGTGTCTTCGAGAACCAGATGGACGACGCCACCAACATTCATGGGATTTACGCGCAAGTTGCCGGGTATTCCGCAGCCGATGGTCTGTTGGTGCGGTTGCGTCATCACCAGCAATTCGGGGTGCCCTTCGCGCTGCCCGGCCACCGCCTCGAGTTGGCGCGTCAGGCGACACTGGCATCATTTCATGAGTCTGTGGCCCTCGGCGTCGAGGTGCTCAACAAGGAATTTCTTCGCATCCGCCTGGCTGAGCCGCCGTCCTGCGAGCCGGTTCCCGGCGACGTGGTTGCCAACATGTCCTGGAATCCAGAAGTTGAAATTCGTGGCTGTCGGAGCCGGGGGAATCGCGCCCGCGGATTTCTCATTTCCAGTGCCGGGCGCGTGGTGATCGAAGACAATGATTTTCACACGCCGGGTGCGGCGATCCTAGTGGCCAGCGATGCCCGGGATTGGTTCGAGAGTGGGCCGGTGCGCGACCTTCTCATCCGGCGGAACCGCTTCGAGACTTGCAACTACGGCGTCTGGGGGAAGGCCGCCATCCAGATTGCGCCACGAATTGAACGCCCGGACCCGTCCCAGCCACCTTACCACGGCAACATCCGCATCGAGGACAATACGTTTACCGTCTTTGATCCCCGCATCGTCTTTGCCCGCAGCGTCCGGAACCTGCACATCACCGGCAATCACATCATGACCACCGACGTCTATCCGCCGCAGAATGCACAGGCCCCCTCATGGGACGTCTCCACCTGCCAGTGCGTGAATACGGAGCACCACCCACCCGCTCCGGACAGCAAAGTCCGGACAGCTTGCGCGGCAGTTTTTTAAGTCAGACCCCATGAGCACTCACCAATCTCCAAACATCCTCCTCATCACCAGCGATCAACAGCACTGGCGGACACTGGGGAAAAACCTTCCCGGGATCCGTACGCCACACCTTGACCGGCTGGCCGACGACGGAGTGATGTTTCGCCGCGCCTATTGCCCGAATCCAACCTGCACGCCCACGCGTGCCTCCATTCTCACCGGCCAGCAACCCAGCCGCCACGGCGCGTGGTCGCTCGGTACAAAACTCCCCGAGGATGCGCTGACCGTCAGCGGTCTCCTTGCCGATGCGGGCTACGAAACATCGCTCGTTGGCAAGGCGCACTTCCAGCCGTTGCGCTCCGCGCCCGGCTTCCCCTCGATGGAATCCTATCCGCTTCTGCGCGACCTGGATTTTTGGCGGGATTTTCATGGCCCCTTCTATGGATTCCAACATGTCGAGCTGGCTCGCAATCACGGGGACGAATGCCACGCCGGCCAACACTACGCGCTCTGGATGGAAGAGCGCGGGTTGTCTGACTGGCGGCGGCATTTTCAAAACCGCTGGGGTGAGTATGCGTTTGGAGACGACCCGCATCCCGCCCAACACCACCGCTGGAGCCTGCCGGAGGATTTCCACCCGAATGCCTGGATCGCTGACCGCTCCATTTCCCGCATTGAATCCGCCCGCCAGTCCGGGCAGCCCTTCTTTCTCTGGTCCAGTTTTTTCGACCCGCACCCGCCGTATCTCGCCCCGGCGCCGTGGGATACCCTCTACGATCCGGCAGCGCTGGAAGTTCCCTCTGCCGACCCCGCCGAGCTGAAATTCGCCACTCCGCTCCTGCGCGAGGTGCTTAAGCCAGATGGAGATTTTCGCGCGTGGCAGGAAACTCCCTTTGAGAGCCACGGTCTCCACAGCCATGTCCATGACCGCTCCGCACTCGCAAAAAATATCGCCGTGTATTATGGGATGGTGAGCCTCCTCGACAAATACATCGGTCGCATCCTCGATCACCTCGAGGCTTGCGGGCTGGCCGAGAACACCCTGGTCGTCTTCACTTCCGATCATGGCCATTACTACGGCCAGCATGGGCTGATTGCCAAAGGCCCGTTTCATTACGAGGATGGCATCCGCGTGCCCTTCCTCGTGCGTGGTCCAGGCTGTCTGCGCGGCGTGGAAACGGATGCACTCGTCAGCCTCATTGATCTGCCCGTGACCTTCCTGTCTGCTGCCGGGGTGTCCGTGCCTTCGGCCATGCAGGGCGTGAACTTCGCGCCTGTGCTCAACGGCACCGGCCCCTCCGTGCGCGACCATGTCGTCGTGGAGTTTCACCACCAGCCCACCGCACTCTACCTGAAAACCCTCGTCCAGGCTGATGACAAACTCACCGTCTATCTCAACCAGCCCTATGGAGAACTCTACCACCTGCCCAGCGATCCCGGGGAAACGCGCAACCTCTGGAATGACCCCTCCCATGCCACCCACCGCGAGGAGTTGATCCGTCAACTTCTCTACGCGGAAATGGCCGCCGAACCACTCCCCATGCCGCGCGTGGCCAATGCCTGAATCAGAACGGGGATTTTTGTCACCGCAGCGATGCGCTCCACACCTGGTGATCCTGGGTGAAAAACACCCGACCCTTCCCGGCTGCGAGACTCTGAATGCCTTTGTTGGTCTGAATGAGCGATTCTAATTGAGGCGTCTCAGAGTCGGTCAATTGGACAATATGATTCCCGACTCCGAACCAGGCCCGCGCGTGGTTTAGTAAACCGGGGTGAGGCCTTGGAGGCCGAGGTCGTCGCGGATGAGGCCGTTGCGCGGTTCGAAGAAGTAGCGCACCCAGATATTGATGAAGCCTTCGTTGTAGTCGGCGGTGACGTTGAAGCCGGTGGAGCCTCCGAGCATCCAGTTTCGGTTGATGAGGTAGCCGGCGGTTACGTTGATCATGCCGACGCCGGTGGTTGAGCTGGTGCTGCTGTAGTTGCGGCCATCCGGTTTGAGTGGGAAATACGGTGCGCTGGCCTGTTCGTTGGTTTGCAAGCCCGCGCCTGCGGATCCGGCGGCTAGCCAGCGGCGGCCTTCCTTGGTCAGAAATTGCACCTGGATGATTCCCTGCAGGAGCGAGCTGGGGCTGAAGTATCCACCGTGTCCGTAGGTGAAGTGGTTCTGGTTGTTGCCGTAGGCTTCGTAGGAGACCGCCGGGCCGACGGTCACATACTCGAATCCCTTGGGATTGAATTCATGAGAGAGAGCCACCACGGCGCCGAAGTGGGTATTGTCCTCGACGTTGGTACCATCAATCCATCCATACGAGGCTTTAGCGAAGATGGTATTTTTTTTGCCGATGGATCGGAAGATGGAGACGGAGCCGCCGGTTTCCTGGACGCGGCCCCAATACATGCCGGTGTAGGGATCCTGCATGCCGACATAGGAGAGGACGCTTTGGTCAATGGATTTCGAGTAGATTTCGCCCTGGTAATATCCGTGCAAGTCGCGGTAGATGATGCCGCCGGTTCCGGTGGGGCGTGCGCTGAGCGGGCCATTTTGCGGGGTGGTGCCAATTTGGAGGTAGTAGCTGACCCAATCCACGTAAGAAAATCCGACGCCGAATTCCCAGAGGTTGTTGAATTCGGTCTGGGGTTTTACGACGTAGGGCTGGTAGGAGCGCGGCAGGCTGCCGATCCATGCGCCGTTGCCGGGATTGCCCGCATCGAGGGTGATGCGCTTGATCCACGCGCTCAAAACGGTTTTTTCCGCCGGAGAAAATTGTCCCTGGATGATGGGGAGCACGCTCATGTTGAGCTGGCCCTGTCCCTCGGTGCCGGACTTGGAGCGGTAGCCGATGCCAAACGCGACACTCGGGCTGTCCATGTTCACCAGCTCCGGGTAGATTTTTCCGCCACCGACGGCATAGGACGCGCGGTAGAGGCTGGCCTCATAGTAGCGACGGGCCGCATAGCCGACGTATACTTTTTTGATCGGCCCTCCGCGCGCGGCCATGCGGTCCAGGCGGTCGTATTCGCCGAGCTTGTCAAGCGATGCGTGGAGGCCCTGGGCGCTTTGCGGGTCGCGATTTTGATCATAGAGCCGCTGGAAAACCTTCGAGGAGGCCTTGTAGTTTTTGGTGTAGTAATACGACCACCCGAGGACGATCTGCTCGTCGTTGGTGAGCGAACGACAGGCCGCCGCACGGTTCATATTTTCCACGCTCTGCCCGTAGCGCTTGAGGCTGTAATAGTCCATGGCGCGCCGCGAATAGATGTCGCCCTCGAGCGTTTTCATCTTCGGGTAGCTATTCCCGCGAAAGTTCACGATGGCCTCCGAGGAGGACAGGTCGCCCTCGCGGTATTTGGTCAGGGCCAGCCCGTAGGCAGCCTCGCCCAGTTGGGAATCCCAATTGAGTGCCTGAGAAAACCAGAGGCCGGCCGAGCCGATTTCGTCACGGTTGTACAGTGCCCAGCCGATGCGCGTGGCCAGGGCGGCATCCTGCGTTTTGTTGGCTTGGGCGACCCAGTGGTTGATTTGGTCGGGGCTGGGAGCGACTTCGCGGGCGGGTTGCGGCTGATGCGTCACGCGGCGCGCGGCAGGGGCGGCTGGTGGCTGCTGAGGCTTGGCGGAGGCGCGCTGGCCTGCCTGCGGTGTGGCTGCGGGAAGAGGGAGGGGCGTGGGCTCGAGCAGCGATGGCTGATCGGAAAGGTCCAGGCCAGGCTCGGTGGGAATGGCGTCCTCGTAGGTGGCGGGCGCGGCCTGGAGCGTTGGTGTGGGCCTGGGAGCCTGCCGGGGGTAATCGCTGGGCACCGACAGAGCCGAGTGTGGCGAAGGAATGACCGGGGCGGGGGTTACAGCAGGCTGGGCCAGCGGCCCGGAGGAATATTGAGGAGCAAAAGGCGCGGGCATCGGAGTCGGGTAGGCGACCCGCCCGGGCTGAAAGGGCTGAAAGAGCGGTGTGGGCGCCGGTGTCACCGACTCGTCCATCCCCGGCTCCGGAATGGGTAACGCCGGTTGGGCATGGAGCGTGCCGAAACCAACGGTCAGGAACGTGAGTGCCGCCAGCCCAACAACCATATTCCACATTCTGGCCACACGCATTCTCATGATTCCGCCCCCTGGAATGCCTCCCGGTTCTCCCGAATCGCCATTTTCACCAGGATTTTGAGACAGACCGAATAGTAGGCCTCGCCCGGAGCGACGGGAGCGATGTCGCGCACGGTGATCGAGGAGCGGTGATGGCTGGCCATTGTTAATCGGGCGATGGCAAGCACGCCCGGGATCGCAGCATAGGGGCCAAACTCACCGTTAAGCAAGTTTACTGTGTCAGGTATTTTTTCGCCCTCCTGGAACGATTCCCAAAACTTTGCAAAGGGTGCGAGGAGGTCTGAGCGGGGGTCAAGCCATGCCAGATAGAGAGGCACGCGCACCGCGTTGTATCCAAAGAGTGGCGGAAAGGCGGGAGCCGGTTCCGGCGGGCCATCCGAAGGGAGCCTGAGCCAGTCCGGAGGAAGGTGCCACTTTCCAAAGCGGGACTGCCCGGCCAAATGAAGGCTCGAGGCGAGCATTTTTTCCCATCCGCTGTCGGGATATGCCGCCTCGAACTCCCGAAAGCCCGGAAAGACCGCATAGGAAGGATTGGCCACCAGCGCGTCTCCGGTGACAAACCCCTCGACCCCCGGAAGCAAAACCGGCCTCCCCTCCCACTCCCGAACATTGAGACGCCGAAGGTCGGCCAGGATTTCGAGCGCCGACTGCTGATAAGGGAAATGGTGCCACCGGCGGGCCGCACGGGTGAGCGCCCAGGCGACGAGCAGGTCGCCGTCGCTCGCGTTGTTCGCGTCGCCGACCCCCTCTTCCTTCCCGGGCGATTTGGGCTGCCAAAGCCAGCTCAACAGGCGGTCCTGCGGACGGGTCTGCAGATGGTGGCGCGTCCAATCCCAGAGCCGGTTAAAGACCCGACGATCCCCGTAGGCCTCCGCTATGAGCATCCCATAACCCTGGCTTTCACTGTGGGTGACACCGCTGTTGACACGATCCACCACGCGGCCATCCGGCAGGATGTGCTCCTGACGGAACACCCGCCAGTCGGAGCGCGGCAGATCCCAGGGCCCCTCACGCAACCAGAGGGCGCGCAGAAACAATACGCCGCCCACAGCCACCACCAGCAGAGCCAGCGCCCACGCGCCCATAATGACATGGCGACGCCTCACGCGCTCAGCCTCCGGTGTCCTCGGCTTTGTCGCGACGGCGAATCGCAAAAGCGGTGATCGCGCCCAGAATGGCCAGCACGCCGATGACGATGACGGCCATCAGCCACGGATTGGCATCAAAGCGCACGCTCATGCGGGACATCAGCGAAGTGGATTTGAAAATAAAGTCCGGCCCCACCTTTGCCAGGGCGAGCGAATCCGGGCGGGCACTCCAGACAGCCAGGTCTCCCGAGAGATTGTCCCACACCTGCCGATCCTCCAGCGCCTGCGCCCCCTCGAGAAGACGCCCGGGATTTCCCGCCGTGACCACCGTCACCGGGAATCCAAGATGGAACGGCGACTCGTATTGGATCGCAACCGTCTCCTCCGCAAGGTCCGAGGTCAGGTTGATCTCCGCCACAGCCGGCGGCTCCGGCTCGGCATTTTCATTAGGCACCCCGCGGATTTTGTTGAGAAACTCCTCGACCGGACTGATGGCCACCCGCTGCGGCTTGGGCGTGACGCTGACCACATAACGGATGCGCCCGACCTCCAGCGGCGAGATCGGCGCACGCGACAGCACTTCGGGAGGAATCGAATCCCGCGGCCCCACCACCAACAGGCTCTTCTGGCTCCGGGGCAACCGGAAGGAAATCTCCGAGCGGTGAAGCAAGGCTCCGGAAATCTGCGCCATCTTGCCGAGGATCGTCCATGCGGCACAGACAGTATCCGGATCCTGCGACGTGACACAAATCGCCGTCTCCGAGCCGTCCGGACTCGAAATGTACGGATACGTCGTCTGCGAAAAGAGGCCAAAGCTGGGCAGACGGGCTTTGCGCATCGCCTTCGGAAGAACGAATTCGCTGTCGTCGTACAGCGTGAACAGCAGGTTTTCGTCCTGCAGGATTTGACACTGGTCGCTGAAGAGCGGAACCATCACCGGCACCAAATCCACCGTATTCAATCCGGGCTGGAAGGCGGGGATCGGAAGGTACAGGCGGTGGTTCGTGTGCATGGCACCCTCTTCATTCGACAGACGGATGGCCGTCTGGAACTGGTGATTCACCAGCACGTTGAATGTCGAATCTTTCCGCATCGCCGCGCCATAAACAAAATGCAGCCGCAGCTCGATGTTGCTGGGGTCTTCATGGGAAATGTCCCCCGGCATGTACACCCGCATCTGGTAACCCCCCGTGTTCCAGCCCTTGATCGTACGCGTCTCGTAATTGAGCTGACGGAACCCGTAGATGCCGGGCAGGGTCAGGGGTGCATTGCGCACGAAGGCGGCGGAGGTTGGCAGGTTCAGCGAGCCGATGCTGGCAAACTGGGAATCGGGCAGCGGATAATTGACCAGGCCAAAAGCAAAGGCTGTCTGGCCCACTTCCTGCTCATTGCGTCCGCTGATGATGATCACGCACCGGGTGTCATCATCCGGCATCGGACGGATTGCCAGGAATCCGCCATTGATTGAGCCGACCTCGGTGGCCGTCAGATAGCCGGAAACTTCATTGGCGGTGCCCACGACAATGTTGTCCATGCCAGGACGCAGCGCGTTCGAGACATGGACACGGAATGGCTGATTGTTCAGAGCCAGCCCGACGCCCTGCGTGATGATCGCGCCATACGCCAGGTGCAGGTCGCTGACGGTCGCCGCTCCGGGAATGACGATATTGAACTCGTAAGGCATCCACAATTTTTCATCAATCCACCAGCGCAGGTAGGACAGGCGCGAGGGCACGGCCTTCCATGAGCCGGTGGCCGAAAAGAAGGAGCGATCCGGATTGATCTCGGTGTACAGCTCCGGTGCGCTCGGGTCCTCGCATTTCAACGTGTAGTGCTGCGCCACCATGAACTGCACCCGGTTGAAGCCGTCCTTGAGAAGCCGTGTTGGAATCTCAAAATCCACCACCCGGAACGGATTATCCCGATCCAGGTGATACTGGGCCACAATGATGTCGTTGATGACCACCCGCAGCACCGAGCGGTCGGTCAGCAGCGCGATGGAATTGGTGAACTCGAGGTGCATCGCAAGACGATCCATCTGAAAGCGCGCGCTCTTGGGCAGGAAAACCGTGTAGGTCGCCGAAGATGTGCGCAGGTTGATCGTGTCCTTCGGATTGATGAGCCGCCGCAGCGGGAGCTGCAGTGTCTTCTTTTCCGGCGGAGCACCCACCATCGGATAGGAGCGCGTGGCGGGCGATGCGGTGGATGGGGCCTGCCCGGGTGGCTGGGCCTGGGCGGGTGGCAACTGCACCTGCGCGGGCGCATAACCGGGTGCCGGGGTGTAGCCCGGCGACGGAGTGTGGTTTGTCGGCGGCGCGAGGGCGGGGGTCTGGGCCTGGACCGGGAGTTGCACCTGCGCGGGCGTGTAGGCGGGCGCGGCAGGAGCCACCGGCTGGGCCGGGAGCGTGGGAACGGCCAGAAGGCCGCCGATGGCAAGAATAAGGACAGCAAGGAGTCGGGTCATGGTCGGATGTGAGTTGTGGATTTCAGGATGTGGTTTCAGGATTTTTGCGCAGCCGGCTCGAAAGCCGCCACTTTGCTTTTTTTGTTGGAGGAGAGCATGATCTGTGCGAAGTGCTGGATCGAATAATGGACACCCAGCCGGGCCAGGAAAATGGCGCTGCGGGTGACCCCGAGCCGACGCTCGCGGCTGTTTTGGAACTCGGTCCAGCGCCCGCTGCTCCCATTGACCCAGCCGATTTTGCGGCGCATTTCATCCATGGACTTGTGGCGAAATTGCAGGCCGACTTTCATGGTTGCGCCCTGCGAGCGGATATTGCAGACGCGCACGTGGAAGGGGGGCTGGTTGGCCGCCGCCGCGCTGACCGGTGCCAGATGCACATCGCTGTTTGGGGTGAGGACGCTCTCGAAGGCCGCGTCCATGGTCACACTCAGCCCACCCAGGCTCAGATCATCGGCGGTCCCCGCATAGAGCTTGCCATCCACAATCACCTTCAGGGGCTCCTGGATGGGCATCCGCGGCGTGGAGCGACGCTGCCGCCTCTCGAGTAACACCCCCATGGCCGCCAGCAGGATGAAGAGGTTGAAGGCGGCCCAGCACATGGTGATCGAAGTCGGAAACCGCTCGGCGGGAATGGTAAAGAGTTTGAAGACACCAAAGCCCAGCGCGACCGCATTGAGTGCCAGAAACACGTAAAACGGCCTGGCCAGCGGGCTGATGAAATCACGATCGAGGGTTTCCCCCTTGGCGGTGACGTTGAATTTTGGCGCCCGGGGATTGAGGAAAACCTTGAAGATGGCCGGCAGCGTGTAAACCGACTGCATCAGCTCGTAAAGCTCCGAGACAAACGACCACCGCACCCGGCCAAAAAGAAAGTCTGAGACCAAAAACACCGCCAGCAGGTGCGGGATCGCATAAGCCGAAAAATCCACGAAATTCGCGTCGTAAATTTTCAATCCGAAGAGGAGGAAGCAGAGGGGCGCAAGAACGAAAACCAGCCGCGCGTAGGCAAAGAACCAGAAAAAGCAACTGCTAAAATAGCAGAGCCGCTGGGGGATGGTCAGCCCGGGAATCAGGAGCGGGTTCTTGAGAAGGAAAATCTGTACCATGCCCTGCGCCCAGCGGATGCGCTGGCCGATGAAGCCGCCCAGCGTTTCCGGAGAGAGTCCGGCGATCATGGGAATGCCGATGTAGGCGCTGTTGTAGCCACGGCTGTGGAGGGTGAGCGCGGTCTCCGCGTCCTCGGTGATCGTCTCGCCGGAGATGCCCCCGATTTCCATGAGATACTTTCTGCGGATGAGTGCCGCCGACCCGCAGAAGAACGCGGAGTTCCAGTGATCGAGGCCGCGCTGGATCACGCGATAGAACATCTCATTCTCACCGGGCATCTGCTGGAAGGTTTCCAGGTTTTTTTCGATCGGGTCGGGGTTGACAAAAAAGTGCGGGGTCTGCACCAGAAACATTTTTGGGTCACGCAGGAACCAGCCGACGGTGTTCTCGAGAAAGTCCTGCGTGGGGGCATGATCCGCATCGAAAATGACCACCAGGTCGCCCGAGCTGTGTTGCAGGCCGTTGTTGATGTTTCCGGCTTTGGCGTGCACGTTGCGGTGCCGCGTCAGGTAGCGTGCCCCGTGCCGCGCACAGAGGTCCTGCAAGTCCCGGCGACGCTGCCTGGCAGCAGCGGATTTTTCCTCATCCTCAGCCTCGCACCGCTGGTCGGTGCCGCCGTCATCCAGCATAAACACCTCGAGCTTTTCCTTCGGGTATCGCATCTGCATCGCGGAAATCAGCGTGACCTCGAGCAGATCGAGCGGCTCGTTGTAGGTCGGGATCATCACATCCACCGACGGATGACCCGCATCCGTGTCCGGCAGCGGCACGGGCTTGCGATCCAACGGGTCCACGTTGACAAAAAGGCTGAGCAGATAGACCGAGAACCCGTACAGCTCGGCCAGATAGAGAGCCACCGCCGCGCTAAAGCTCAGGAGGTCGTGGTAGGTGAGGGTCGTGAAGGTGCGCCAATAGAAATAGTCGGTCGAGAGGAACGCGGCGATGGTGAGGAAGATGACCCGCCCGGTGAGGTTCTCGCTGAAATTGCGCAGAATGAGGAACGCACACACCCCCACCACGCCCACCGCAAGCTGCGTGCGCGTCGTCACCAGTGCCGAGCTGCCTATCATGACCATCAGAAACACCACGCCAACCAACACCGGCAGCCACCCCTGCGAACGCAGGCGATGCCAAAAATCCTCGAAGGCGTGTGCCTTGATCATCGCAGGAGGAGGCGTGGGCTGGTGCCCGGCGTGACGCTCTGACAGCAGTTTCTCATGCGAGGACCCGGGCAAGGATGAATCCCAGGATGCCGCTCACTCCCATCAGGAGCAGCACCGCGCCCGTGGTGATCGGCTTGATCGAGGCCGCCGCCTTCTCAATTTTCAGACTCAGCGCATCGCTCTCCTTTTTCACCACATCCAGCTTCTTGGTGCAGTAGTCAATGCCTTCATGGTAGGCCTGGATTTGCTTGACGAAGGACTCGAGGTCGAGGCTGGTCAGACGGTTTTGCAACTCCTGGGACTGGAAAACAACACGGTCAATCGCCGGCAACAGCGAGGTCTTGAGCGCCTCGGAAATTTGCGCAGCGGAGGACGGATCACCGCCCGCCGGAGAAGAACCAGACGCCAACGGGAAAAAATTGATCAGCTCGAGCAAGGCCAGAGCCGGGTCACCATCTTCGATCTGATAGCGTTTTTGCCAATCAAGAATGCGCGCACGGATTTCAGGGTTTTCTGTATTCATGGAATTAAAATGTCCTGGATGGCATCCAACTGCCGCCAGAGTTGTCTCGAGTAGTTGAGAAGCCGCTGACGGTCCAGCAGCGGAAAACTGTTTCGCGTCATGGCCTCGGTGATGGTGAGGGACTTGAGTTGGAGGCTGAGCGAGAGGGGGTCTGTCAGCTTGGGCATGGTGATTTCGTGTGCTCCGCAGCGGAGGAGTTCCTGGCGCGCGTCGCTTTTTTCGTAGATGAGGTTGCGGGCGCTGAGCTTCTGATTTTTGACGACCAGCCAGTCCACGCGGTCGCCCACGCGTCGCACGGCCTCGCCCGCCTGGAAGACCGTGTCCTTGTCCTCCTCAATGATGAGTGCCAGCGTGATGGCGAGACCCAGCGGCTCCTGCGCGTGCAGGAGATCCGTGTCGGCCAGCCAGTCCAGAAAGATTTTTTGCTGCGCTCCCACACCATCCACCAACACCAGATCGTTGTGCTCAAAGGAAAACATGATCCCGTCCAGATTCTCACTGTGACGGATGTCGAGGAATTGCGCCTCGGGATAAAACCGCGTCAGCGTGCTGTTGCTGAAATCCGGATCAAACGCACGAAACGGTATCTTGCGCTGCTCGAGCCACTCGATCAGGCGCAGACAAAAAAACGACTTTCCGACGCCCCCCTTGTCTATGGCCACCATGATCAGCCGCTTGCCTTTTTGCGCGGTCCTGGCATGGGCGGACGGCCAGGCCGGTGTGATCGTGACGCCGGTACTCATACACGCTCGGGTGCCACCCGGGGCCGCAGCGGCGCTGGCGTGGCCGTCGCCGGATGATGGTGCTCCGCAGGCGGCTCCGCGCGAAGGGCAGATGCAGGCAAAAGAATGCGTTCGGCCAGTTGAAACTGCGCATGGACTTTTTCGACATGCGAGCGGATGCGCTGGCGTTCGAGGAAGGGCACTTCGGGGTCATCGCGGAGCGCACACAGCGTCTTGCTGCTGCTCTGCAACAACAGGAGCAGATTCCACGGCACCCGATCCAGTTGGATTTCCGTCGCTCCGCGCTTGAGCAATTCCTGACGCGCCTCGCTCTCATTGTAAATTTCGGTCGTCGGACAGGTCTTCAAATTCCGAACCACCAGCCAGCGCGCGTCCACATCCAGACTCCGCGCCGCCTCGCCCGCCTGCGCCACCGTGTCCTTGTCCTCCTCGATCACCGCCACCAGCGTCAGCTCGACCGGAACCGACAACTCACGAAAAAAACGACTGTCCTGCAACCACTCGAAAATATACGCCTGCAATGGCCCCAGCCCGTCCAAAATCATCACATCCGCCGACTGGAATCCCACCTCGATCTCCGCCACCGCATCCCCATTCGCAATATCCAAAAATTTAATCTCCGGCAGAAACCGCGTCAGACTCCCGCTGCTCCAGTCGGTCTCATACGCCGTCCACGCCACTTGCAGGTCGCGATACCAATCCGCCAGCGAGTGCGCTAAAAAGGTCTTCCCCACCCCGCCCTTGCGCGTCACCGGCAGAATCAACCGCTTCACCGCACGCGGCACCACCACGCTCTCCCGAAAGGGCGTCGCGGAACCCCGCCACGCACCCAAGCGCGCCAAAAAACCAGAGGGATCATGCCCCCCTCGCTGCGGTTGTTGCTGCTGATTTTCCATCGTGTTCACTGTCTCAGGACGCGCTTTTTTACGCACCCTCTCATCAAAAATCTCTCTTTGCAACAGGTTTCTTAACGGGGGATTGGAGCGATGGCAATCAGAAAAATCATCTGGGGCGGGATTTTTTTCGAGTGGTGTTGATTTCCCGGAGACGTTGCTGAAGGTGGTATCGTCAAGACTCCTTCCTTGTTTGGCTTGGCTGCGGGTGTGATGAAAAATGGGAGAGGTTGAGGGGTTTGCAGAAAGAGCGAAGTGATGGGAGCAGGAGCGCACCGCCCCTCAATCCTGCACAACGGGGATGTTTCCGATACAGGTCAGGGCCGTGGCACGCGCCGAGATCGGGGTTGCTTCCGATTCGCGCGGGATCGTTTTGCGGAGTTTTCGTTGAGGGGATGTTTCCGATCATCCCCCTGGAGTTTGGACATTCTGCGGTCGTCCGCACGGGGTTTTATGCGGCGGCCATAAGGGTTGCCGGGGTCAAGTGCTGCGTTCGTG
>JAJTZA010000028.1 GCA_021463905.1 Terrimicrobiaceae bacterium | reverse complement strand
GGATTTTTCGCAGGAGGGTCCGGCCGTCAATTTCAGTTTTCCGCAAGTGCCGATAGATGGCGAGCAGGTGTACCGGCTGAGCTTTCGTGCGTGGAGCAGCGACGATGTGACCGTGGTGGTAGGCGGGTACAGCTTTGGCGAGAATCGCGGCGTTCCGCTGCAGGCCACGGCTGGCAAGGGCGTCTGGCAGTACAGCCTCCGCCCGGAAGACATGGGCTCCTTCAAGCCCTCCGAGCGGGGCACATGGGTGAACTTTGAAACCACGGTGGGGCCCGAGGGCAGCACGGCGCAAAACCAATGGCCGCCCGACGCCTGCTTTCTTTCCTTCACGGTATGGCTCAAGGGGCCCGAAAACGCCAAAGTCTATCTGAACGACTTCCGCATGGAGCCGGTGGCCGCCGAGAAAAAATGACGCGCCTGCCCGGCGGACAGGGATGTCCGTCCTCCATCGGGCAGAGGGGAGCGCGGACGTCCCGCCCGCCCCGAAAACACCAGCCAGCGGGTGGGACGTCCGCGCTCCTTTACGGAAGACAGGCCTTCAGCCTGGTGGAGGTGGCCTTGGCCATGGGGGTGGCGGTTTTTGCGGCACTGGGGCTTCTGGGACTCTTGCAATCCGGGCTGGGCAATTACCGTGAAGCCATGAACAGCTCGATCTCGAGTGCCATTGGCCAGCAGGTGGTCTCCGATGCCATGCTGGCCGAGTTCGACAAACTGGCTGCCTCCCCGGCAACGACAAACTATTTCGACGAACGGGGCGTCCCCCTCCCCAATAACAGCACGACCAATGCCATCTACGTGAGCAGCGCGCAAATCCTCCCCAACAGCATTTCCGGACTGTCGCGCTCCAATGTCCTCGCCCTCCAAGTCACCGTCTCCAGCCCCACCCAGCCGCTCTTCAAGAAAACTTTTGTTTCCTACATTGCCCGTCAGGGAAAAGACACGCCATGAGGGCAAGAGGACACCTGGGAGCGCGGATGTCCCGTCCGCTTCGTCAGCACCCACCAGCGGGCGGGGTGCCCGCGCTCCCGTGGGTGGGCACATCGGGGGGTCGCGGCGGAGGGTTCACACTCATCGAAGTGTTGGTGAGCCTGGCAGTGCTGTCGTTGCTGATGGTATTTTTATTTGCATTGGTGGGCCGTGTGACCTCGGTCTGGCGCGGGGCGGCGGATGCCATCGGTCAGTGGCAGTCGGCGCGCCGGGGCTTTGAGACCATGACCCGCCAGATCAGCCAGGCGACGCTGAATACGGTATGGGCGTATTACGACGAGTCGGGCAATCTGACCACTTCGGATCCCAAACACTATGGAAGGCACTCCGACCTGCAATTTGTCAGCGGGCCAACCTCGAGCATCATCCCCATGGTGACGAATACCGTCTCCCAGGGCGTTTTTTTTCAGGCACCGCTGGGACGCGCCCGCGACAACACCCTGCGCGGACTGCCCAATCTTTTGAATGTCTGCGGGTTCTACGTGCAGTTTAACAGCAGCGCGGATTTCGTGCCCAATACGGGCATTTTTGTGCGCACCCGTGCCAAGTATCGCTTTCGGCTGATGCAGATCAACGAACCCACCGAGGCTCTGAGTGTCTATGCGCAGCAGGGCGCAAATAATTTTGAGTGGATCACCAAGCCGATCAACAACGGCGCAGCGCGACCGTTGGCCGAAAACATCGTGGCTCTTTTTTTGCTGCCGCGATTCTCCAGGATGGACACCTCGAATGGGGCGCTGCTCGCTCCGAACTTTTTTTACAATTCGCGGAACTCGGCCAATTTCACGAGTGGAGCGCTCAAAGGAAACACCCTGCACCAGTTGCCGCCGCTCATTCAGGTTACCATGGTAGCCATTGACGAGACCTCGGCGACGCGGCTTGAGGAACAGTCTGGAAATACCATGCCGACCCTCATCCCGACGGGAAAGTTCCAAACTGCCGCTGACTTCGAGGATGACCTGGAAGCGTTTGAAGAAGAACTCACCAACCGCGGTCTGCGCTTCCGAACGTTTACATCGCTCATTGCCATCCGGGGTGCGAAGTGGGGGGGAGATCAGCCATGAGATCATCCATCTCCAGCGCGGGGGGAGCGCGGGTGACCCATCCGCTTCGACAAACCCACCGGTCGGCGGGCGGGACATCCGCGCTCCCGTATCGAAGTCGCGCGTTCAGTTTGCTGGAGTTGTTGGTGGTGATGGGGATTATGGGACTGGTCTTGGTGATGACCCTTCCGGCACTCAATTCGACAAGGGAGGGATTGGATGTCACACGGGGCACCGACATTGTGGTGGACAGCCTCAACCTGGCGCGGCAACAGGCTATGAGTCTGAATCGTCCGGTGGTGGTGCGGTTTTACAACTCGGCTGCGGAGGAGGATGGCACAGCCGGATTTTCACGCCTCCAACTGTTTGTCCTCCAGGATGACGGGACACTCGAGGCTTCCACCAAAATGCAGCGCCTCCCGGATCGCGTCCTCATTTCCGGCGCGGCAGGAATGAGCAACTTCCTCACCAATGCACCGACAACTCCCTCTCCCGCCTTCCCTGCTGAGACTGGTCTCCTGGCCTCCGAGCTGACGATCCGACGGGATGGATCGGCGGATTTAACACCCGGCCAATCCTCCTACCTCACCGTCGTGCCCCGCCGTCAGCGCGACAAAAGCGATCCGGACAATTTTGGTATCGTGACCATCGAACCCTCCAACACCACCATCGCCCAAATCCGACCATGAGCACGCGCCTTCCCATTACCGTCAAGTCCCCCACAAAAGGAGCGCAGTCCCGTTCGCTCCGCCAACCCCACCAGCCAGCGGGCAGGACGCCCACGCTCCCATATTTCGCCTGCCGGGGCGCGTCCACGCGCCAGCGGGGCGTGGCACTGGTCATGGTCCTGACCATTGTCGTCCTGGTGGCGGTGGCCAGCGTCGCGTTCTTTGCCGCGATCAGCCTGGAGCGTCAATCCTCGGCTGCCTACGCGAACAGCGGCGAGGCGCGCCTGGCTGCCGACTCGGCCGTCAACTTGGTGATGGGACAAATTCGCGAGGCCACGGAGCAGACCAATTCGGTTTGGACATCCCAGCCCGGATTGCTGCGGACGTTCTCGGCCGGCGGAACCCCCGGGGATGTATACAAGTTGTACTCGTCGTCTTCCCTGCGCATGAGCGCATCTTCCTTCAACCCCGCCAACGATGTGCCCACGGGTTGGGCTTCCAACAGTGCCGCCTATGTGGACCTGAACCGTCCGACATCGAGCCGTTCCGGGGGTATCACCCGCCTGACCTATCCAATCCTCGACCCCAGGGCCAGCGGCAAGGTCGAGGGCTTCGACATCTCGAATTGGTCGCACAATGGCACCAACAGCCTCCCCATGCCCGTCGCGTGGATGTATGTCGCCAAAAATGGAAACTTGACCACATGGGACAACCTGGACCCCGACAACCCGCCCATCGCCCGCATCGCCTTCTGGACCGACGATGAGACCTCGAAGATCAATATCAACACAGCCTCCGAAGGAAACTTTTGGGACATCCCGCGAACCTCCATGGGAATGCAAACATGGGATGCGGGCGTCCGGGGAGCAAAGTCCTGCTACAACCTCGCCATCTCCCAACCCGCCCAGCGGGAATACCAATCCTACCCCGGTCATCCCGCCACCACCTCACTCAGCCCGGTCTTGTGGAAATACTTCAAGGCCGCCTCTCCCTCGATGACCCGCCACAACAACGGCACATCCGGCAGCTTCCCGGAAACCCTCTACGCGATGCTCCCCCGCACCAGCGGCAATGGTTCCATGGGGGGAACCGTCCCGCTCAATATCACCCACGTCGCCCTCCCTGCAAAGACGCAGCGGCTTTTTTCCTCGGTGGATGAGCTGGCCTTCCTCCCTCCAACCAGTGGCAACAGCACAGCGGATCGCGTGGCCAACCCACTCTTCCCACGCGACACAATCGAGGAGACCCGTTTTTTTCTGACGGCCTACAACCGCGCCCCGGAGCTCAACCTCTTCAACCTGCCCCGCGTCACCATCTGG
>JAJTZA010000027.1 GCA_021463905.1 Terrimicrobiaceae bacterium | reverse complement strand
TCGGCGGCGATCACTTCCCCATTGAGAACGATCACGCATCCGAAGGGGCCTCCGGTTTTGTTGATCACGCCGGCCTGCCGCATTTTCTCGATGGCCTTCCTCATGTTGGCCCGGTGCTGTTCCTGTGTCAGTGTGGGTGTCATTTATTTGCGCGGGGTGCGACTGGCGGGGTGGGAGAGTGCTCCCATGGCGCAGTCCGCTAGATGGGAGGTATGGGAGGTATGGGAGGTATGGGAGGTATGGGAGGTATGAAGCCGCTCCCGCCACATCTCTCCCATACTTCCCATGCCTCCCATGGTGCGCGTTGCGCGAAGGCTGCGAATTCTGAGTTCCACGGTCATTTTTGGGGTGGGTTTTTCCGGCGATGGGTGAGGCGGGCTTGGAACATGCGTTCGCGCAGGCCGCCTTGTTCGAGGAATTCTTTTTCGAGGTGGCGGAGTTGTTGGTCGAGGAGGTAGTTGGTCTGGTGGATCAGGCAGAGGGCGATGTTGGCGATCACTTCGGGCGGGCGGGTCTCGAAGAACTCGCGGTAGAGTTCATAGGTGTGCGGGGTTTTGCGGCCGAGACGCCGGATATACTGTGCTTCTTTGGAATCCTTGTCCCAAACGCCATGGTCGCGCGTCCGGAGGTAGTCCCGATAATCCGCAAGGAGTTCTTCGAGACTGGCGCGTGCCACGTTGGTGAGCTTGATTTCGGTTTCCTTGGAGGTGAGGGCGGCTTTGCTGCCTTCCAGGATGTTCTGTTTGCCGGAGCGGGCGGATTGGATCATCTGATCCACGGTGCGGTCGCCCCGGTCGAGATGCTTGCGGGCAAAGCGAAAGGTGAGGTCGTAGATGACCTCGGCTTTCTGGTAGGAGAGCAGGGTCTGGTAATCTCCACGCGGGGGGATGATGGGATGGGAGGAATGGGAGGAATGGGAAGAATGGGAGGGATGGGACTTATGATTCCCATCCCTCCCATCCTTCCCATTCTTCCCATCGTTGTTCATGGCAGTTTGCGGGTGCTGGCCGGCACTTGGGTGCTTTCGGCATTGTTACTTGGTCATGAGTTTGTCGGCAAGAAAATGGGTGCGCCTCTCGGCGATCCAGTAGCCAAACTCCATCCATGCGGGAACGGTCTCTTGAAAAAGCCGCTCGGAATCTTTTTCGGACATCTTGGTGCTCACGTGCTTGCCCAGTTCCCCCAGGCGGTTCATTTCCGGCAGAAGGACGGTTTCAAAAAACTCCGGGTCTCCCTTTTCCGGATCGTTCCAGACAACTTTGGCCGTTTCTGCGGATTTTTTATATTTGGCAAAGGCTCTGAGGACGATCCAGCGATGGATGGCGGGCAGTGCTTTGGTGATGGCGGGGAAGCTGACTTTTCCGAAGCGGCTCAGTTCATGCACTTGCCCGCTCCCCCAGGTGAACGCGCCGCCGCGCCCAAAGTTAACGAGGCCAAACGGCCAGGTGTCGTCCGCCTGCGGGAGCTTGTCGTTAATCATTTCCCAGGGAAAAACCAGAGAAACGCCAAAACCGCCGGGAATGGGTGCCACTTCGGTGGTCACGAAATCGTCCGCCGGACGGTAATGTCTGTTGGGCGACGACCAGTCTATGAACTGCCGTTTGCCCGAGGGCACGTCAAGCATGAGTTGGTAATAGGGTTCGCTCATGCCGGGCACCATATAAATCTCGAGGCCGCCACCGGGAAGAAGCCCGGCCAGAACCTGCTCGGCTTCCTCGTCTTTGTACTCGATAAAGACATGCCATCCCTGTGCGTCTGCGGCCATGAAGAAGGCCACGGGGGCCTTCTTTCCGGCGGCGTCCGCCACGACGGTGCGCTCCGCATTCACATCATTCACCAGGAGGGCGGCGGCCTGCTTGTTGTATTCCTCGAAGCGGGCCTCGCGCCGGGAGGCATCCTTGAGAAGAGGGGAGTTGAGCCAGCCGGAAACGCCGCGCGGTGCCTGTTCTACAAAGGGGACTTCGTAAAGACGCTCCGGGCTTTTGACAAACAGCGACTCGCCTTTCTGCGCAAGGAAGCGCGCTGCGTCAAAATCCCGCAGATACATCATCACCTTGCCAGCTTCAAAATAGGCGTTGGCCAATTTTTCCGCATCAGGCTCCGCAAAAGTGGGCGCCTGGAACTTGGTAAAATCCCCGGCAGGAACAGCCAGAACCGCCGACAAAATGTCCAGGGTGGCGCGCTGCACGGGAACCAGCTTCCTCCCGGCCATGCCTGACAAAAACACTTTCAGGGCATCCGGGTCGCGACGGGCTGCCAGCAACGCGAGTTTTTTGTTGAGGGGTTCGACGAGAGCGCGGTCAGGGAGGTCGGTCTGCGCAAGGACCTCATCCCACACCTTTTCCTCCTCATCTTCCTTCCCCAGAGCCTTGGCAAGCAACGCCTGCTGACGCAACGTCATCAAATCCACGCTCCCATTCACAGCGCGAATCTCGGCCAGCGTTTTCATGAAACCCTCCCAGTCGGTGCGGGCCGCGTAAAATTTAGCCAGCGCGGCCAGCGGGGCTGTGCGCTGCCCCGGCGTAAGCCCTTCCACCTGGGCAGCCTGCAGAAGGCTCGCCTTCGCTGCGGGGAAATCGCCCTCCGCTTCAGAGGCCTGCGCCGCATCCAGAATGGCTTTCGACCGCTCCGTGGGCGTGACATCCGGGAGTTCGGAAATCCGGGCAAACTGGGTCCGTGCGTCCTCGAAACGGTTCTGGGCCACAAGGGTTGCGCCGAGGCTTCTCAGGGCGGCGAGCCGATTCGAGCGGCTGGTCTGCGGGAAATCGAAAGCCTGGGCATAATAGTCTCCCGCCTTGGCAAAGTTGTAATTTGCTTCATGGAGGCGCGCCAGCGCGATGAGGAGGTCGGCCCGCTCGGGGCTGGACTGAAACTCCTTGCTGTCCAAGGCCTGAAGATACAGGGATCGGATGGCATCGAACTGTTTTCCCGCGCTCTGGACGGATGCCGGGATGTGAGCGGCACCGAGCTGCCTGCCGGTCTTGAGAAACTCAGCCAGCTTATTGATGGCGACCACTCTCTGCGCGGGCAACGCATCGGATCCGGCAAGGATTTTTTCGTAGATCGTCTGTGCGCCCGTCAAATCCTTCCGCGCTTCCGCAAGGTTCGCTTCGAGGAGAAGTACGTTGACCCGCTCCCCAGAGTCCGTCCCGGCAAGCCGCAGGGCTTCCTCCGCGTCCTTGGCCGCCCCGTCGAAATCCGATGCCTTCATTTTCTGCCGGGCCGACGCGATGGCATCCTTGACCGTATCGTGGGCGTAGGAAGGCTGCGCCATCCCCCCTGTGAGGAACAGCACTCCAACAACAATTCGCGCAATGTTTTTCATATTCAAAAATTTTTCAGTCTTGGTGGATCTGCTTGAGCTTGAGGATGTGGCCAATCATTTCCATCCGCAGCGCGTTGAGGTCCACCGTCTTCGGATCCTGCGTAGCCAGCCAGAGTAGAGCCTTTTTTCCCGCATAGATATTCTCGGTTTTCCCGGTCTCGATGGCTTGATGCGCCAACTGTTTGAGAAGGGTCGCATAACGGACATCATCAATGCCCTCCCGGATTCCCTCCCATTGCAGGGTGTCCATCGGGCGTTCCTTCCCCGGATAGATCAGATTAAAGGATCGAAAGTTGTATTCGACACCGGCAAAATCGTTCCAGGGAGAGCCGTCGAGCATGTAGTTGTTGGTGCCGTCTGCGTTTGAGCGATAAAGCTCAAACCCGTGGGCGCGGCGCGCGAAGTCGGGATTCTCCGGGCCGGTGTGGGGGTTGGCATAGCTGGTGATGCGCGCCCCCATCGCGTGCCAGGCCTCCGCGTCGTCTTTCGAGAACGCACCTCCGTAGTTGACAAAATCCTCGTTGTATCCGCCGTAGAGGAGGTGGGGATTTTTTCCTGTCGTGTAGGTGCTCAGCCCCTTGTCGTGGACGGTCTTCCACGGGCCGCGTTCGGCGACAAGCAGTCTCATCCCCGGCTCATCCCAGCCAAAGCTGTAGATATTATGGTGCCCGACCGCCTTGATGGCCGCATCGTACACCGCATCCATTTTGCGGAACAAATCGTAGGCGGGGGGTTGATCCGCAACCGGCTTCCCCTGCACCTCGGGCGAAGTCATCCACCCATAATTGGGAATCGCCGGCACCGCCCCAAAAATCGCATCCGTGCGGAGCCCCGCCTTTTTGTAAACTTCAAACTGATCGGTAAAGAGCTGGGCTTCCCCCGGCAAATACTGATCCAGCAGGATCGGATAGAGGATATTATGCTTTCGCACGTTCTCGTATTCATTAGCCAGCCGCTTCAACGCTCCCTCACGATCCCCGCCATTGTTTTTGAGGTAGATGGGCAGCTTCAAGTCATTGTAAATCGAGGTATAAAATTCGCGATTGAGGTCGTAGTTGGTTTTTGGATCGGGCAGGGCGAACGGGAGCACGCGGACTTCCAACGGGATCGCCCCCTGGGGCTTGCCGTCCACCGTCACTGCGAGGGTTCCCGAGTAGATGCCTTCCGCCTCCTTCGGCGCCTCAAAGGTCAGCCACACCTGCTTGAACTCGCCCTGGGTCAGCGAAAACGGACGAAGAGCCGGGGCGTCATCCACCGGCTCGGTGAAGTGATTGAAGGGGATTTGAATCTGGTACGGATTGCTGATCCACACATACTCGGAGCCCCGCGGCTTCGGATAATCCACCCGCAGATAATTGTCCTGCGTTTTTTGATCCACCCGGACCAGATTCTCATCGTGGAGCAGCAACTCGGGAACGAGCGTTCGTCCATAAGCGTCCGCAAAATAGCTGTGCCACGCGGTACCGGTTTGATACCAGACTTTAACCACCCTTGCGTCCACCGCCGAGGCGGGAATCGTTCCGTTCTTTCCCTTGAGATTGGAAACCTTCAGCTCCATTTTGCCGACGTCGGCAAAGGGGAAAAAGACCACCGAGGCCGGTTCAAACTCTCCCTGCGCGGCGATGATCCGGATGGGACCTCCGAGGATGCCATCTTCCGGAACCGTGGTTGCCGTCCGCTTGAGGTTGCTCATCGGAGGCACCACATAATAGGCAAAGAGCGGGGACATCTTGGCGCCCGGTTCCGTGCTTGCGGCGACGGCCTGGCGGACCTTGTTGACGAGCGTTGAAGGAGACGATTCCGTGGACTTTGCGAAGGCGGCAAGCGGAACGGATGCGGCGAGGAACGCTGCGCCCAGGGCAGAAGCGATGCGACATTTCATAAGCTGGAAAGGATGGAGATCATGATTGCTGAAATGGAAACCGTTGAGGACATTGGGACATTGGACATCTAGGGATTGTTCGCCAGCCATTCCTGAACCCGTTCTCTAAGGCCTCCGGGGAGAGTGGGAAAGTTCAGAACCACCTGCGCGGCCTCCACTTTCTCCTCCTTGGTTGAAGTGGGCAGACTCACAACGGCATCGAAGTAGTTGCCGGTCATGGTTCCCAGGAAAATACTCTTCCCCTTCGGTGCCGGCAGCATCTGTGGCTTGAGCAGCGCAACCACATCCTTGCGGCGTTCGAGGGCTTCGGGCGCTTTGTTCAGAGCGTCCAGGATTTCCGCCTCCCGCAGCAGGGTTCCACTTTTCTTCCAGTCGAGACAGGTTTTACCGCATTTCTGGATGTATTCCAAGGCCTTGGGAAGTTGGTCGCGAGCGGCGTAGAGGTTGGACGCCTGTTCGTACACATCCGCCCGGTTGGAAGGAGCCGCAAACGAACTGGCCTCGATTTTCCTGACCACCGCCTCCAATTCTTCCGGGTTGGATTCGGGACTGGTTGCCAGAACCGTGGCCTCCTGGATCAGGGCCAGGATTTTTTGCTTGGCGGTTGCGTCGGGTTCCGCCGCTGCCGCCCTGGCATAGCCCACCGCCTCCTCGTACTGCTTCTGGCGCAGGGCAACCGTGGACAGGGACAGATTGGCTTGGGCCTTGAACACGGAGGGCGCGGCAGGATCCTCCAAAGACTCTGCGGCGACCTCCTTGGCCCTGGTCGGATCGCCGTGCAGTTTTGCAAGATCGCCGGCATACTTTGCCAAGGCCGCGCGGGATCCCTTGCCACGGGCAATCCCCGGCTCCGGGCCAACCAACTCTGTGCGCACCAGAGCGCGCAACAACCCTCGTCCGTAGTCACGGGCCTCGTCCACCGTCTCGGCCTGGGCGTAGGGGGACTCGAGAGTGACGCCCAACAGGTTCTCCGGTTGTCGTGAAAAATACCAGGAGAAGGGAATGTTTTCGGTCTTTCCCTCCGCAACGGCGAGCTTCGCGAGGAAGGGGATCGCGGTATTGGCCGCAAGGGGGCGCTCTTCTTCCAGCCAGGCGCTCAGTTCTCCAACATTGTCCTCCTCATGAGGAACTTTGAGCCCCAGCCAGTGATAGGCTTCGTGAATGTCCCCACGCAAATAAGGACAATGGAAATCAATAGCCACGCGGACTTTCTTCTCGACGGCCAGATTTTGGATGGCGGCAATTTCCGGGTAGATCGGATTCGGCCCGTAGTCACGGTTGTGATCATGCGGCCCACGATTCTTTCCCTGATCGCCCTGTTCCACGCCGTCCTTGTCAATGAAGGGAACGGCGTAAAGAACGTATTTTTTGCGGAAGGCGATCCCGGAAGGAGAGTCCGAGAGCGCCTCATCAAGGAAGCCTTCCAGCACGTAACTTGCCAGAGCCTCGCAGGCGTGGCTCCGCGCCCCCACGAGAACAGACGTGACCCCTTCGCCGGGCTTGCCGATCTGGAGCAATTCCACCGGTCGCCCTCCATTCGATGTGGTGAGAGCGCTCGTTGTAAGATTCGGATTCTTTGCGTTTTCCTTAAGAAATCCCTCCAAATTGCTTTGCACGTAGGGGAATCCCATGGCAAAGCGAACCTTCTGACCTGCCTTGGTGAAATCAAAATCAAACGATTCCTCCGATTTCTCCCTGGGAACGGAGTAGTTGACCGCTTCCTTGCCCAACCACTTCCAGGTTTGCCCGCCGTCCAGGCTGACCGCCGGACCACGGGATCCAACCCGCGCCCCAGTGAAAACAAACCGAACCGGCCCCGGCTTGGCCGCCGTGGCCTCAAAGTTCCAGTAAAACCAGTCCTTTTTGTTATCCCGCAGATCCGGCGCAAGGTGAACCGTCGCACCATCGTTGCTCTCCACATGAATGTTTCCGCCGGGATAGTCCGCGCGGATGCTCAGATCCTCCGCACGAAGCGAGGCAATGACACAAAGGCCACCAAGGATTGCCAGGGTAAAAGTTTTCATGGATTTTATCATTTCGGGTTGTACTGCGCGTGTGAATTGTTTGGAAAATGCTTGCTATGCCAAGTGTCGTTCGAGGAAGGCGTAGGCTCTTTTGCGGATGGTTTCTGGAAAGGAATGGCGTCCGCGAAAGATGATGGCCAGGAGCTGGCAGGGTGCAAAAACGTCCTTGGCCCGGCGGTGGATTTCCCGCACGCCGGTGAGAGGAAACATGGCGTCCTGCGTTCCGTGGCTCATGCCAAAGGCCCGTGGCGCGATGGAGGCCACCACAGCATCCATGTCCCCGACTTGCAGAAACTTCGGCAAATACAGAGCCCGGTTGTGCAGGAAGGCCTCGTTCTGAATATCCCGGATCTGACTGAACCCGCAGGAGGAAAACACCGCCTTCAGGCGCGGATCCGCCGCCGCAAGCCAGAGAATGGTTTGCCCGCCGAGGGAATGTCCGATCCCACCCAAGCGGGACGCATCCACTTCCTCCATGTCTGCCAGGACGTCCACCGCCTGCTGGAGATCAAACAAATACTTTGCGGTCAGGCTCCCGCCTCGCAGGATCGCGTCCACAAACAAAAACTGCTCGTAGTCCACCCCCCGCAGAACCTGCTGACCGCGACGCTTCTTCTGCTGCCGATCCTCGAACCCCAGATGATCGGGGCAGAGCACCACAAAGCCGCGCCGAAAGAGTTCCAATCCGTAGGCCATTGCCGGGTCACCGGCCAATCCCGCAGGCTCTGATTTGCCGAGATGGTGTTGCCCCGCGTGTTGATGCGACGCCAGCACTCCGGGTCTGCGCGTCCCTCCCTCGGGCACGAGAAGCCAGGCCCGGACGCGTTCGTCCCTTGCGACGGCATATTCGATTTCCCGACGCTCACCCCCCTCCATGCGAAACCGCCGCAAAACCCGAAGGCAAGGGGCCACCTTCTCCCGGTGGGGAAACAATTTTTTGATTGTGGAAGGAAGGCTCACGTGAAAAGAACAGGATTCGCATTCTTCATTCCAAGCGAAACAGAGTGGGTTGCAGGTAAGGCAGGCTCTTCTGGAGGATGGGGTTGGGGGAGATTCCCTCCCAGTCCACGTCTTCCCATTTTCCCTGGGCATTGAGGAATTGCGCCTTCCGCAACGGGCCAATATCGGCGGAGAGTTTCAGGTGTTCCATGAGATCCGGTTGCAGGTTGAGCGCGTAAAGGTACCAGCACTTTTCGCCGGGAATGTTTCCTGCGAGAAAGTAGAGGTCGCTGTCGGTTTCGACTTGAATCGGGTATTCCTCGGGCGCGAGCCATTTCACCACCTGGGAAAGCTGGTGGCGACGCCTCGGGAGGATGTAATGGTACGTGGCTAGTTTTTCCACGTCCGGGGCATAGACGGCCACCCGCCCGCCCAGCTTGTTTTTAAACAAAGTGACGGAGGGTGCCACCACTTTGTATTCTTTGGCCTGATGCCACGGCCACGCGATGTACTCGCCCAGAATCTGAATGTCCGCAGAAAGCGGTGTGATGCGCTTGATGCAGTCTTTGTCAGGGTGAATGCCGTAGCCGACATGTCCTGCATATTGCCCATTCCATCGTGCATCATCGCTGTAACGCTCCACGCTAAAGAACCAATTGTCGCCGAAGTCCTCGACCTGCACTCCAAGCATTTCTTCATAACCCTCCCGGCAAAGATGAACCGCAGCCGGGCCATCCAGGAGAACTCCCTCACTGAAGAAACGTTCCCATTCCTTGCGGGAATAGCCTTCCGCCGAGACGCCGCTGAAACAACGCAAGCCGTGGTCGAGATTTCCGCCGGGAACATGGGCCAGGCCCATCCTGCCAATGGGATTCACCCACGCGGGCGTGCGCGGAAAGCGCAGTTCGGAGACTTGCCAGGGGAGGCGGTATGTCTCATCCGCCCGGATGGGGAAACTCGCTCCCGCCCAGCGGATTTTTTTTGCAAAGGCTTGAATGACATCCACCTGGGCTCTGAGGCTTTGGTAGGCGTCGGCAAATGCGGGGTTCTCACCCAGGGGCGCGCGGGGTTCCACCCAGGCCTTGGCGGAGTCCAGACCGAGCAAGGCTCCCGTGGTGACAAAGGCCTTGAGTGTCGTGGCGGAGACGCTGAAACGGTGATGTGGGTACGTGTCCGCTTCCAGCAGGACTTCGACATCCTCCGAGAGAAAACTCCGCTGCCACAAAATGGAGTCCAGCGCGAGGGGCAGCCGCTTCGCGCCTTGTTCGAGGTAGCAGGCACCGCTCACGCGGACAAACGGACGCTGCCCTCCAGCCATGACATGACACAGCCGGTCGCTGACGTGAAACAACGTTTCGTTCACACACATTCCCACGCGCTGCTTCGGGTTCACGCTGTCAATCGCCGTGCGAATCTTTCGCGCCAGATCCAGCAGGCTCTCATCCTCGGCTTGCTGCCACAAATACCGCATTTTGACGCCTTCCTCGGTGGGCAGGGCAAACAGTTCGACGAGTTCCGCGCGTGTCAGAGACAACCCGGACATCGTATTGAAGAGCTGAAGGTGCAGGGGACAGAAACAGCCATTGGCACCGCCGCTGCGTGTCAGGCGAAAATCATCATCCGTCATGATAAAATCCGGCCTGGTTCCGGCGATTTTCTTCATGCCCTCACAAACATGCTGTTGAAACCCTGCATCCAGCGGACAAAAAACCGGCTCGAACGTGGTGCCGTCCATCTTGACAATGCGCTGAAACGGCGCGGGCGAGCGCGGTTGACCACGCTCGTCATGCCCGAGCAGTGCCTGAATCAGATACCCGCAGCGGATCCCCTCCTCCCTCAGATGGTCCCGCAGCCATTGGAAGGTCTCCAGGCACTCGGTCAGTTTCTCAAGATAGGGCGGTTGCTCGGGATCCAGCGTGATCATGAACGCAAAGTCCTTGCTGCCCATGCGCCGTTGCAAAGCCAGCAGCGGCTCAAGGAATTCCTCCCGATCCTTCGACGGGATATCAACGATATTGTAAAGTCTCATGGCATTGCGATTTCAGTCTTGTGAGCCGCCTAAGGCTTGGTGATTTTGCGCTCTTCGCCCCCGCCGGTGACGGGGAGATCGCCGGTGTTGTTTTTTTCGTGGAAGAAAAACTGTGGCCCCTGGTCTTTCACTTCAAACGTGGTATTCTCGAAGGTGCAATTTTCAAGGGAAACCAGACGGGTGGAGTCGCCGGCCACCAACTTCGAGTCGGTGAAACGCGAGTCGCGATAATTGATGAACGTCCCCGTGACCTGGCCGACCTCCGTCAAGGTCTCGTTGGTGGCAACCAGGGCGGGCGTGGCAACATTCTCACCTTTTTTACGCACCAAGCCGTCAGCCAGACCTCTGCCATCAAAGTTCATCTCCACCCGACCAACTCCCTCATAAGTGTTTCCCGTAATGGTCGCCACTCCGGAGCGAGTCGTATAAAATACATAGCCGCCCTTCACGCGATTCCCACGCACGGTGTAATTGTAAGCACGCCCATGGAAAACGACTTTGTTGGTGAAGTCATTGTCCTCGACCACAATCTCGCTCCCCGCGCATATAACAATGTCCCCCTGCTGATTGTCCTGAAAGGAGTTTTTACGAAAAACCACATCCTGCATCATTTCCCAGCCGTCCTCGAGATCAATGCCATACGCCGGAGCAATGCCGCCATTATTTTCAATGCGGTTGTTCTCGATGAGCCAGCGGATCCCAACTCCCGAAAAGCCCAGGCTGCGGTTGAAATCGAGCAGGTTGTCATGAAAATGCACGTCGGTGGACGGAATAAAATTGGTAATGCGCACAAGAAACTCCGTGCTGGCAGGATGGGCGGGCTCCTCCGCAATCTCCGGCTGATTAAATTCCAGGTGCATAAACCGCGCCTTCTCCGGCACTTGAACCCTGCGAAATTGGAGCACATCCCTTTTTTCGAGAAATTGCTCGTTCTCATCGAGAAAAACCACCTGATATGCGCGCCCTAATATCCACGGAAATCCCATATAGCCAGCGTTGTAACCCAGCTCAAATTGATTGCGCTCCCCGCCAATCGCATAGGGCCTGATCGAACGCAACTTTCCCGAGTCTTCAACCGCCTCCCCGGTTTTGGAAAATGCTCCGGACTCCAGGTTCTTACGCTCGACAAGATAGTAAATGTGCGCCAGCAATTCCTCCCGGTTGCGCATCCCCGTCGAGCTGTTCGTCACCCCAATCCCCGGAAATTGCGTCACATGCAAATGATCAATTTCCAAACCGTCGCCGCCAATGACCGATAACCCCGCGCAGCCTTCATGCGTGCCCTCGACCGTCTGGTAATCATGTTCCTCGCGGTCGCCACGAAGCGTTCCATTGGTCAAGCGCAAATTCTTCGCCTCCGGCCAGATTTGCAGGATCGTGTAATCGGACCGGGTGTTTGTCTGGGCCTGAAGCGTCGCCCCATTCAGATCCACAATCGTGTCCTGATGATCCAGAATGACAGGGTCATTCACATTGATGAGATACGTGCCCGCCGGGAAGACGATCTTGTTCGCCCCTGCTGTCTTGGCGTGCTGGAGGGCGGCATTGATCCCCTTCGATGTCGCCTCGGCT
>JAJTZA010000026.1 GCA_021463905.1 Terrimicrobiaceae bacterium | reverse complement strand
GCCGCAACGCATACAGCAGTCACCCGATGACAGGTCTTCCATCTCATGGCAAAGCCCGATCATTGGCAGCCGTACGGGCCACGGCCAGGGTGTCCGCCTCAACCGGCGACGTCAGACGGGCTATGGCTGTTGCCGGGATGGGCTGCAGGACGATCATGCCGCTCTGGAGCTTGCGCTGCAGCTCTCCGCGCGAGGAGAGCGCCGAAATCCGCGCACGGAGGACTTCGTTGAGCGAGCGCTCTTCGTGGAGTTGCCGCTCGACTTCGCGCGTTTTGGCTCCGAGTTGGTGTTGTTGATTTTTTACAAAGACAAAGAGGAGGCCGAGGCCGCACATCAGGGCCGCAATAAGCATCCAGCGAAACAGCGGGGCGATGGAGAGTGCGTTGATGCAGGTACGTGTGTGAGAATCAATGGTGGTGTTCATGGCGGATTTCGAGTCGTTGGGCGACGCGCAATTTTGCGCTGCGCGCGCGTGGGTTGGCGGTGATTTCTTTGGGTGAGGCATCGAGGGGTCTTGGGGTGAGGAGCCGGAAGATGTGGTGGGGGTTGCGGCGCGGCGCGGGCCATTCGGGGCGGTCAATCCATTCTGCGGCGTGATCGCGGAAGAAGTGTTTGACGATGCGGTCTTCCAGGGAATGGAAGGTGATGACAGCAAGGCGGCCTCCGGGCGCAAGCCGGGTGGAGAGCACTTCCAGCCCACGTCGAAGAACCTCGAGTTCATCGTTGACCGCGATGCGCAGCGCTTGAAAGATCCGCGTGGCCGGATGCCGCGGCCCCGAGCGCGGTGCCACCCGCTCAACGGCCAAAGCCAAATCCCGCGTGGTCCGCAGGGGGCCCTCCTCACGCGCACGCACAATCCCCGCCGCAATCCGCGCCGCCAGCGGCTCCTCGCCGTAGTCACGAAAAATTCGCACCAACTCCTCCTGAGAAGAAGTGTTGACCAAAACTGCGGCACTTAGTGATCCTCCCGGATCCATCCTCATGTCCAACGGCCCCTCCCGCAGAAACGAAAATCCGCGCTCCGCCGTGTCGAGTTGATGCGAGGAAACGCCCAGATCGAGCAGTGCTCCATCCAACTCCGTCACACCCAGGGAGTCCAGCACCGCGCCTGCATTGGAAAAATTCGCGCGGAAGAGGCGCAGATGATCCTCGAAGCGTTCCAGTCGCCTGGCGCACACCGAGAGCGCGTCCGGATCCTGATCCAGTGCGATCACATGCGCACCCTGCTCCAGGATCAGTTCGGAATGGCCGCCTCCCCCCGCCGTGCCATCCAGAAAAATCTGGCCAGGACGCGGATCCAGCAGCGCGAGCACTTCCTCGGACAGCACCGGCGCATGAAAGCCTTCTTGATCAGCTCTTTCCAAAACCAGAAGAGACGGGTCGTCGTAGCCCCAGATGTTCATAAGCGTTTTTGCGTGGAAGTTTCACCGCGACATGTCCACGTGCCGCTCCGTCAGTCTCTTTCCGGGAATCAAACCCGAAGAAAAATCTGCGGATGGCCCGCGTCATGGACGGCAGGGTGTCCTCATGTTAAAATTTTCATTACAATCCGATGGCCAACGCGGCGCGCCGGTAGGCCTCCTTGGATTGCTCTGCGGTGACGGCATAGCGGTCTTTGTCCCAAATCTCGAAGCGGCTGCGCCCGCCCACGAAGACCACGGCGCTCTTGAGTCCCGCTGCCGCACAGTGCTCCTCGGGCAGCAACACCCGCCCCTGACCGTCCGTCAAAAGTCGCCGCGCCCCCCCGTAAAACTCCCGAATAGCCACCCGCTTCTCCGGCGGCGGAAGATCGCTCTGCTCAAACTTCTGCCCATACGCCATCAGCTCGGCAGCCGGCATTACCATCAAAAATCCACCGTCCGGCGGCAACACCGCATAAAGCTCGTCCCCCTCCTTCTTCCCCAACCACACCGAGGGAATCCCCACACGCTTGTTCGAGTCCATCGCCCGCTCGAAGGTACCTG
>JAJTZA010000025.1 GCA_021463905.1 Terrimicrobiaceae bacterium | reverse complement strand
TCAGGCACACAGTCAAATCCCCACGCAAAATTGGGAGGATCCTGTGGAAGCCCAAAAGCAGACCGCAACCATTGCCCTCCCCAGGGACCCGGATCGAAGAACGGAACGACCCGGAACGGGCGGGTGACGGCATGACGCAGAGCCGCCGCATGAGCCTGTCCGGTGATCAGTTTTGGAACCTGAGGATCCGTGGTATCCAGCAAAAAATCCCAGCGTGGCATCGTCTGACGCTTGAGGCGATCGCAGACTCGCCAATCAATGAAAAAGGATCGCTTGTACTGCAGAGAGGCCTTGCTGCCACGGTTCTGAATACCAAGATTGTCCGCTTCTCCCCGCCGCTGGCGCAATTGTCCCTCCCAACGGGGCATGTCTGCGTAAATGAGGATGTCCGCATCTGTCACCAGCGAAGCTCCCGGCCCTATAATGAGGACTCGCTTGGAGGCGGCGGCCCGAATCCGGGTCCGCATTTTGGATAGCCGCTCCCTGTCCAAAAAATCCTCCATGCGGAGGCGCGACAGGAAGCCAAAGACAGGGTCATCGCCTCCCAAATACGGCTCGACGAGCCTCTCGATTTCCTCCGCAGCTTTGAAAAGCGTCTTCGTGTGAATCACCAGCCCGGGTCGCAGGGAGCGGACGAGCCATTCCTGCAAGGCTTGATCAAACACCCCGGTGTAGCATTCGACCGCCAGGGTGTGGCGATTGCCGCCCAAGGCCTCCCCGATTTTTTCCGCCACCGCTTCCCATCCCGACCAGCAATCCTCCGCATGGGCATCCGGAGCGGGGATTTCGGGGCGCAAATCGTAATTCGGTTGATTCTTTGGCATGGGACTCGTCATGTCACTCTCCCTGCGGAGGTCTGGAGAAATCGTCCTCGTAACGAATGATGTCTTCTTGCCGCCAATTGCCAAAGGCGACTTCCAGAACCCGGATGGGACGCTGTCCAACGCACGACAACCGATGCCTTTCTTCTGCGGGAATCCACAATTCCTCCCCGGCCTTGCAGTCGCGAACCGTGTCGCCGATTTGCACTCGCGCACCATCATCAAGGACGATCCACAGCTCGGCCCGCCCCGCATGGGATTGGAGGGATAACCGCTGACCCGGCTGTACGGTCATGAGAGAGACCGTCACGTTGCGGTTCCAGGCATACTGTCGAAAACTCCCCCACGGTCGCGTGACCAGGGCAACCGGAGGCTGTTCGCGGGGGATGGATGGTTCGGGATCAGTGCTCATAAAATGCGAAAGCTAGCATCTGGATTCCATCACGACCCTGCCCGCCCTTTCCACAATGACCATGCGAAAATTGCGTTGGGCGATGGCAGCGTAGTCGTGGCCGGCATTGGCCGGATAGATGCCCAGATAGAGGAGGGGTTCGGATCCGGTATTGACGGTCCGGTGTGCAGTATGGCCCGGAACATACACAACAGCACTTTCTCGCAATGTCACCATCCGGCATTCGTGGGATTCTTCACATTCCAAAAGCATGCGCCCTTCGCCCTTGAGTCCCACGTAAACTTCCGCAGCCGGACGATGGGAATGATAATGGCCCTTGGTCAGAAAGAACTCATCCCCGATTTTTCCCGGATAAAGGATTCCCAGACCATAGTGCATCTGCCCGTCTCCCTGTGCCGGCTCGACCGGAGT
>JAJTZA010000024.1 GCA_021463905.1 Terrimicrobiaceae bacterium | reverse complement strand
GTAGATTTTCCGCTTCTTGGAAACCTCACGGGATATTTCAAAATGTGTCGAAACGTGGGACATTTTTTGCTATGTTATAGAATATTCTCAAAAGGGCAAGAACTTTTTTTTATTTTTTTGGCTGGGGTTTCAGGGTGTGCGCTGAGGCGGGATGGGAAAAAAGCGCTGGTAGATGCGCACACCGGTTTTGATGGGTGCTGGCAGGGAATTGCCGTCGAGGGTCGTCTGCCAGACGGTGGTAATGTCTTTACCATCCTGGGCGTCTTCAAATTTTTCTGCGAGGTCTGAGGGAGTGGTTTGGGCGCGCTCGATCAAGAGAGGATCCACTGCGGCGATGCCGACGACCACCGCTTGGACGGTGGGATTTCCACCACTTGGCAGCAGGCTCTGCGTGGGTGGGTCGGCCACCAACGAACCATCGCTGAGCAGGAAGGCGGTTTCGATGCGAAAAATTTGTGCGGTGGCGGATTCGCTGGCACTGCCGATGGGCGGAGCCGTCGGAGGACTGTTGGTAAACACCACCTCGAGCAACGGGCTGGCATTGGTCCAGTACCTGCCACTCGCCCCACGCTGGAGTTGATCCCCACCATCCCCATCTCCATAAGAAACCACCGAAACACCCCGGTCGCCATCATACCCGTCACGGGCCGCAAGGAAGACCATACGGTCGTTGCCGACACGCTTTTCAAAGCGGGCGGGCAATCCGGGCCGCAGAACCATCCTCTGAAAATCCGCCCCCACACGATCCAGTAGCTGCCGTGCGTCCGCATCCGCACTCAACCGCTGCTGAGCTTGTCCGGTCACATGGGAAGCACTGCTCGTCAGTTGAAAAACCAGAATCAAAAGCAGCCCCAACACCGCCGCAGCCACCAAAACCTCAATGAGTGTGAAAGCACGCGGCGGGGACTTTCCCGCCCTGCCATCGCGCACCGCCCTGGCTGGGCGGCAACAAAAGACTTTGCGATGGGGTTGGACGCTCATGGATGGTGAGAGAGCGGAACGAGAGCCTCAATCTGCCCTTGTGCGTTTGTGGCAGGCCAACCAACCGAGAGATGAATGATGCACGCCGAGGCGCCATGATTTGTCGTCCAGCGCCGCCAATCGGCCTTGTAAGCTGCTTCGGAGGGGCTCGCAGCCGGCAGGCCGGCTTGATTGAAAAAAACGCTGCCGTTCGTATCGGTTCCCACCGCCAGCCCGTACAGGGGGGTGGCATCGGCGGGAGCCTCGCGCTCGACCTGCAGATCCTCCGCCAAAGCTGTAAGGATATCGGTGGCCATCCCCTCGGAAGAAATGGTTCGCGTGGTTGTCAAGCTGGTCGGCAACAATCCAAAAATGGCAATGAGTCCAAAGGCGACAATTCCCACAGCCATAGCCACCTCCACCAACGAAAATGCACGGGAGAGTTTTACGGGGGGGGTCATGGCCGATGGATGGCGGTGGCTCCGCTCAGCCCACCAAGCTGGACATCCACGAAGTTCTCCGCATTGACAGTCTGATTGCCCGCAGAAGAGTGCAGCCGCACTTCGATCGTTTTCGGAATTTGGTTCGCGTCCACCCGTGCTTCGCCCTGACTATTAAACTGGATCACGCATGAATTAAACGCCAGAGGCGCACTGGCAGATCCGGCCCAGAACGAGAATATCGGTGAGGGTGTTCCGGCAGGCTGGGTGCGTTCAAATCGCGTTTGAGGAATGCGCAAAGTGCGGCCAATCGGGACAAGGTCGGAGCCTGCGGTGTACGTTCTATTTCCGGTCGGAACCGACGCGCCATCGCGCGAGGCCACCGCGACCAGCAGCACGTCGTCGTTGGTTTGTTGGAGACCAACCCACGTGTAGGTATTGCGCGACATGGCATGAGTGCGGGCACCTTCCAAAAATCCCTCCACATCATAACCGGCTTTGGTCAGGTTTCGTGCGCGGCCCACACTACTAAATGCCACTGCGGAAAGCACCAGGAGGATGCCGATAATGGCCATGACCACCAGTAATTCCACCAGAGAAAAACCGTCGGGAGCATCGCGAGTGGGAGGCATGATTGTGGAATGGTTAGCGGGTATTATGAAGAAGTTCCGTGCTGATTTCCCCAAAAATCGGCGAGAACATACCCGTCAGCATTTTCGAGCACCGGGCAGGTCGGCGCACCCAGTTGAACACCTCCGCCGCACGGCAGCCGCAGGATTTTCCCCGCCACTCCGTGAGTAAACGATGTCCATGATCAGGCGCACTGGCCGTGGGCATCTGACAGCGGTGCTTTCCGACCAGCTCCATTTTGCGATCCAGATATTGATCAACCTGAATAAATGTGTCCCACCGCATGCTGAACTCACCATACATGGAATGTCCGCAATTCCAGTAAAGCAGGCCGCCGGTAAAACCATTCTCGACCGCCTCCCAGAACGCCTTCGTGACCAGGGTGCAAACTGCGGAATGTTCGATATTCGGATCCAGCGCGGTATGAGTGAGGACACATTCCGGAGATTTTTCCAGGATCAAAGTGGATAACCGGGAGACGCTGGCCGCATCATCAGCGGCCGTCAAAATACTGGGGACATCCGCCGGAACGCCTTCCGGAAGTGCGCAGCCGTAGCGCAGCTCCAGGCACGCGCCCTCGACACCAGGATGATAATGCCGCTGGGGGTGATCCAGGTGTATGGGAACCGTCCCCAACACCCGGGCCGCTTCGTCACATTCCCGCTTCCGCCGCCCCATCATGGCCACCGGCCCTTCTCGAAACACTTTAATGCTTCCGTCCGACTGTACTTCGCTGACGCTTCCCGACATGTTGTTGGTGGCCATTACATAAGTGATGGCATAGCCCATCTCGTGGTACTTGAGCAGAGTGGCTCCGACGTTGACCTCGATGTCATCAGCGTGTGCGCCAATAGCCATTATATTTCGATTGACTTCGTGATTCATGGTGAACGTATGTGTTTTATCCTATTCTGAAGCAGTGATTTTTCCCAAAAAATCCCCACTGCGGAGGAAAATGACTAATTTATCAACTCCCTTTTCGATGGATTGGATATCAACGGGCAGGGTTTCGTCGCCCCCCTTAATGGAAAGCGGTTCTCCATCAAGTTGAAACCGGATCCCCGGCATATCGGATTTCCAATCCCATGAAATGCGAAAAACATGGGGCTGACCGGGGATGATTCCACGGGAGAGAGGAAGTCGTTGCGGTTCTCCTCCTCCCTGTTCGCTCTCACGCCGGAGAAGAATTGTTCTATTTTCCTGGGGAAAGAAATAAGCTGTAAAAAGCTTTTTTCCGCCGTTCGATTGCGCCATGGTAGAAGGGCTTTCCATGTTGGTCGAGTCCACCCCGAGCGAGACATCGAGGATGGAGTTCTGCACGGTAAATTCCAATTCAATCCATCCTTTCGCCGGAGAGTGTTGATAGAGGAATGGGTCAAAGTCAATGGCCACAGCCTCGGCCTGCTCTGTGTTTCCCGAAGGAGGGATGTACAGCGCTGCAGATCCGTTTGAAAACGGGCTGGGTGGTGTGGTCTGGGTGGTGGCGATGATTGGTTGTGCTCCGTGGCGAACAAAAAACTTAATATCGGAGGAGGGGGACTTTGCGGAGTCGCTGCCGGCTTGCTCGGTCCAGTCCAAAAGCGTTCTACCCGGGGAAGCGGATTCTTCGGCATGGAGGGACACACCGGAGAGGGCTGTCCCGAGAGAGAGGAGAAGGAAGGGAAGGGAATAAATAACAGATGAAGGTTTCATGATTTTGGAGCTGCGTGGATAAAGACGGGACGTGAAATGCCGCCCCCCGCAAAGGTATTGCGCACCCGTACAGTCAGGACGTTTTCTCCGCCGAAGACGACAAGGGAAGCCGGAGCTTTTGCCTCAAACGAAGTGTCATAAATTTCTTCCGCCTTGCGTCCTTCCGATTCTTCGCTGTGTTCGCGCAGGAGCTTGCCGTTTAAATAAATCCAGGCTTCCTTATCTACCGCCCCGAACAAAATGTTCAAGTCCCGACCCTTCCAAGTTTCGGGAACCTTAAAGTGCAGGCGGTACCATGCAATCCCGTTATATGCACCCACGTCCGTTTCCGCATACCACGCAGGAACGCGCATCTTCTGCCAGGCACGATCGTCAAATTTCGTCGCGGCCCAGTCATCCCGCACCCCCACTTCCAATGGGTCAATCTGGAATTTCCATTCTCCCCTGCTGTCTGCAGGAAGCGGATCAGGAAGGGATTTCCATTTCGGAGGAGGAATGTCCATGCCCGTTTGCTTGCGCATATTCCGCGCCTGTTGCTGCGCTCCTTCGGATGGAAAATCCAAAACGCCGAGAGCGGAGTGGTCGTCAAGCTGCGTGGCGCCTGACCATAACCAGTGTTCTTTTTCTCCGGTGGAAGTGGTGAGGGTTCTTCCAAAGTTTGCGCGCCAGTAGGCATTGTCGGCTGGCTTTTGCGCCCCGAGAGAGGCATAGGGAATGACAAACAGGGCCAGCCATCGGTTGGCCTCCGGTTGTTCCAGCACCTCGGATTTCCATGGTTCTGACCAATCCGGATCCTCCCGTTGATAGAGAAGGTTCATTTTGTCCACAATGAGTCCGGTGGCAGCCTCGTAACGCTCTCCGTTTGCACTGAGACGAAAGCGATGGAGGATGTCCGTTCCGCCTCTCGCGGCGAGAAGCACTTCCACCGCGTTTTTCCTGGCGCCATTTTTCCCGGGGAGTGGCGACTCCATGCGCACATAAAGTGCATCCGCTCCGAAAAGGACGCGGGCAACAGTGTCCCCCTCCTTGGGAGAGGATTTGCTGGCCGGGGAAAGGGCAAGGGGAGCAGCCTTTTCCCATGCTTGGGATGTGATCGTCGTAGGGGTTTCCACGCTTTTGACGAGAGCATGGGGAAGGTTCGCCGAGGGGTCATTGCGCATGGCGGCGGTATCCCAGTTAAGAGCCGTGGTGTTGAAATTCTGGCGATATCCCCCATGAGCCAGTTTGAGGTGTGCGCTATCGTGTCCGACAGGTGGAAACAGGGTGGCATTCCATGCGGGATGAGGTTTTGCGTCTCGTGTGCCTTCCTTGTCGCCATACATTCCACTAATAAAGGCATTGCGCCTGTCTATGGCATCAAGCAAGGCCTTACGGAGGGCTTCGTTGTCGGACTCCACGGTTTGCGCGTTGTAAAGATGGATCACATCCATGGTGTGGCGCAGCCATTCATATTCGCGGCGCACCAGGGCCAGGCGCGCCGCGACGCGGTCGTTGTGCGACAGTTTCTCCGCCTGAGTGAGATGCTCGTCCAATTCTTTAAGGAGTTTGGGAGGGAAGAGGATGGAGAGCATTTGGAATCCGTCACTGATGTCCATCCATCCCGGAAGGCGTGTCCCCAGATAGTCCGGATAGATGGCAATGCCTTTGTGAAGGGAATTGTAAAACCGCATCATGGGAAGTGCCGCCCGGCCAAATGCCGCCTCGACAAATTCTTTGGTGAGAGCGGAAGCATCGGCATTCTCCGGATCATCCCAGAATCTGGAAAATGCGTAAGCTGTGGGCCCCTGGAGCCCCATGTCATACCAGGGCATCCCATCCGTAAAAATCCCGTGCGTCTCGTGTGCGTGGAGGCGCTTCATCTGCCTGACGATGGACTCCGGAGTGGCCATCGGGACATAGCGGCTGCAATAATTGGGTGTCCAGGTATAAATGTAAGTGGAGATTCCTTTGGGAATTTTTATCCCATCCCATTTGGCAAAATCCTCTTCGTTCGTCCCGGTAAACATCAACATCGTATTGGGAGGAAACGCCTTAAAGCTCTTGGGGGGAGTTTCCGTTACGGTATAAGCCGTGAGGACGATGGTCTTGTCTGGATATTTCTTATAGAGACGCTCGGCCATGTTGCGGTTAAATATCCAGAGCTTTTCGCTCCAGTCGTTCCCCGTCCCGTAGAGGTCGAAGGATTCCTTGGATTCGCTGCGAATGAATCCGTCGGAATGTCCCAAATAGACCGTATCAAAACCCTGATCATAAAGGTTGGCAAGGTATTGGTAGACCAATTCCTGGAACTCGGGATTGGCAAGCTCGTACTGGGGCGCATTTTGGCGTACTCCCTTGACCAGTGCAAAATACTCGGGGTGGTCTTTGAAATACTTTTCCGGAGGCACGGCCTGCTCATGCGTGTGTACGCCCAAGGATTGGTTGAAGGTGGGGAAGCGGTTGCTCGCCAGAAAATAAATGGAATTTTGATTTCTCCAGATATTGTAAGCAAGTGCGGACTTCCAGTGTTTGTCAAGTTGCGAGGGAACCGCGATGCGGGACATGGGTAAAAATTCAACGCCGGGAGAGGTGAGAAAATCCAGATTGAGTTCGTCTTTCATTTGATCCCCCATGTCCTGATATAAAAACCGCGCCCCGATGTGCTCACGGGCAAAGTCCGCCACGGCCTTCACTGTCGCCAGCCGGTCGAAATCCTTTGGACTCCGGGTGCTCGGATTCTTCTCTTGAATCACCGAGACGGCATCGTGGCCGGCAATGACGATGTTGGATCCGACCGCCTTGTGAATGTAATCGTAACCCTCCAGCGAGGAGAGATCAATCCCGGAAGCTTTTGCAAATGCCGTGGCACCCAGAAAAATTCCCGGACGGCTGGCATCTCTTTCGCTTTCCAGAACCACGGGAATTTCAATCCGGTTAGCCGCAAACGCCGATTGAAGAAGGCGCGCCGCCTCACGCAATCCCACCTCGATTTGTCGCGAAGGAGAAGCCGAGGGAAGAACGATTTGGTAGTCCGTTCTTTCCAGGCGACCCAGCACCAATTCCGGAGAGCCTCCTTTCTTGAGCGATCCTGTTTCATCCGCTCGAACCAATGCGGGAAACAGCACCGAGAGAACCCAAACAAATGCTAAAATGTAAAATCCAGATTTTTTAGGAAGAGACAGGATGACGGCGATCATAGAATTACAACTTAGCTGGAAAAATTTTAATATCGGCATTGTTGGCAAGAACTATGAGTTCAACCGTTTTTAGCAGTTTTCATGAAACGAGGTCTGATGGGAGAGGGTCGTAACGCGGGTGAGGGACGGCAGGAACCCTCATGCCCGCAGTTTTGTAAATCACCGGTGGACGGTCACACTCTAATTTCAGAACAGCCGGCAACTCATCGTCTCCCTCTGGCAAGTCCGGAATCTCGATTTGCAGACGGCCGTCTTGCTGTGAGAAAGCCAGGGGGCCGCCCCCAAGCAACTGGACGCCTACAACCTGACATTCCAAGCCGGAAACCACGAGCGAACCGCAGGGAGGCGTCGTGAGAATCCAATAGAGAATGTTTCCTTTGCGGGTGAAGGGCCCATGATGGCTAAAATCTCCGGCATGGTCTCCCCGTTGATAATGGTCCCACGTGAAAAAGTCAGTCTCCCAAAGTGCTTCTTGGTTGGTTTTCAGCCATTGTCCAACCGTCCGAATGACTTTCTCACTTTCTTCCGGGATCGAGCCGTCACCACGCGGCCCGATATTGAGAAGCAGGTTTCCTCTCCGTTGCGCCACCCGGGTTAGCAGTGACACAACCTCACGAGGAGACTTCCAGCGGGAATCACCCGCATGGAATCCCCAGTGGTCGTTCAGGGTGATGCACGCCTCCCAAGGCCGCCACGGGTGCGGCGCGGTCAGGTGCTGCTCTGGTGTGGCAAAATCGCCCGGCAACCCATTGCGTCCGTTAAAAAGAATGTGCGGCTGAATTTTTCGCACCATTTCATTCATGCGCCCGGCTTGCCAGCCCTCCGCATCGAAGGGCCACCAGCCATCATACCAAAGAATATCCACCGGGTTGTACTGGATTACCAATTCCCGAATGCGGCTCAATGTGTTTTCTATGTAAACTGCGTACTGACTCGGATTTTCCAGTGCCGCCACTCCATCCGGCTGATCAAACCAATTGTTTAAGCTGTGGTAGAGCCCGATTTTTAATCCGCGCTCGCGGGCGGCCCGGATCACCTCCGCTGTGAAATCCCGGCGTGACCCACGACGGGTCGAGCAGAAGCCGGAAAGCTGGGAGTCATACATCCGAAACCCCTCGTGGTGCATCGTGGTGAAAATGAGATACCGCATCCCTCCAGCCACAGCGAGATCTGCGAGCGCGTCGGCATCAAAGAAATGTGGAGCAAATTTGTCAGCGAGCGGTTCCAACGCCTCAACCGACATCTGCTCCCGATTCACTACCCACTCCCCTCTGCCCAACATGCTATACAGCCCAAAGTGGACAAAGAGCCCGTAACGCGCCTGCTCAAACCATGTCATGGCTGGATATTGAAACGCCGCTTCCGGCTTTTTGGGAGCCTCAAAAGGTGTCGCAAAATGTGTCGAATCGTGCGGCATATTACGCTATATTATAGAACATTCGCAGGGAGGGCAAGATTTTTTTCGCCACCTCACACAGCACCCCAAATCCTCGCTCTGCAAATGCAGGTGTCGGTTGCACGGGTCGAACGAAGATTGGCGCGATAGACCGTGTCATCCACGCTTGGTCATTGGTCACCACTTTGATTTCAGATAAAACTTTTGACAATCTGAATATCAAATTCTATGATTTTGACATCATGGATCCTACAATGACGGTGACAGAGGCTGCCAGAAATTTTGCGGATTTGGTGAATCGCACTTACTACCGAGGCGACTCAACGATTTTACTCCGATCCGGAGAGCCTGTGGCGATGATGGTTCCTGTCGCCGGAGCTCGTGTGACAGGGCGGGAATGGATGTTGAAGTGGAGATCGTTTCCTCGCTTAAACGCTCAAGAGGCTGACAGCTTTGCCGCTGATATCGAGAGCTCCCGTGGTAATCTGTTTCTGACGGATTTGCCATGGGATTGATGCTCGATACCTCCGTGCTGATTTCCTCGGAGCGCGGGCGTTTCAATCTGGAGGATTTTATTGAAAAGGAGGCACCTATGGAGGATGTGTTTATTTCGTCAATAAGTGCGTCCGAGTTATTACACGGTGTTCATCGAGCGGTTTTGGCGGCACGGTCAAAAAGGGAAATGTTTGTTGAGGCGGTGCTTCGCGAGACTCCCATTCTACCATTTGACCTGCCTTGTGCACGCCGACATGCCGAACTTTGGGCGGCTTTGGAGGCTTCCGGCAAACGGATTGGGGCACACGATATGTTGATTGCGGCAACAGGGCTGCGCTTTGGGTTGCGGCTGGCCACCCTCAATGAGAAAGAGTTCTCCTCTGTCGAAGGTCTTACTTTAGCCAATGTGCATCCCTATATCCAGAGCTAATAGGAATGGGGTGGTGTGACAGCGTATCCGATGCCGCTGGCGGCTCCGGTGACAAGTGCCTGTTTTTCAAAAAAACGAGGCTTCATGTGCC
>JAJTZA010000023.1 GCA_021463905.1 Terrimicrobiaceae bacterium | reverse complement strand
GACCCGTATTTTCGCGCGGCGGCGGCGCACCATCCCGAGCTGCGCGGGTTGTTGCTGGACGAGGCGGACGCGCTGGAACGGAGCGGGGTTTGCCTCATTCATGGCGACTTCAGCCCCAAAAACATTTTGGTCAACGGCGGACGGATGGTTCTGTTGGATGCCGAGGTGGCCTGCTGTGGCGACCCGGCCTTCGATGTCGCTTTTTTGCAGGCGCACCTCTTTTTGAAGGGCCTGCATTTTTTCCCGCAAAGCCCGGGTTGGGATGCTGTGTCCGCAGCAGCCTGGGACTCATACCGCAATGCCATGGGAGCGCTCCTCCCGGACGATTTCGAGGCGCGCTGTATCCGGACACTCGCCGCCTTGTTGATCGCGCGGGTGGATGGCAAGTCGCCGGTCGAATACCTATCCGAAAAAAAACGCGGGGAGGTTCGCGTGGCTGCCGCCGGGCTGCTCCAGAATCCGCCCTCCAGCCACGAACACGCTCGCACCCAGTGGTTCTCCATGATGAAATGACCACAAAATGAAAATTCACTCGATTGATGCCTGGCAGATTTTTGACTCACGCGGGAACCCCACCGTCGAGGCCGAGGTGGTTCTCGAAGGCGGCGCGCCCGGGCGCGGCATGGTTCCCTCGGGGGCTTCGACGGGGCAGTTCGAGGCACTCGAATTGCGCGACAGCGATCCCCGGAAGTTCCGTGGGAGGTCGGTCTTCCACGCCATAGAAAACATCCGCTCGGAAATTGCCCCCCGACTTCGCGGGATGGACGCGGGCGACCAGCGTGCCATTGACGACACGCTCATCGCCCTGGATGGGACGACCGACAAGAGCCGCCTGGGCGCAAACGCGCTTCTGGCCGTCTCGATGGCCGTCGCGTCGGCCTCCGCCGTCGCACGGGGCATCCCGCTCTTTCGCTCCCTCGGCGGGGGAACGCTTCTCCCCCTGCCCGAAATCCAAATTTTTGGCGGGGGTGCCCATGCGGATTGGCGCACCGATGTACAGGATTTTTTGGTGATCGCCACGGGGGCGGATACGTATGAGGAAACGCTGGAGACGACCTTCCATGTTTTCCATGCGGCGGGAGACCTGATGAAAGAGCGCGGCCACCGCTTCGGGGTGGCCGATGAGGGCGGCTATTGGCCCGAGTTCCGCACGAACGAGGAGGCCATCGAGACCCTGCTGCGCGCCATCGAGCGCGCAGGCTACACGCCGGGGCGGGAGGCGGCCATCTCGCTCGATATCGCGGCCAGCGACCTCTTCGACCCCAAGACCGGCCTCTATCGCTTTCGTCTTGAAGATCGGGTCTTCGATTCCGACGCCTTTGCGGAGCTGATCACAGAGTGGCGTCACAAATATCCGATCGTCTCCATCGAGGACCCCCTTGCTGACACCGACACGGAGGGCTGGAAAAAACTGACCGCCGCGCTGGGCGCAAAAACGCAGCTGGTCGGAGATGACCTCTTTACCACAAACACCGCGCGCATTCAGCGCGGAATCGGGGAGCGCCTCGCCAATGCCGCCCTTATCAAACTGAACCAGATTGGCACCGTCAGCGAAACCCTCGAGGCCATCCGCCTCACGCAAAGCGCGGGTTGGGCACCCATCATCAGCGCCCGCTCCGGCGAAACAGAAGATGCCTTCATCGCCCACCTCGCCGTGGCCACCAACGCCGGCCAGCTCAAAGTCGGCTCGTTTTCCCGAAGCGAGCGCATGGCCAAATGGAATGAAGTCCTGCGCATCCAGCGCGCCCTGGGCCAGGACGCCCGCTTCGATGGCGCCCGCGCATCCCTCCCGCCGGCCATACGTTTTCCAACATCCCCTTAACAGTCCTCCGTGTCTCGATAAGCTTTCCCCATATTTCGCCCCCCTTTGGTCAAATCGCAAAGGACATCGAGATGACGATTGAAGGCTTCATCGTAAACAGATAAATGAAGCCGAACGCAAACCACTCCCACCTCACCTCCTTTTCATCACACCCGACCCCGCAACTTCTTTCAGCTTGCTCTTGGTCGTCGCAAACGCGCATAGTTATTTCATAGAGGAGGAAGTATCGGCTCCGCCGCCTCCGCTTGCGAATTGTCAATGGGTTGTCTTATAAGCATATGAAAAAAGTCGTTATCGCCGGATTCGGGTTCATGGGAACCATGCACGCGCAAATTTACAATCAACTGCGCGGAGTCCGCATCGTTGGAATTATAGACACCCACCCGGCCAAGGCCTCAAAAAGCATGGGGGGACTCGGGTTGAAGGTTCCCCTTTATTCCTCGCTGGAAGAAGCGTTGACCGATGCGGAGCCGGACATTGTGGACATTTGCCTCCCGACCCATTGGCACGCCAGGTTTGCGGTGGAAGCGCTGCGCGCGGGGCGGCACGTTTTCTGCGAAAAGCCTCTGGCTCTCACGCGGAACGAGGCCCGCCGGATTGCCGAAGCCGCCAAAAAATCCGGGACGATCATGCAGGTGGGGCACTGCATACGCTTTTGGCCGGAATACCAGGCCTTCGAATCTTTCGTGCGCTCGGGGCGCGCGGGAAAATTGCTCAGCCTGACACTCCAGCGCCGCGCCGGGCGGCCACTGTACAGCGTGGGGGATTGGCTCAACGATAGTGCTCTCTCGGGCGGCGCGTCACTCGATTTGCACATCCATGACGTGGACTATATCCACCATCTGATTGGCCGCCCCAAGGCGGTCACCTCGCGCGGAACGAAGGATTATTCCGGCTGGAGCCACATTTTTACCACCTATGATTTTGGCCCGAAAGGACCGTCCGTGACCAGCGAGGGCGGATGGAATTATCCCGCGCAATGGGGTTTTCAAATGGCCTTTCAAGCGGTTTTCGAGAAGGGAGCGGTCGAGTTTGACAGCAATGCGAATCCCACGCTGACGCTGACCCTGGGCGGGCGTCCGCGCCAGCCGCTGCCCTTCCGCACGCCCAAGACGGGCGAATCCTCCACGGGCGCCGGCAATCTTTCGTCATTGGGTGGCTATTTCAATGAATTGAAATCCTTTGTGGATTGCGTCCGCCGGGGGCGAGCGCCGCAAGTCGCCACCCCGAGGCAGGCGGCGGAGTCCCTCACCACAACCCTCACCGAAATTCAATCCGCCGCCACAGGAAAAACCCTGAGCGTCCCGGCAAAACTCTGATATGAAAAAATCCATCAGCATCTGGTCGTTCCCCGGCGAATGGCCACTCGAAAAAAAATTACGTCTGGCCCGGGAAGCGGGCTTTACCGGTTTTGAAATTGACCTGAGCGAGGACGGTCCGGTCGGTTTGAAAACTTCCGCTGCAGAGTTGAAGGCCGTGCGGAAGCTTGCTGAAGGCGTGGGCATTGAATTGAGTGGTCTGGCCACGGGTTTGTTCTGGGGTGCGAATGCGTGCAGCGAGGATGCGGCGGTTCGCGCCAGGGCCGATGCGCTGCTGGCCCGCGAAATCGAATGTGCATCCGCTCTGGGCCTCGATGCCATCCTGGTCGTTCCCGGAGCCGTGGGCGTGGATTTTATTCCCGGCTGCGAGGTCGTGCCCTATGAGGTGGCTGTCGAGCGCGCCCGGGCATTTGTCCAGCGCGGCCTGCCCGCCGCTGAGAAATCCGGCGTAACCCTCTGCATCGAAAATGTCTGGAACAAGCTCCTGCTCAGCCCGCTCGAAATGCGCGCCTTCATTGACAGCTTCTCCAGCAACCGCGTCGCCTCCTATTTCGATGTCGGGAATACCCTGCTCACCGGATACCCTGAACACTGGATCTCCGTCCTCGGCCCGCGCATCCAAAGAGTGCACTTCAAAGACTACCGCCGCGCCGTTGGCACCGTGGATGGCTTCTGCGACCTCCTTTCCGGAGATGTCGCGTGGCCGTCCGTCGTCAGGGCCCTGCGCACCATTGGCTACAAGGGCTGGGTGGCCGCCGAGATGATCCCGCCCGTCCCCTTCTACAAGCACTGCCCCGAAGTCCTCATCCATAACAGCTCCCGCGCCATGGATGCCATCTTCAGCCTCTGAAACCGCAGGACAATCCCTTCCTGCTATTTGGGGAGATGGCGTCCGGTTTCGTGGATGGCTTGTTGGAGGAAGGCGAGGGAGTCGGCGTAGCGGGCATTGAGTTCTGATGTGGGACAGGGGAGACGGCGGGTCCAATTGGCCTGACCGATGGAGCCGGGGACGTTGAAGCGGTCGTCATTTCCGAGGATGTCGCTGATCATGTGGATGGCGAGCCAGGAGTTGGAGAGGAGGAGACCGTGGAGAAAGGCATGGTGGACGTCCTGTGAGAATGGGGCGGGCAGCGGGAAGTCGGGGCGAGCGCAGAAGTCCATGAACTCCCATTGTTGGTGGAGGGCGCGGCGGGCTGCCTCTCCTCCGGCCTGGGTGGACTGATAAAGCTCGCTCCACAGAGCGCGGAGAGGCGGGTGGTCGTGGGTGGCAAAGGTGGTGAGGCTCAGGCGCGGGTAGGCGACGCCGGGAGTGAGGCGGTCGCCCGAGCGTTCCCACTGGGGGATTTTGCAGCCGGGGATTTCCAATTGGGCGAGTGTGGGGCGCACATAAGGCGCGACTTCGCCGAGATCCTCCGCGATGAGCCGCGCCGGGCCCGTCTCTTCCAGGAACATCCGAAAGATCCTTTCGCCGTGCTTTCGATTGTGCTCGCGGCGCTGCGGGGTGTCATCATCACATTCCACAAACCTGGGAAGCCGCCCACCAGTCAGCGCGGAAGCCTCCTTGTCCGACAGAGCGGTAAATCGCGCGTTTTCTTCCGGCCTCCAGGGAAAACTGTAAATACGAAAAAATCCCAGGGCGTGGTCCACCCGCAGCAGATGGAAAATCCCGAGCATCGAACGAAGGCGCTGCCTCCACCAGTGGAAATTGTCGGCTTCCATGAGCTTCCAATTGTAGAGCGGGAATCCCCAATTCTGGCCCCAGCGCATGGTGAACTCTTCTGATTGAAAAACTCTTTCCGGGGGCGCTCCGGAAGAACGCGATGTGTCGAACCACTCCGGATGCGACCACACGTCCGCGCTGAACAGACTGACTCCCACCGGAATGTCACCAATGAGTGCGATGCCCAGACGGTCGGCCAGCTCGCGTACGCCGCACCATTGCCGCCATGCAACCCATTGGATGTAGCCAAAAAATGCGCTTCGTTGCTTGAAGTGTTCACGGGTTGTCTGGGGCTGTACGTCCAGCCAGGCGTTCGTGGCGGCTGGTGAGTGATGGGCCTCCGGCCATTCGGCGGGATTTTCCTTATGGTTCCACTCCAGGAGCGTCCGGTGCAGGAGGTAGGGGTTCAGCCAATCGGCATGGATTTGTAGAAAGCCGTCAAATTCCTTTCTGAGTGCGTGGGTGGCCGGCCATTCGAGAAAGCGGGCATGCGCGGTCTCGAGCGCCTGCCGGTTGAATTTTTCGACAGCGGGATAATCCACACAGCGGGCATCTCCGGACACCGGTTTGGGCAGCGCGGCATAATCCTCCGCTGTCATTCCTGGCAGGTCATCAGGGGTCGTGGCGATGGTGAGCGGGTCGAGCGCCATGGCGCTCATGAGATTGTAAGGGCTGTGATCCGCACCCGGTTCATTGACCGGAAGAACCTGTACCGCACCGATGTCCCGCGACGCGGCCCACAGCAAAAACTCCCGCAACGCGGCGGTGTCGCCAATGCCGACATCCTGCGCTCCTCGCAAGGAAAAAACCGGCACCAGGACGCCGGCCAGCTTCTGCCCGGGAGGGAAAGGAGCGGCGGAAGCCTTTTGTGGTCCGGTCATGTTTTTTCGGAAAGTGCGGCCACACCGGGGAGCGACCTGCCTTCGAGCAGTTCGAGAGATGCACCGCCACCTGTCGAAACGTGCGTCATTTGATCCACCACTCCGAACTGTTTGGCGGCGGTGGCGGTGTCCCCGCCGCCCACCACGGACACCGCACCCGCAGCCGTGGCGCGGACGATCGCTTGCGCCATGCGGCGCGTGCCTTCGGCAAAGGCATCGAACTCAAATACTCCGGCAGGGCCATTCCACACAATCGTCCTCGCTCGCGCGATGACCGCATCAAAAGCATCCCGGGTGGCGGGTCCAACATCGAGTCCCATCCAGCCCTCGGGGATGCCCTCCTGTGCTGTGACAATGCGGGTGGAGGCCTCGGGAGCGAATTGATCGGCGCAGACAAAGTCCACGGGCAGGTGGAGTTGCACCCCCCGTTCGGCGGCTTTGTCGGCCAGTTCGCAGACAATTTTTGCGCCTTCGGGATCGAAAAGACTGTCTCCGATGCTCATGCCATCGAGGATTTTTTTGAAGGTGTAGGCCATGCCGCCGCCGATGATGATTTCGTTGGCCTTGTCGAGGAGGTTGCGGATCAGCGGGATTTTATCGGCAACTTTCGCGCCGCCCAGGATGGCCAGGAGCGGGCGTTGCGGGGCGTCCAGAACCGCCGCAAAAGCGTCCAGTTCCTTCTGCATGAGAAACCCGGCCACCTTCTCGGGAAGGTTGACGCCGACCACCGAGGAATGTGCGCGATGAGCGGTGCCGAAGGCGTCGTTGGCAAAGATGTCACCGAGCCGGGTCAGGGAGGCGCGGAAAGCGGCCACCTTCTCCGGATCGGCTTTCTGCGATGAACCGTCCTCGTTTTTTGACTTGCCCTCCTCTTCGATGTGAAAGCGCAGGTTTTCGAGCAGGATCACCCCGCCGGACGGGAGGGCGGCGCAGGCCGCCTCGACGTCCGGCCCCACACAGTCATTCAAAAATTGCACAGGACGGCCCAGCAATTTTTCCAATTCTTCCGCCACCGGACGCAGGCTGAACGTTGGATTGGGCCGACCCAGGGGGCGGCCGAGGTGGCTCATCAAAATGACCGAGCCGCCCTGATCGAGGACGAACCGGGTGCTGGGAAGAGCGGCGGCGATGCGGGCAGAGTTGGTGATCTTTCCGGTGATTTTGTCCTGTGGGACATTAAAGTCCACGCGCATCAGGACGCGCCGTCCGGCGAGAGGAATATCCGCAATGGTTTTTTTCATGAATGTCGGGATTTGGGTTTCCAGTAAAACTGAATGGCGATGCCGATGCAAATGGCAAGCGAGCCGATCCATTTGAGGAGCCATCCGGGGTCGTAGAGGACTTGCAGGGTGGTCTCCTCGAGGTTGCGCGGGTTCCATTCGGCCTGCGAAAACTTGTAATTGAAGCCGGTGATATTGGCCAGGAGCGTTCCGGGGTAGCTGGCGGGGTGGTTCATCTTGGCGACACCGGTTTTTGTCGCGCCTGTCTTCGCATCCTGGAACTCGACCGTCGCCAGAAAATTCGAGGGCGTCTCGGCTCCTTCATCGCGCGGCACGTCAAACCGAACCAGCCGCACGGAAAACGGCAAGGGGCGCGTTTCGAGGCCGTAACCAATGCGCACAACATTGCGACCGTCGGTCAGGCCGATGACCTCGCCGGATTCCACCCAGCGCGCCGGGCCGCGTCGGCCATCCGGCCCCTCGAGCGCGGCGCGAAAGCCGGGCACGGGTGCCTCCATCACGTGTGCGGCACCCGGTTTCACGTCATGAACCAGTGCCGAGGCACCCGAAACGGAAACAACCTCCGCAGTCCAATCCGCCCAACCCAGAGGGAAGGATTCCCCCGCTTTGACGGTACCCGTGGCCGTGACATGGCCCGCCCGTGCGACCTGATAGTCGAGTCGGTCATTGTCCACGCGGATGTCCAGCCGGGGCCGCTGATGCGGCTTTCCCTCGGAAGGCAGCGGGGTGATCCGTGCGAGGATCGCCGGATTATTTGGCTGATCAGAAACCGAGACCGGCCTTCCGTCCTTCATGGAAAAATCCGGCCAAAATTTTTCGATGACAACCGTCGCGCCGGCTTCGGTGAGGGGCTGGTTCATGGCCTCCTTGCGCGGATAGGCGGCCCCATGTCCGTCCTCCCCAAAGATGCTCACTTTTTCCCCGTCCTCGCTCAGTCGGACAATGACGCCTGGCGTGCCGCCCTCCGAAATCGGAGCAAACTTGGCGAAGACCATGCGGGTTTCGGTCGGGCCGGCAGGCTCGATCTTAGGCAGCCCGGCAGCAATGCGGATTTCCGCCATCCCAAAAAAATCGTTGAAGGGTTGGGATTTCGCATGGAGGGCAATGTCGTGCGTCTGGCCCATGCGCGCGCTGTGGATGCGCAGCAAGGCACCCGGCGCGGCATCGGCATTCTCCGAAGCCACCAGCTTCGGCTCGCGGAGCAGGCTGGGCGCATAGTCGTCAGCAACAATTTTCAACTGCGTCCCGGGAACCGGAAACTGGCGTGGGCGTTTTGCGCTGGGTTTGGCCAGGTCGGCATCGAACGCGGCGATGTAGAGGTAGGAATCGGCGGGGCTTTCCAACTGGATGACGCTGCGGCTGGTGACGACGCGGCTGATGGGCGGTGCGTCCTTGCGCAGGGTGACGTTCCCCTCGAATCCGGTATTCATGCCGACCATCGCGCCGACGAGCAGGATGATGATCCCGTAGTGGGTGATAATAAACCCCGTGTGTTTTCGCAGCCACGGCCAACGGGTGATGGTGACTGCAAAGAGATTGATGCAGAGCACGACCAGCCAGAGCTGGAACCACGGTGCCTTGTAAATGTAAGCGCGGGCGATTTTGGCGCTGAACCCCGATTCGGCAAAAGTCGCCACCGCGCAGGCCAGGGCAATGGTTGCCAGCAGGATCAACGCAAGTTGCATCGAACCCAGCCAGTGAATCACCCGCCAGACCGAAGAGGAGCGACGGCGCTCCTCGATCATGCGCTTGCGTCCGGCTGCAGTCATTTTCGATTTTTGGTTCATCAGGAAATCGCGTTTTGGAGGATGGGTTTCGGTGGGCTGGCAGAGCGCGAGCCTGCATTGCGACGCGGCTTTTCCGGCCTGGCTTCGCGCAAGGCACGCGCCGTCACGTTAAAGCTTGAGACGAGCATGATGAGCGCTGCCACGACCGGATGCAGGAACCCCATCGCCGCAAGAGCCACGCCGACAACATTGTAAAGCGCCGCGTAGAGCAGGTTCCCGCGAATGGCCCGAACGGAATTTTTGGCAATCGCCAAGACTTCCGGGAGAGCGTCCAGTGCCGTACCGGGCAATTCGGCGTCAGCCGATTCGCGGGCCATGGCTTCCCCGCCACGAATGGCCACGGACGCACTGGCCTCCTGAAGCGCCGCCGCGTCATTGATCCCATCCCCAAGAAAAAGCGCGCGATGGCCCGAAGCCTCGATCTCGCGCACGCGCCGCGCCTTTTCCTCCGGTGAAAGCCCGGCCTCCACGCTGCGGAGTCCGTGAGCGGCGGCCGCCTCCGGGGTGTCGCCGGTCATCACGCGGCAGGAATATCCGCCCGCTTCCAAAACCGCGATGGTCTCGCGGGCGTTTTCCCGCAGCTTCTCGCGCAAGACCGCCACGCCGGCTGGGATTCCATCCACAGAAATAAAAATCTGGTGCGACCCTTGCAGGGCTTTCGTGCGCAGAAGAGCTTCGAGGGATTCGGCGTCAGCGGGCTCTCCCCCGGTAAGAATCCCACGATTGCCCACGCGCAGGGTTTTACCGTCCACCTCTCCCTCGATACCGATTCCCGGCAGAATGCGCGCGCTGCGGCTGCCGAGTGTGGGGTTGTCGTCCTCCAGGCGAAAAGCGCGCGCGACGGGATGGTCGCTGGCGGACTCGAGAGCCGCCGCCATCGAGCGCAGGCCGGCGCGATCAAATCCTTCCGCCGCGACAAAATCCACGATTTCCATTTCTTCGCGTCCGAGGGTTCCTGTTTTGTCAAAGATAACAGTGTCCACCAGCGCAAGTTTTTCCACGCAGTCGCCATTTTTTGCGACCAATCCCCGACGGGCGAATGCGGCGAGTGCCGACCAGATGGCCACGGGGGTTGCGATGCCCATGGCGCAGGGGCAGGCCACCAGCACCACCGCCAGCGCGTTGAATAATCCCACCCGCCAGTCCGCCCACCATGCCCAAATGCCAAATGTCGCCAAGGCAATGAAAACCACGGTCGGCAAAAACCAGGAAGCCAGCCAGTCGGCCTGACGCTGCAATCGCGACGGACGGGAGCGCGCCTCCTCGAGCGCGTGGATCAGTCCGTCCAGGGCGCGTGCGTCTCCCGCAGAAGACGCCTCGAGGGTCAGGGTGCCATCCAACGCGTAGCTGCCCGCGCGCACAGAATCCCCCGGTCGCTTAACCACCGGAAATGGTTCGCCGGTCAGCGCAGCCTCTCTCACAAAAGCCGCCCCCCCGACTACGGTGCCATCAACGCTGATTGCACCACCCAGCGGTACAAAAACACGGTCGCCGCGTCGAATCTGCCCCACGGCCACCCGGACGGATGATCCATCGGCAGCAAGACGCACACATTCGGAAAATTCGCGGCCAAAGTTGGCGGCAGCGGCCAGGGCTTCCCGGCGGCGTGAGTCCGTCAGCAGACCACCAAAGGTGTGAATGGCCACCAGGAGAGCAACCACTTCGTAGTACACATGGCCCACTCCGGTCAGCGAACAATGCACCGACGCTCCAAATGCCGCCAGAATCCCAATCAAAAACAACTGATCAAAGACCACGCGCCCGCGCAACAAGGCCCGCCATGAATTGCGCAGGATCGGCCACCCGGCCAAAAGAAACACCGCCACGGCGGAAACCGCAAGCAGCCCATGCAAAATGAGCCGTGTCCTCCCTGTGGGCGGGGAAAGGTTGATCGCCAACCCAAAAGTCATGGACTGGGCAGCTACAACGCCGGCCACGCCCAGGCGCACCCAATCCCCAACCGCAGGCCCCTTGTTCGCTTCCGCTTCCGCCTCAGACTCCTGCCGGGCCGGGTGACATGAACAACAACTTCCCATCGAAAACTCTTACCCTACACAACCCCGCAAATTTCGCCAGCGATGATCTTGGCCGGGCGCGTTTTTGAAAGCAACCAGTTCCGGAAACGCAGACATTCCGTCTGTGGGTGGGCGTAGTGGGCGGTGTTCCTGCGTCTGTGCGCTGCCGTCGGTGCTACGGTAATCAGCCCACCCAAGAGGCGCGCGGTGTCGGGGATTCTGTGCGCGCAATATCCGGCTTCAGGCTTTTTCGACCTGCCAATACTCGAGGTCCACGGGGGTGTCGCGCCCGAAAATGGTCACCGAGACCCGGAGCTTGCCGCGCTCGGGATCAATTTCCTCGACGACCCCATTTTGGTTCTGGAAGGGGCCATCCGCAACTTTGACCTTGTCGCCAACTTCAAAGCTGATCTTCGGCTTGATCGAATCCTCGCGCTCATGAACCTGCGCCAGCAGTGCCTCAACCTCCTTCGGACGCATCGGCGATGGACGATCCTTCGTTCCTGCAAACCCGAGAACCCCATCGGTGCCCCGTATAAAATACCACGTCTTCTCCACCAACTGGTTCTCGTCGCCCAGCAGGTGCATGTTCACAATCAGGTAACCGGGGAAAAACTTCCGGGTGGTCTCGGTCTTCTTCCCGCGCTTGATCTCCTGCACGCGCTCGGTCGGAATGAGCACCTCAAAGACGTAGTCGCCCATCTCCTCAAGCTGAATGCGGCGATCAATATTGTCTTTAATTTTTTGCTCATGTCCGGACATGACATGAACAACAAACCATTGGTCACGAGGTGCGATAGGCATAGGAATGGGAAGCGTTGGGATGTTTTGGGTATGCGTGAATTCTCACTTGACGAGGAATTCGACGATGTTCACCAGGATGAAGTCGAAGAAGGCAATGTATCCCCCGACGATAAACATGGCGACCAATACGACTTTTGTGGAATCGCTGAGTTCCTTGAATTTGCGGACGCCTTTTTCGTGGGGATTCCACGGCCACTGCGCCTTGGCGAGTTCCCCGCGGACTTCTCCCGTGAATTTTTTCAGCTTGGCAATCATGGATCAGTGCTTTCGCTCAGGCCCGTTCAGGACAGGAGGGAGTCGAACCCCCAACCGGCGGTTTTGGAGACCGCTGCTCTACCAATTGAGCTACTGTCCTTTACGAATGGCAAAAGCTAGCTTGGCCGTCCGGCCTTGTCAGGCGATAATTTCCGAGACCCGGCCGGCACCCACCGTGCGGCCACCTTCACGGATGGCGAAACGGATGGTCTTTTCCATGGCAATCGGAGTGATCAATTCGACCTCGATCGAGACGTTGTCGCCGGGCATGACCATCTCGACTCCCTCGGGGAGCTTGATCGAGCCGGTCACGTCGGTCGTCCGGAAGTAGAATTGCGGGCGATAGTTCGAGAAGAACGGAGTGTGGCGACCACCTTCATCCTTGCTCAGAACATAAACCTCGGCCTTGAACTTGGTGTGCGGAGTGATGCTGCCAGGCTTGGCAATCACCTGACCGCGCTCGATGTCGTCCTTCTTGACGCCCCGCAGGAGCACGCCCACGTTGTCGCCCGCCTCTGCGAAATCAAGCAGCTTGCGGAACATTTCAATGTCGGTGACGGTCGTCTTCTGCGTCGGACGGATGCCGACGATCTCGATCTCATCCATCTTTTTGAGGACGCCGCGCTCGACACGACCGGTCGCGACGGTGCCGCGGCCTTCAATGTTGAACACGTCCTCGACTGGCATCAGGAACGGCAGATCCTTCGGGCGCTCCGGCTGCGGGATGTATTCGTCCACGGCGGCCATCAGCTCGTTGATCGCCTTCTCGTACTCGGCATCTCCTTCGAGTGCCTTGAGCGCACTGCCCTTGATGATCGGGATCGTGTCGCCAGGAAACTCGTACTTGGTCAGAAGCTCGCGGATTTCCATCTCGACGAGTTCCAGAAGCTCTTTGTCCTCGACCATGTCCACCTTGTTCATGAAAACCACCATGGCCGGCACGCCCACCTGACGCGCCAAAAGGATGTGCTCACGGGTTTGCGGCATCGGGCCGTCTGCGGCACTGACCACCAGGATTGCGCCGTCCATCTGCGCCGCTCCGGTGATCATGTTTTTCACATAGTCGGCGTGGCCGGGGCAGTCCACGTGGGCGTAGTGCCGGTTGTCGGTCTCGTATTCGACATGCGACGTGTTGATCGTGATGCCGCGCGCCTTTTCTTCGGGTGCCGCGTCAATCTCGTCGTATTTTCTGGCCTGGGCCTTGCCGCCCTTGGCCAGCACGGAGGTGATCGCCGCTGTGAGCGTGGTTTTGCCGTGGTCAACATGGCCAATGGTGCCGATGTTGACGTGCGGTTTATTGCGTTGGAATTGTTCTTTTGCCATCTTGATTTTTAGTTGTGAGTGATTGTGGTGCCCCGTTTTTTCGGTGGAGCCCATGACCGGGATTGAACCGGTGACCTCGTCCTTACCAAGGACGTGCTCTACCAACTGAGCTACATGGGCATGGTCAGCATGGAACGCTGGTAAAGAACGAAGTCACCGATCGGTTGTCCCCTCCTCCCGGCAAGCTCACGGCATTAAGCCATCGCCTCCCGTTGCGAAGGGAGTGACACGCTACCCAATTTTTACAGAACGTCAAAGCAAAAAATCGAGATTTTTTCGGGTGGCCCGAATCCTGCCGGTGGCTCTGCCCGTCCTCGGGTTGCAAACGCTCTTCTTCCGGGTTCTCGCCGGGATCGGGGTTGCGGTCGCTGGGAGGGCGTCAATGCAGGGTGGATTTTCTTCCACGATTCTTCCTCCGCGATTTGCAAACCGGCGGTTTCTGTGCGATGTTTTAAGGAGAAACTCAAATTGTCATGATAACAAAAACCGCATCCGCACCCGTAAAATCCCCTGTTGTTCGAGGCCTCGCCACGCTGCTGGCCAATTCGTATGCCCTGCTCGGGCAGACCCATTTCGCGCATTGGAATGTGGAAGGCCCAAATTTTTTCCAGCTTCATGCGGCGTTCCAGTCTCAATATGAGGAATTGTTTGAGGCGGTGGATGAAGTTGCGGAGCGTATCCGTGCGTTGGGAGCCATCGCGCCCGGCGGTCTGGCGGCATTGGCCAAGGCTTCGCGAATTTCCGAGATGTCTGTGGAAGCCGCGCCTGCAAAAGAGTTTGTCGCCCACCTGATTGATGGCCACGAAACCCTCCTGCAAGACGCGCGCGATCTCCGCGCCTCCTCCGAGTCGTCCGGTGATCTCGAAACACAGGATCTCGTCATCGGCCGCATCCGCACACACCAAAAAACCCTCTGGATGCTCAAGAGCTTTCTGAAAAATCTTTAAGATTCGGCTGACGGCAGAGGAGCCCGCCGTACCGCTTTTTCCTGGGCTTCCAGGCAAAGGTCGGCGGCGGCAAAGGCGTGTTCCTGGGTCATGGCGTTTTCGGTGCGGTTGAGGCAATCGAGAATGAGCTGACCAAAGAACGGGTAGCCGACATTGCCGGAGCAGGGGATGCGCTGTTCACCATGAGCGTCCACCAGGATGAGCTGGTTGCCGCCATGCTCGGTTGTCACATCCAGGTATTTGCGCAATTCGATGTAGCCATCTGTTCCGAGGATGATTGTGCGTCCATCCCCCCAGGATCGGAGACCATCCGGCGTGAGCCAGTCCACCCGAAAGTAGCCGGAGGCTCCATGAGCAGCCATGAGGCTGCACTCGCCAAAGTCCTCGAGTTCCGGATACTCCGGGTTGGCAAAATTCCCTGTGGCACTCGAGACGACCTGTGCGGAATTCGTTCCGGTGAAGTGAAGGAATTGCTCGCATTGGTGGCTGCCGATGTCGCAGAGGATGCCGCCGTAGCGCTCGCGCTCGAAGAACCACGGTGGGCGGGAGGGTGCGTTGAGCCGGTGCGGACCCAGCCCGAGAACCTGGACGACGCGACCGATGGCACCGGCTTCAATGAGTGTCCCGGCATGAATGGCGCATTCGGAGTGGAGGCGTTCCGAATAATAGACAGCGTACTTGCGCCCGGTTTCCCGCACCACCCTGCGGGCTTCCTCGAGCTGCGCACGCGTGGTGAAGGGCGTCTTGTCGGTAAAATAGTCCTTTCCGGCCCGCAGAACCTCGCAGCCAAGCGGCCCCCGGAGATTGGGGATGGCCGCCGCCGCCACCAGCCTCACCTCCGAATCCTCCAGAATTTCTTCGAGCGAACGCGCCCCCCTGACTCCCGGATACTGGGCCAAAAACTCCCCGACCTTTTTGGGGTCCGGATCATACACCCACTTGAGCAGCCCCCCCGCCTCGACCAGACCGTTGCACTGACCGTTGATGTGGCCGTGATCGAGGCTGCAGGCGGCAAAAACAAACTCGCCTGCCGCGACGACGGGGGCGGGTTTGCCCACGGGCGCGTAGTTCATGCCATCTCTCGCACTCATCAGCCGTCAGGAGCAGAGGGTCAGAAGGTGACGATACGACTGGGCCAGCGAATCCACGGGATCTCCCGGGCAGGTGTCCTGCTCGACAATAAACCACGTGCACCCGGATTTTTCCGCAGCGGGGAGAATCCTCGAGAAATCGAGGTTTCCATTTCCAATTTCGGCATAGTCGGGCTTGTTGTCATCGGTGACCCGGTAATCCTTGAGGTGAAGCAGCGGGAGGCGGCCTTCAAGCCGCTGACACCAGGAAAGGATGTCCCCGCCTCCATATTGCACCCAATAAGTGTCAATTTCGCCCTGGAGGTTCGCCGGGGCGGTCTTTTGGTAAATGCGTTCGAGGATGGTCATGTCGGCCAGGCGGCGAAACTCCATGTGGTGGTTGTGGTAGCAGAGGGTGATTCCGGCCTGCGCGAATTTTGCGCCTGCCGCATCCAGCCGTGCGATCCACGCGTCCACGGATTCGAGGCTGGCGAAGTCCACGCCAATCGGCCCTGGATAGGCGGTGAAATGGCAGCCGAGTTTTTTGAGTCGCTCAATGACCGCCTCCGGTTCCTCCACAATTTTCAGGCTGGGTTCGTGGGTTGCGCAGCAGGTCAGCCCCTCGCCCTCGAGGATTTTGACCAGCTCCTCCTCCGCGATGGGGCCGAGTCCGCTGAGCTGGACAGCGGTGTAGCCGGCCTGACGGACGCGCGCGAGTGTTTGGGCAATGTCCTTCGGCGTCTTCAGGAGATCCCGGCAGGTGTAGAGCTGGGCTGCGATTTGAACAGGTTTCATATGCGTAAGAAGTCGTGGTATTGTGCGTCTGCTGCGTGGATGGCTTTTCGTCCGGTTAGCGCTTCGCGGTCAGCGCGAACGATTTGGTGAATTCAGACGCATCGGTTTTCACCCGCGCGACCTTCTTTTTGAATTTAGATTTTTTGATCAGCTCGTTGAGTTTGCGCTCGTAGGTGCGGCTGTCGAGCGGGAGGGGGATGGTTTTTTCGGTCAGCGACGAATAGAGGATGGCGTTGGCCAGCTCGACCGAATGGATGCCCTCGTGGGCTGGTGAGATGAGGGGTTCGCCGTGCAGAATGGCGTTGATGAAATTTTTCAGAATGGAGATGTTTCCGAATTCGGTGGCCTGGGAAACGGGGATCGAAACATCCCAGTGGGGGATCGCGCCAAACCGGCTGGTGGTGGTCCGGCTGAATTCGGTCATCGGGATTTCGTTGCGCAGGTAGCGCAGGGCCCCATCCTCGAGCGTGAGCCGTCCCTGCTCGCCCACAACTTCGAGACGATTGGTGCCCGGTGCTTCGCCCGTCGAGGTTACAAACACACCGGTCTGCCCGTTGGCGTGCTCGAAATAGGCGGTCACATCATCCTCGACCTCGATGTGGTGGTAGCGCCCGATCTGACAGAACCCGCGTACTTTTTTTGGCATGCCAAATATCCACTGGTACATGTCGAGGTTGTGCGGGCACTGGTTGAGAAGGACGCCGCCGCCCTCGCCGGCCCATGTGGCCCGCCAGCCTCCCGAGGCGTAATAGGCCTCCGACCGGAACCACGTGGTGATGATCCAGTTCACCCGGCGAATTTCGCCCAGTTGCCCGCTCCGCACCAACTCGCGCAGTTTCTGATAGGCGGGCTCCGGACGGACATTGAACATCGCGCAAAAGACCTGCCGGCGATTGGTGTGCGCCGCCAACAGACGCTCACAGTCCGCCTTGTGAACCGAAATCGGCTTCTCCACCAAAACATGTACCCCGGCGCGCAGAGCCGCAATCCCCAGCGTCGTATGAGCAAAATGCGGCGTCGCGATCACCACCGCATCCACCTTGCCCGATGCCAGCATATCCCCGGCATCCCGAAAAAAGGGCACCCCGGGAAACTGGGCCGCCCTTGTCTCATCCTGATCGCTGACCGCCGCCAGCTCGCAGCCAGGGATTGTTCCGGATTGCACCGCATTCGCATGGGCCGAGCCCATGCCCCCGAGTCCAATGACTCCCAATCGCACTATCGTTGATTTTTTTGGCATTTTTTCTCTATGGAATACCAAGCCGTGGTAAGCCTGCACGCGGCGAATGTCAATGCCCACTCAAGGAACCCCCTGATTTATTAACCTGAACTTCAGACCATTAAACGGAAGGAAAGGCCCGCCAACACTTGATCTGCGACGAATTTCGATTTCCGTTTACTGGCTCCT
>JAJTZA010000022.1 GCA_021463905.1 Terrimicrobiaceae bacterium | reverse complement strand
GACGGATGGGGCGGATTTCACCCTGCGCGGAACGGAGATTTTTCATGAAGGGCGGTGCGTTCTGGATCAGCGGGACACGCGGATGCCCGGGTTGCACAATGCGGAAAATCTGATGGCGGCCCTGGCGATGGGAGTTGTCTATGGCGTGGATGTGTCGCGTCTGGCCGCTGCGGTGGGCGATTATTCGCCTCCGGTTCACCGGTGCGAATTTGTGCGTGAACTGGAGGGCGTGCTCTGGATCAACGATTCCAAGGCCACCAACCTGGACTCCGTGGAAATGGCCATCCGCTCCCAAGACCGTCCCATCATCCTCATTGCGGGCGGAAAAGACAAAGGCTTCGATTTTGATCCGCTTCTTCCCCTGATCAAAGAGCGCGTCATCCACGCGGTGCTCATCGGGGAAATGCGGGAGCGCATCCGCGCCTCCTGGCCCGGGGTCTCCACGCAAACCGCCCGGTCGCTCTCCGAGGCGGTCGAGCTGGCACGGGCCGCCGCGTCCCCGGGAGATGCCATCTTGTTTTCGCCAGGCACCTCTTCGTTTGATATGTTTCGCAACTACGGCGAGCGGGGCAACCAATTCAAAAACCTGGTCCACTCCCTTTCCTCCCCCTCCTCCCGGAATCATCCCAACACGCACTGATTATGAAACCAAGAAGAACCGTAAAAATTCCATTGAAGCGCACAGCCGCTCCCACACGGCAGCGAGTCACCAAACAGCGCGCACGCGCGGCAGCCAGCACGGCGGAAATTGAGGAATATGAGGGTGAGAGCGAACCCAGCATGCGCTTTTCGCACGCGCTTTTCGTCGTCCTCATCCTGCACGTGGTGGCCGTCGCAGGTGTATTCGCGTTCAATTCCATTGAGGCCGGTCGCTCGAACGCATCGAAGAAGGCGGCGGCCAAAGTGGAAGGCGCTCTGCCGACCCATGAAGGCCGTGACACCGAAACAAAGCCCATTGTGAAGGCGCCGCTCGACACGCCGGCAACAAAAACTCCGGCGGCAGACGCGAAGCCCTCCGCCACCACGAAGGTCAAACCGGTGGCTGCGAATTCCCAGGCGGCGACGAAAGACGCAGGTGCCAGGCACCACACGATTGTGGCCGGCGATACCCTGACCAAGGTTGCGGCAACCTACAAAACCAACGTTGAGGCGCTGGCCAAGGCCAATCACATCAACGCGCTTTCCGTGCTCCGGATCGGGCAGGAACTCGTCATCCCAGAATCCAAGGCTGTGGCTGCGCCAACCCCTACCGCACTCAAACCCTTGCCTGGAAAAGCTCTGATCGCCTCCGTTCCCAAGGGTGCAAAGGATGGCGGCCATCCCGCAGCGGAAAGCTCGCCCGCAGCCCCTGCGCCCGGCACCACGGCGAAACGCCCACCAGAGGGTGTCTATGAGGTCGTCTCCGGCGATAATCCCTATGCCATCGCAAAGCGATTCAACGTGAGCTACAAGGAACTCCTGCAAATCAATCACATCGAGGATCCCAAAAAAATTCAGATCGGACAGAAATTGAAGCTGCCCTGACCGGCCTGATCCGGCCGACCGCACACCATGCACCGCCACGCCATTTATATCCTGCTCCTGACCGTTGCCGGCCTGACTTGTCTGGGCATGGTCATGCTCTCGAGCACTTCCGCCTTCGCGCAGGAGAGTCATGGTGACATGTATTTTTTTGTGAAGCGGCAGGCGGTTTGGCTGGGTGTGGCTCTGGTGGTGGCCACCGTCACGGGGGCGGTGGACTATCGGATCTGGAGCCGTCTCTGGCCCTTGGTGATGGCGGCGACGATGATTCTCCTGATTTTGTGTTTTGTGCCGCCGATTGGCATGCGCTTGAACGGTTCGAGCCGCTGGGTGCGCCTGGGAACATTCAATTTTCAGCCCAGCGAAATGGCGAAAGTTGCCGCGATTTTTTTTCTGGCGTGGTGGTTTTCGCGGAATGAGGCCGCGTCCGGTGCATTTTGGAAGGGGTTTGTGATTCCGCTGGGGGTTCTGGGGATGCTGGTTGCGCCGATTCTTCTCGAGGTGGACATGGGAACCACGGCATTGATTTTGACCGCTGGTCTGGTGGTGATGTTTCTGGCAGGAACAGCTCTGAAGTGGCTGTTGCTCACGATGGGTGGCGGACTGGCGGGCATCTCACTGCTGGTGTTTCACGACGCGGAACGCCGCGGCAGGTTTCTGGCCTTTTGGGAACCGGAAAAATACCGCCTGGATGACGGCCTCCAGCAATACCAGGCGCTCATCGCCTTTGGATCGGGCGGGACGGAGGGACTGGGACTTGGAGAGGGCCGCCAGAAGATGCTCTACCTCCCTTATGCCCACACCGATTTTATTTTTCCCATGATTGGAGAAGAGTTGGGGTTGAAATTCACGCTGGCGACGGTCGCCGGATACTTGATTGTCTGCGTCTGCGGGATGCAGGTGGCGCTGAACGCCCGCGATCGTTTCGGAATGTTGTTGGGCTTTGGCGCTGTTGCAATGATCACCGTGCAAGCCGCTGTGAACATCGGGGTGACCACCTCCCTGCTGCCCAACAAGGGAATGCCACTGCCCTTCATCAGCTTCGGCGGATCCGGACTGGTCATCTGCGCCTTCCTGGTCGGACTCCTCGTCAGCATCCACCGGCACGGACACCCCTTCACGCCGGAGACCCCGCCCGCGCTTGAACGCGCATACCAACACTGCAGGCTATGAGTACGAAGGCACCCTTTCTTGCTGTCATTGCCTGTGGCGGAACCGGCGGGCATCTCTTTCCGGGGTTGGCTGTCGCCCAGTCCCTTCGCCGGCGCGGCCATGAGGTATTGCTCGTGGTTTCGGAAAAGGCCATTGACAGTCTGGCACTCAGGGAACATCCGGAGTTCCGCTGTGAGAAGCTTCCTTCCGTGGGCATGCCATCGTTCTGGTCCCCGGCGTTCATCAAGTTCCTGCGCAGATTTTTGGAGAGTCTGGGCGTCTGCCGCGCAATCTACCGCCGCCACCGCCCGGCGGTCGTACTGGGTATGGGCGGGTTCACTTCCACAGCACCTCTGCTCGCGGGCCGCCTCCGCGGGCTTCCCACGCTCATCCATGAATCCAATGCCATCCCCGGCCGCGCCAACCTGCTGGCCGCGCGATTTGCCACACGAGTCCTTCTCGGATTTCAGGAAAGCGAACGGTTTTTCCAGGGGCGGGAACTCCGTGTCACCGGAACTCCTGTGCGGCAGGACCTGGGCGCTGCCATTCCCCGTGAAGAGGCACTGCTGCGGTTGCGCCTCGATCCGAGTCTTCCCACACTGCTGGTCATGGGAGGGAGCCAGGGGGCGGTGGGTGTGAATCTCGCGCTTTTCAAGGCGGCACCCGCGCTGGCAGAGACGTCCTTTCAAATCATCCACCTGACAGGAGAAAAAGATGACCGTCTCGCCGCAGCCAATTACCAACGGGAAGGCATCCCTCATCTGGTGATCCCCTTCCATCACCGGATGGAGGAACTGTATTCAGCCGCCGACCTCGTGGTTTCGCGCGCGGGCGCGGCAAGCCTCAGCGAACTGGCCCAATTCCGGCTTCCCGCCATCCTCATCCCCTACCCCTTCGCATCAGACAATCATCAGCTCGCCAACGCAAAAATTTTCACGGAGGCGGGAGCGGCCGAGCTGCTGCCCGAGGAGGAGGCCACCCCCGAACGCCTCGTCGTCCTGATCTCCAACATTCTGACTGACGAGAAACGCCGCCTTGCGATGGCCGAGGCTGCGGGCGCGTTGGACATCAAAAATGCCGCCGACAATGTCGCGGACGAAGTGGAGCGTGTGGTGGGGAAGGAGGAGGTCTCATGACGGCCCGGGCATTGAAAGAGCTGATTGCGGGGCCGCCCCTGCGCATCCATCTGATCGGAGTTGCCGGCTCCGGGATGAGCGGCCTGGCGGCACTCCTGCTGGCTCTGGGTCATCGCGTGAGCGGATCCGACAGGGTGGACACCATCGAGGTGGAGCGGCTCGAACGCAAGGGCCTGGATTTTACGATGCCCCATTCCGCTTCTTGTGTTGCGGATGCAAAGCTCACGGTCTGCTCTTCGGCGATCAAACCCGGCAACGCGGCATACGACGAAGCGGCGCGTCTCGGCATCCCGATGGTACGGCGGGCGGACGCGCTGGCCGCCATCATGTCTGAAAAAAAAGGGGTCATCATCTGCGGGATGCACGGAAAAACCACCACCTCTTCAATGATGGCCCATGTCCTTCGGCAATGCGGGTTCAAACCTTCGCATTATGTGGGCGCGGAAATCCCCATCCTGGGAGCCAATGCGCGCTGGGATTCCGAGGGTGCTCATTTTGTGGCGGAGGGTGACGAGAGCGACGGCACGCTCGCCAACTACCACCCCGAACATGCCCTGGTGTTGAACATCGAGCCGGAACACCTGGATTTCTATCCGAACCTGGCCGCCATTGATGCGGTCTTTGCACAGCTCCTCGACCAGACTCGCGGCGTCTTTGTCTATTGCGGGGATGATCCGGGAGCGGTGCGCGTTGCCGCATCCCGCCCGCAAGGGATCTCGTACGGAACCGGCGAAACCAATACCTACCGCCTCGACCAGCTCGAAACGGAAAATTTTTCCCTGAGATTTCGCGTGCTGTGCGGAACCCGCGCTCTGGGAAATATCACCCTGAACATTCCCGGACGGCACAATGCGCTCAATGCGCTGGGCGTCATCGCGCTGGCCACGGAACTCGGTGCGCCCTTCGCGGGCGTTCAGACGGCGCTGGAGGAGTTTCGTGGAGCCAAACGCCGCTTTGAGGTTGTTCATCGCGATTCAGAGAGCCTCATTGTGGATGACTACGGCCACCATCCCACGGAAATCGCCGCCACCATCGCGACGGCGCGCACTGGCGGCCATCAGCGGGTACTGGTGATGTTTCAGCCGCACCGCTACTCGAGGACGCTGGCTTTGAAAGAGGGATTTGCCCGTGCGTTTGACGCGGCGGACGCCGTGTGGATTTCGGATATTTACCCTGCGAGCGAAGCGCCGATTCCGGGCATTTCCGGACAGACCCTGGTGGATGCCCTGCGGGAACATGGATTTTCCAATGCGCGATTCGCGCCGGACATCGCGACCATCCACCAGGCAGTGGCCAATGAGTTCCGCGAAGGCGACTTGATCCTGAGCCTGGGCGCTGGAAACATCCATGAGGCCGCATCGCGCCTTGCCCACGACATGCGCGAGCGCGAGAGGCTCTGCGCGGTCATGGGACCGGGGCTGATCCGCCTGCACGAGCCGCTCTCCCGTCACACCACCATGAAAGTGGGCGGCCCCGCGCAATTTTGGGTCGAGCCGGAAACGGAGGAGGGATTCGCCGATCTGGTCGCATTCTGCTTTGATGAGAATATCCCTTTCCTGGTGATGGGGCGCGGGTCAAACCTCCTGGTGCGCGACGGAGGAATCCCGGGAGTTGTCGCCTGTCTCGCCCGGGGGGAATTCATCCACCACACCGTCTCGGAGGATACCATCCGGGCCGGAGCCGGAGTGAGGCTCAAACAATTAACGTCCATCGCGCGCAAAGCCGGGCTGAGTGGATTCGAGTGGATGGAAGGCATCCCCGGCAGCCTGGGCGGCGGCCTGCGCATGAATGCCGGAGCCATGGGCTCGCAAATGTTTGAACAGGTCACCCGCATCCGCTACTGCGACCAGGACGGCAACATCCTCACCCGCTCCCCTCAGGATCTGGAAATCCGCTACCGCGATGTCCCCACACTCCGGAAAAATTACGCACTCTCAGCAACGCTCCGGGGCAAACCCGCCCCGATCGAGACCATCACCCGCAACCTCGAGGCCTACGAAAAACAACGCCGCGCATCACAACCTGTCGCCGCCTGCGCCGGCTGCATTTTCAAAAACCCACAGAGCATCCCCGCCGGAAAGCTCATCGAGGAGCTGAACCTCAAAAACCTTGCGGTGGGCCAGGCGCGCGTCTCGGACGTTCATGGCAATTTTATCGTGAATGAAGGCGGTGCCAGCGCGACAGACATCCTCGAACTGATCGCAAAAATCCAGGATGTCGCAGCACGGGAGCGCGGGATTTCTCTTGAAACCGAAGTACAGGTTGTCGGCAACCCGCTCTAAACTGAAACGAAAATCATGAGCAAAAGCGTTCTGACGGACAAAAAGGTGGTGGTCTTGATGGGGGGGCCGGGTGCCGAGCGCGAGGTCTCGCTGCGCTCCGGTCAGGCGGTGACCGACGCCCTGGCCTCCGGGGGCATCCCGGCGAAACCCGTGGATGTCGCCGGAACCGACGTACACCTGCCGGACGGGACTGATTTTGTCTTCAATATGATTCACGGAACATTCGGCGAGGATGGCGGGCTGCAGGACGCACTCGACCGAACCGGTGTCCCCTACACCGGAGAGGGCGCAGAGGGCAGCCGACTGGCTTTCGATAAAATCCTGACCAAACACCGCTTTCAGGAAAATGGCATCCCCACAGCAGAATGGGCGGTCATCCGCGATGGGGATGCTCCGCCCTTTGATCCGCCCCTCGTGCTGAAAGCACCCCGACAGGGCTCCAGCGTGGGCGTCCATATCATCAAAACCCCCGAATCGCTCGCCCTCGCCCAAGCCGACTGCCTGCGCTACGGAGCGGACATTCTCGTGGAAAAATTTTTTGCGGGCCGCGAGCTGACCGTTGGCATCCTGGGAGACCGGGCATTGCCGGTCATTGAAATCGTGGCCGAAGGCGGCTTTTACGATTACGCGCACAAATACACCCGGGGAGCCACGAACTATTTTGTCCCTGCGCCTCTGGATGAGGACTCGAGTCGCGCGGTTCAGGAGGCCGCCCTGGCCGCACACCAATCCCTCGGCCTCGAAGTGTATTCGCGCGTGGATGTCCTGCTCGGACAAAACGGCGCGATCAACGTCATGGAAATCAATACCATTCCAGGAATGACCGAGACCAGCCTCCTGCCCAAGGCGGCTGCAGCGGTGGGCATCTCCTTTCCGGATCTCTGCCTCCGCATCGCGGAAATTTCTCTCACACGCTTTTCGGCACCATGAGCCAGTTTGTTCGCCACACAAAAAAGTCCGGGAACCGGAGGAGGAGGCGCACCACCTCCGCCCATTACGTCCTCGAGGTGACCACGCGCTCGAAGTGGGCGCAGCAACGGCGACGGCAGATGTGGGCGGGCTGGGCCGTCCGCCTCTTCCTGGTGGCTGCTCTGGCCGTCGGAGCATATTTTGGCGCACGCACCATCTTCGACCGCTTCTTTTTTTCCAATCCGGAGTACACCCTGCGGCACATTGACCTCGAGCTGGATGGCATTATGACCCGCGCGGAGTTTCTCGAAAAAACCGGCCTTCAGGAGGGCATCAACCTGTTTGTGGTGGACCTCCCCGCACTCGAAAAATCCCTGCGTGCCGAGTCAATGACTTCGCAGGTGAACATCCAGCGTGTCTTGCCGGATCGCCTTACAGTCAGATTGCGCTCTCATGTTCCGGTGGCATGGGTTGCCGCCGAGGGAGAAACCGGCGATCCCAGCGCCTCTCCCCATGCCCTCATGGTCAACGCCCAGGGACTCCTTTTGAAACCCCGCCACCTCCACCCACAGTTTCTGAGCCTGCCCGCCATTTACGGCGTCAAGGACGACAACATCCGGCAGGGCGAGCCGCTGGATTGCGAGGACTTGCGGATGGCTCTGCAATTGCTGGCGGAAAACGCCGCCCGCCCGGACTCGCTCTTGCGCATCCGCTCATTGGATGTCTCGCACGGCTACCGCATTGATGTCCTCAACGACCAAAATGCCCGCATCATTTTTGCCAACTCGGATTTTGCCCCAGAGCTCGACCGCCTCCAGCAACTCCTGCTCCATTGCGCAGAAACCGGACGCACGCTCGACACCGTCAATCTTATGGTCAAACGAAACACTCCGGTGACATTTGTCATGGCCACCGCCTCGGCGGGCCCCGCACCCGGCTCCCCCTCCCCCGAGCCGAAACCACACCGCAAACCCACCAAAAAAAATTGATGGCTCGAAGCGAAATTCTTGTCGGCGTCGAGGTGGGAACCTCCAAGGTGTGCGCGGTGGTTGCAGAATCCATGCGCAATGAAGATCTGCGCATCCTGGGCGCGGGTCTCGTGCCCTCCAAGGGTGTTCGCAAGGGCGAAGTGGTGGACCTCAAGCTCGCGACGGAATGTCTTCATGACGCCTTGAGCAAGGCGGAAATGAACAGCAACATCGAGATTGATGATGTGGCTGTCGCGATCACGGGAAGCCATATCGCCAGCTTCACCAACCGCGGGGGAATCACCATTCCGGAGGGGTATATGGCCATTGACGAGCAGGCTCTCAGGGATGTCGCGATCAAAGCGCGCGAGGTCAGCCTCCCGGACGACCACACGTTTCTGCATTCGATCATCCAGCACTACTATGTGGACAACCAGCCCGGCGTGCTGAACCCTCTGGGCCTCATCGGGCGACGCCTGGAGGCCGATGTCCACATCATTCATGGTGCCAAGGCGCGCGTGCAAAACACGCTGCGCTGCGTGGACAGCCAGGAAGTCAAGATTGAGGAGGTCGTCTCTGGCGGGCTGGCTTCTTCCCACGCGGTTTTGAACGACAACCAGCGGGAGATGGGTGCGCTGCTGATTGACATCGGCGGGGGGGTGTCGGACTACATTGTTTTCACCGAAGGGGTTGTCAATAAATCCGGCGTCCTGGCCGTGGGTGGCGATCATGTCAATAACGACATTTCGCTGGGTTTGCGCATTCCGCTCACGCGGGCCGAAAAGCTCAAGATTGAGGAAGGTTCGGCGTTGATCGGACAGAGCCTCCCCGGGGAGAAAATCACCCTGAAAAACGACGCGGGATTTTCCGGGAAGGAAATCGAGCGGGAGATGCTCAACACGATCATCCATGCGCGCATCGAGGAAATGTTCACCCTCATTCACAAGCAGGTCATGGCCGGGATTTCCGTCCACGAGCTGCGCGCAGGCGTTTTTCTCACCGGCGGATGCAGCCTGCTGCGTGGCATCCGCGAGGTGGCGGAGTCGGTTTTTGACCTGCCGGTTCATCTGGCTCATGATACAGGCGTCTCCGGACCAACGCCCATCCTCAACAACCCCGTCTATTCAACAGCCATCGGTGTGGCCAGGTTTGTCCAGACCCGGCGCGCGGAAGAGGGCGACCCCTCACCGATACGAACCGTCTGGGATCAAATGAAAAAACTGTTTGGCATGAAATAATTCCACCGATGCAAACCTTCCCAAAATCAGAAATTCCCCGGGCTGCGTTTCCAGCGCGCATCCTCGGCATCGGCAACGCCGGAACCCATCTGGCGGACCAGCTCTCCATGAGTGCCGGAGCCGATTGCGAGGTTCTTGCGATGAACACGGATGCCCAGTCCTTGTTTGCCTCCGTGACATCCAGAAAGTCCACCCTGGGGGCAAAAGCAACGCGGGGACTGGGGGCGGGCGGCGATCCGGAAGTCGGATACGAGGCCGCACAGGAATCCATCGAGGAAATTCGTTTTGCCGTGGAAGGGGCCTCGACGGTGATCCTGCTGGCAGGCCTGGGAGGAGGGACCGGCTCCGGAGCGATCCCCACCGCAGCAGCAGCCGCCCGGGAAGCAGGCGCATTTGTCCTCGCCATCGTGACAATGCCTTTCAGCTTTGAAGGCCGCCGCCGGGACAGACAGGCCACCGAAGCCCTCGAAGCACTGACCGGACAGGCTCATGCGGTCATCCGTTTTGACAATGACCGCATGGCCGACCTCACTTCGCCACTCGGAGGCATCGGCGAAACCTTCCAGGCCTCCGATGCGCTGCTGACGGATTGTGTCACTTCGTTTTTGGAGATGCTGAGCGGACGCGGGCCGATTCCCATGAACCTGGGCAACCTGCTGACGGTGCTGCGCGATGGTTCATCCTGCGCCTTATTTGGGCGCGGTGCCTCCCAGAGCGACAACCGGGCCCACGAGGCCATTGAGCGGGCGTTGAAGAGTCCGCTCTTGGATCGGGGTCGCATGCTCGATGATGCGGAGGCTGTCGTTGCGCATGTGTCGGGCCCACCTTCGCTGTCCTACGCGGAGACCTCGGCCATTATGCAGGAACTTGGCCGGCATGTCCCCGAGGATGCGCGCCTGTTCCTAAGCGTCTCGCTGGAGGATTCTCCCGCCAGCCCCGTCACCGTGACAATTTTTGGTTCCTATGCGGAACAGCCCGCAAGCCGGAGCGTGGAAAGGCCAATGCCCGCCCGAACCACACAACCCGTAGCCCGAACGTCAGCCGCACCAGTCCCACCGGTCGCCCCCAAACCCAACCTCAATCCCAAACAGGCCGACACCCCATCCGAAACTGATCAGCCCGCCCGCCCCGAGGCCGACCCACCCCACGAAGCACCCCGCGAAGCACCCCACGACCCATCCCCGGATGTGCGGACACAGCCTGCTTCAGACGACTTCCTCCACCCCAGCCCGCCCGGCAGACTTTTTGGCGAGGACGGAACCATCCAACCCCCCCCGGCGGAACCGCCCACAGCCACGCCGACGCCCGTTCCACCGCCCCCACAAAAAAGAACAAGCCGAGTGCAGCCCTCTGCAGCTCCCGCAAAAAAGCCGGCCACCCCCAAAGCCCATCAGGAAACCCTGCAATTCGAGCCCGCCGCACGAGGACGCTTTGACAAAAGCGAGCCGACCATCGTCGAAGGAGAAGACCTGGATGTCCCCACCTATATGCGAAGGGGCCACAAATTGTAAGCCTCGCACCCCCAATTCACATCGCCAGCGAAGGATTCCACAGATTGATTTTCCTGGAAGGGTTCAGCGTGTCTTCCGGTCGCAGGGTTTCCACGTGACCATCAGCAAAAACCATGTTGGATTTTCCGGAGTGCCGGTTCTGGCTCATGGCGTTTTTGGCCGCCGCCGTACTGCTCCACTGATGGCACATCACATGGTCGCCATAGAGAGAAGGCCGGGCTTCGACAAAAAGAATGACCCGGGAAGGCGCGGGAAGTTGCGACATTCTGCGCCATGTCTGCGGGCTTCCCGCATAATCATCCCCCTCCGGATCCAGCTCGAAATGAACGTTCATCGCGTAGCTGTAAATGTGCATGTTGCTCTCCTGATGCGCCGGGCAACGGAGGAACTGCTGAAAACCCGCATCCTCCTGGGCATCCGAGGACCCGCCAAGATAGGGAAACACACTCATAGCCCAGCCCGGCTGACGGTGCGCCCCGGCACTGTGGAACGAGCGCGGAAACTCTCCGGCATGATCGTGACAAAACAGCGCGGTGGCCGCTCCCAGCGCACGCACCTTTGCCACACACCCAACCCCACGGCTCTGTGAAATCGCACGCTGAACCCCCGGAGCCACCAGAGCCGAAAGCGTTCCCAGCACCGCCATCCCAACCAGCAACTCAGGAAGGGTAAACCCACCCGATCCGAACGATCTGTCCGACCCACCTGGCCGCCGCCGACGCGCTGCAAAAACAACCCAGCCGGCACACACAAAAGCCAACATGGCGAAGACCGACGGTTCCGGCACGGCGCTAAACTGGTAGGTGACAAAGGCCGACGTGAAGTTGCCATTGCGTCCTGCGCCGAGTGCCGTCGCGTCGTATTGCGCGAACCCCGTCGTGCCGGTGAAGGGCGTGTCCGCGATGAAAATCTCGAATGTCGCGGAATAGTTTCCCGAAGCCAAATTCGGAAGGGTGAAGTAGTTGTGCCACATGCTCCCATTCCACAAGACCTGCGAATTCACGCCATCGAACACCTGATCCCAGCGATTGGCTGACTGCCCGTAATTGAATGACTTCATATCTGATGAGCTGATGGAGTCGAGGCGGATGGCCAACGAACACCCTGTCGGAACGTAGGCCATTCCTGCCATCCCGTTAGCCATAAACGTGAACCCGTATTGGTTGTTGAAGAGGCTCCCGTTTCCGGCATTGGCATCGGGCATCCCTAAAACGGAACCGGAGACAGGACTCAAATCAGGCCGCCAGGACGCGGCCTCGGCAAACCAGCCACCGGGCATCCACTCGGTGAGCGGCTTGAGCACCGGTGTGATGGCGGGGCTGAACGTAATATGAAGGACGCCTGCCGTCGGATTCGACCCGCCTCCTGCCGTGGCTTCCAGCCTCACCATGGGCATGATCATCCCTCCCTGATCGTCCGGCCCGGGCACAGAGGTGAGGACGTCCGCCTGCACAGCCGCCGCCTGCACCCACACACCCCAAACCAGCCCCATCAGAATCTTTTTTGTCATACGGGCCATTGGAACGCAGGGGTGCCAACTTGAACATGTGGCAAATTGTCGCACCCCAGAGTTGCCTTGGCCAGAAGCCATGAAAAAATGCGAGTATGTCGGCCATGACTCCGCTTCCCACGGTTTTTGATCCCGGTCTGCGTTGGCTGATCCATCTGCGCTGGCTGGCGCTCGCCGGGCAGCTGCTGCTTTTTTCTGCGGGCGCATGGCTGCTTGGCCTCCGGCTCCCGCTGGGAGTTCTCGTCCCCTGCCTGGCGATCACTGCGGCCAGCAACGCGCTGGTTGCCTGGAAACGCGAATCACTGCCCGAGCGGGCGGCCTGCGCGGTGCTGCTGGCACTCGACACGCTCACTCTCACCATCCTGCTCTACTGGCTTGGAGGTGCTTACAATCCCTTTACCGCATTTTACCTGCTTCATATCGCCATGGCATCGGTTTTGCTGCCCGCTCTCTGGGCATGGATCGGCGTGGCTCTCTGCGGCATTGCCTACGGCCTGTTGTTTTATTCGCCGCACAAACTCGTCAGCACCGTCGGCCTCAGTTGTTGCGACGATGCCGGCCACCACTTGCAGGGCATGTTGGTGGCCATGATTCTGGTGGGCGTCTGCATCGCCTTTTTTATCGGGCAACTCAAATCACTTCTCTCCAGGCGCGAATCCGAACTCACACGGATGCGCCAGATGGCCGCACGCAATGAGAAATTTGCAAGCATGGCCACCCTGGCGGCCGGCGTGGCCCATGAGCTGGCCACACCACTCGGAACCATCGCGATCCTCAGCACCGACCTTGCGCGGCACGCCTGCCCACAATGCGGCGCAGCCGCCCCCGCCGAAGACGCCCGCCTCATCCGCTCGGAAGTCGAACGCTGCCGAAGCATCCTCGAGGCACTCGGCGAGGAAGCCACCCAGCGCATCGGAGAATCCCACCAGCCAATCCCCCTGACCGGCCTCCCGGAACGGCTGCGCGAATTTTTACGCCCCGGATTCTTCCGCCGCCTCGTCTTCGATCTGCCCGATCCTCCGCTCACCGTATGGGTGCCACCTACCGCCCTGCTGCAATCCCTCGCCGTCCTCGTCAAAAACGCCTGCGAAGCCGATCCCTCCTCCCAGCCGGTGTTGCTCAAAATCGCCGTCTCGAAAGAAGGGGTCACCGTCACCGTCCAGGATCACGGCGCGGGAATGGCACCGGAGGTCGTCGAGCGGGTCGGCGAACCTTTTTTTACGACCAAGGAGCCTGGTCAGGGAATGGGGCTGGGGCTGTTTCTGGTACGCATGTTTGCCGAGCGGATGGGGGGTCGCGTGGACATCCAGTCTCGTCCGGGTGTGGGAACGATCCTCGCTCTGACATTCCCGGCACACTGCGAATCGCCATAAACCCACCATGAAAATTCTTCTGATTGATGACGATTCGGTGTTTCGAGAAACCCTGGGGCGCTCTCTGCGAAAGCGTGGTCATGAGGTGGCCGGCGCGGAGAGCCAGGAAGCGGTCGCGTGCTGCCGACACTTTCAGCCCGAGTCCATTCTCCTGGATCTCAAGATGCCGGGCGAAAGCGGCCTGGCTTTACTGCCACAACTGGCAGAGATTGTGCCGGGTGCGCGGATCGTCATGCTGACTGGCTACGGGAGCATTGCCACGGCACTGGAGGCCGTCCGAACCGGTGCCCATGATTATCTCACCAAGCCTGCCGATGCTGATCAGATCGAAGCCGCCCTCTCTGGACGAGCCCGGAACGCGGGGATCGCCGTCCCCTCCCTCGACCGGGTCGAATGGGAACACCTGCAAAGAACACTCGCTGACTGCGGAAACAATATCAGCCGCACCGCCCGGCTCCTCGGCATTGATCGCCGCTCCCTCCAACGCAAACTCGCCAAATACCCGCCCCCGCGCTGACCCGGAAATGGCGGACTCAGGCCATGGAAAAAATTCCGTCCAAAAGCTGGCGGAGGGCGTCAAGGCCCAACCCGTCGCGGGCACTCACTGGAACGATACGAAATCCCCGGATGCTCCTCCGGAAAATTTTGAGAGTCTCTTCTGCACCAGGAACATCCATTTTATTGGCGACAATGGCTGAGGGCTTTTGAGCGAGCTGTGGGTCGTAGAGCTTGATTTCGCGGCGCAGCGTGCGGAAGTCGGAAACCGGGTCACGCCCGTCCGTGGCGGCAAGGTCCACCACATGAAGGAGAAGGCGGCAGCGCAGGATGTGACGCAGAAATTCGTGGCCGAGTCCGCGGTTTTCATGAGCGCCTTCGATGAGTCCCGGAATGTCGGCGATGGTCAGGCGACGATAACCGTCGAGGTCCATCACGCCTACAATCGGGTTAAGCGTGGTGAATGGATAAGCCGCCACTTTGGGGTGCGCAGCGGAAACCGCCCCCAGCAGAGTGCTTTTTCCCGCGTTGGGAAAACCCACCAGCCCCACATCGGCAATCGTGCGCAATTCCAACGCGAACCAACCCTCTTCTCCAGGCTCGCCATCCGTTGTTTGTCGCGGCACGCGGTTGGTCGAGCTTTTGAAATGCACGTTTCCCTTCCCACCCCGCCCGCCGGCACACAACGTGAATGTCTGTTCCGGTGCCGCGAGGTCTGCCAGCGGGGTCATCGCCCGAAGATCGAGTTTTGCGGCGGGACGTGCCTCTTCCCCATCCGCTTCGGGATCCCGAGCCGCCACGCGCAGCCCTGCCGTATCCGGCAATGGATGGATCAGGGTGCCCACCGGAACGCGAACGATCCGCGACTCCCCGTTTCGTCCGTGTTTTTTTTTGCCCTGGCCGTGGGCGCCGCGTTTGGCCCGCAGGTTAGGGTCGTAGTAGAGCGCGGCAAGATTGTCGGTGTTGGGATCCGCCACCAGGATGATGTCGCCACCCTTGCCTCCATCCCCACCATCCGGCCCGCCCTTGGGAACAAACTTTTCGCGGCGAAAACTGCAGCAGCCATTACCGCCCTCCCCCGCCCTCGCATGAATCCGGACCTGATCAACGAATTTCATGTGTTTTGAGTCAGCAGTTGACGATAGAGGTCGGCGGTCTGCCTGGCGATGGCCGGCCAGCCAAAACGCTCCTCAGCCCGCCGCCGTCCGGCCTGGCCCATGGTCAGACGCCTTGCAGGGTCGGCCATCAGCTCATTGACCCGCTCCGCAATCGCATGGGCAAACCGGGCAGGGTTTGACGGCTCGAATGAGCCACCGCCCACCGGCTCGATGGGAATGAGAAAACCCGTCTCGTCGTGAACGACGACCTCCCGAATCCCCCCGGCATTGGTGGCCACCACGGGAACCTCACAGGCCATCGCCTCCAGATTGATGATCCCAAACGACTCATAAATCGAAGGACACACAAAAACAGACGCATGACTGTAAAACTCAACCTTCGACTTGGCATCGAGCATTTCCTCGATCCAAAAACCCCCCTCCCGCCCCTGACGTGCCGACGCGACAGCGGCTTTCATTTCTGCCGCGATCCCCTGTGTGTCCGGAGCACCCGCGCACAAAACCACCTGAAATCCCGGGTTCATGTGGCGGATCGCGTTCACCAGGTGAATGATCCCCTTCTGCCGAGTGATGCGGCCCACAAAGAGGACGTAAGGCTCGTGCGGATTGACGCCGTGGCGTTTGAGAGCACCGTGACCCTCCACGCGCCGGTATTCGTCCAAATCTATGCCATTATGGATGACATGGAGGCGGGAGGCGTCCACCGAATAGAGCCGCTCAACATCATGCCGGGTGTCCTCAGAGACCGCAATGACCGCATCCGCCATCTCCAGAGCGGTCTTCTCCAACCAGCACGTGAATTGGTAGGAACGCCCGATCTGCTCCTCTTTCCACGGACGCAACGGCTCGAGCGAATGAACGGTCGCCACCAGGGGAATGCCGAAATTCTGCTTCGCCAGTATCCCACCCCAATAACTGTACCAGGTATGACAATGTACAAGGTCGGCATTCATCCCGGCTGCGTTGAATTGCAGACAACGATCCAGCGCGCCAAAGACGGGACGGCACACTTCCGGACAGGCAGAATCCACCGCCCGCGAAGAAAAACCCCGAACAGTCAGCCCCGGATGGCTCATCTTCTGATCACCAAAACACCGAACTTCCACCTCCAGAAGCCGGGCCAGCTCCCGGCTCAAATATTCCACATGTACGCCCGCTCCTCCATAAATATGCGGAGGATATTCGTTGGTCAGGAAAAGAACTCTCACACCGGCACCTTAAGTGCGCCAACCGATCTTGCCCATGTTTTTTCGCCTTTTGATCATCCCGGAAATCATGTGCGCTCGAAAAAAATTTCTATGGAAACCGCGTGGGAGATGTGCCATGATTGCTGTGTAATGAAAACTTCCATCCTGTCGGCGGTGTGTGTTTCCCTTCTGTCCTTTGCGGCCTTTCAAGTGCCAGCGGTTGCAAAAGAGGGCAACGGCCCATGGCTCACGAATTACGAGCAGGCACTCAAGACAGCTTCGGCGGAGAAGCTGCCGATTCTGGTCAATTTTACCGGCTCGGACTGGTGCGGGTGGTGCATTCGGCTGGATAAAGAAACGTTCTCGCAGCCGGCTTTTCTGAATTTTGCCAAAAAAAATGCGGTGTTGTTGAAGGTGGACTTTCCGCGAAAGACGCAATTGCCCGCTCAGGAGGCCGCAGAAAATCGCGATCTGGCAACCCGCTTCGGGGTTGAGGCATTTCCCACGCTGGTGTTGTTGGACGGTTCCGGAAAGGAATTGGACAGAAATACCGGCTATCTGCCCGGTGGGCCGGAGGCGATGGAAGCGTGGATTAAAAAGCACAGCCGCTGAGCACTGCCGACACCCAGAAGCGGGGCCGGGCGCTCCTGATCGAGGACGACCGTCCCACCCGGATGATCCTGGAGAGGCTGTTGCGCTCTCGCGGTCACTCGGTGACGAGTTGTGAGGCGGCCGAGCAGGCGCTGGAGGCTCTGAAGGAAGAGTTTTTTCCGCTGATATTCCTGGACATCCAATTGCCGGGAATGAGCGGCCTGGATTTTGCCCGGGTTCTGCGGTCCCGCCCGGAGGGAGATGCTCACTACATTCTGGTCGGCACCGGCAACAGCCGACCGGAAGACCTGCGCTCGATCCTCGAAGCGGGCGCGGACGACTACATTGCCAAGCCGTACCAGCCCGCGCTCATGAACGTGCGCCTCGCCGTCGCGGAGTCCGCCATCCAGGAAATCGCCAAGCGAAAGGCTCTCGAGGGCCGCCTGCGCTTCCTCGCATCCCACGACCCACTCACAGAACTCCACAACCGGAGCATCCTCACCGAAGCCATCGAGGACGCCTCCGCCCGGTGGGATCCCGATGCGCCCGGTGCACTGCTCTACCTCGACCTCGACAATTTCAAAATCATCAACGACACCCTCGGCCACGATGTCGGCGACAGCCTTCTGATCAGGGTGGCGGATATCTTGCGGCGGGGGAGCCGTCGCAAGGACACCCTGGTGCGGTTTGGCGGAGATGAGTTTGTCATCGTTCTGCCGGAATGTGCGCTCGAGGACGCGCGCCGTCGCGCGGAAGACCTGCGGGATGGCCTCCACGAGCTGGCGTATGTGACCCAGGAAAAACCGCTCCGGGTGGGCGTCTCGATTGGAGTGGCCGCCCTGAGTCCCGGCACCAGCGCGGCCACGATCATGTCGCGCGCCGATGAAGCCTGCTACGCCGCCAAGGCGCGGGGACGCAACTGCGTGGAAATCCACACCCCCGAGACGGCGACGATCGCGGGCCTCGTGGCAGATACCGATTGGACCCTTCGCATCCGGGAGGCCATGAACGATGGCAGCCTGCAGCTCTGGTACCAGCCGATTGTCCACCTGGACTCCGGCCAACATTTTGCGCAGGAGCTTCTGGTGCGCTACGAGGAACACGGGAACACCGTCAGCCCGGACGTCTTCCTCACCGCCTTGCACCGCTCCGGTCAGATGCCCCGCCTGGATCGTTTCGTCATGATGCGCGCATTCGAGATGCTGGCCCTCCACGCGGACTTGACCGTCTCCATCAACATCTCAGGCCTGCTCTTCAGCGATCCCGATTATGGCGCGTTTGTCGAGAGCCTCCTTGAGAGCTCGGCGATTGATCCCAAAAGAGTTCTCTTCGAGATCACAGAACACAATCTGATCTCCAATTTGCAAAGTGCGTCCGGTTCCATCACCCGGCTTCGCGACCTCGGATTCCGGTTCGGACTGGATGACTTCGGATCGGGATTCTCCTCGCTGAGCTACCTCAAGATGCTCCCCATTGATTTCATTAAAATTGACGGGAGCTTCGTGAGCAACCTGACGACCGAGCCATTCCAACAGGCTCTGGTGCGGGCCATTCAGGGCATTGCCGATGCGCTCCAGGTGGACACCATCGCCGAACAGGTCGAGCGGCGCGAGGAACTCGACCTCCTCAAGGAAATCGGAGTGCGCCACGCACAAGGCTACCTCTTCGCCCAACCCCGCAAGGAACCTTTCACAGCCGCTGAAATCCAGGCCGCATTCGCCGCAAACAGCTCTCCAAAAGCCGGGTAAAAACGGAACTGTCTTGATCTGTGCATGGAAACAAAAACACTCTCGGTGAACGAAGGGGCTTGCCTGCTCTGGTCTCGCGCTTTGATGTCACGTTTTTGGTTTCAGAGGCTCAGATAATCCGGGCGCAGAAAGTCACCTGAGTCGCGCTGCCGTTTGGTCAGATCACGCCGCTCAAAGCGCAGGTAAAATCCCCAGGCCAGGCCATTCGCAATATCCATGGCAACGCGGAGCTGTCCGCGCGGGGCACATGTGTTTCGCGAACCAAATCTGCGGCGGTCAGCGAGCGAAGCGGATGCCGGATGGGCAGGATGTCAGTCATGCTCCACCGGGTCACAAACGGAAGAAACGCCTGGCTGTTGGAGACAGACGCGGGGCCGAAAACCGGCAGTGAGTAGCCGCGGGCATCCGTGATGTTGCAGACGGGAGACAGGCCGAGCCCATAGCCAATTTTGGCGGAGCCGAGAGGAGTGACGTGATGCAAATGCGCGGCCTGGCCATGAAGGCTGATATGAAAAACGGGAGGAGGGGCTTCCCCGGCAGTCTCCACCACCGAGAATCCCGAAGCCTCTCCGGTCGCCTTCAGTGAGCCTTGAACGTGGCGAAACCGGATTTCTGTCCGGAACTCGCCCAAGACATTGCTTGGGATTTGACGGATTTTATCGAGCTGTGGTGGACGATCCCCCATGCTGTCCACCAGGAAGCGGGCCGCCTGAGCCAGGCGGACTCCCAGGCGCGCCAGACCTTCCGCTCCAACGTGGATGCAGTCATCCATCGGCAGATCAATGGCGGCCACGGTTTCGAGGCACCGGATATGTTTGGGCAGCAGGCGTTGCTGCTCTTGAATCGAGTTCCACCAGGAGCACCCCTGGGAGCTGACAAAATGACGGGCAATTTGTACGACCACCCAGGGCAGTTTCGGAAGGCGCAGGTCGCGCCGAGTCGCGCGCACCAGCTCGATCATTCGCTCCGTGTACTTTCCGGCAGACTCTTCGTTGGCATCGCTTTCACCCTGATACCACAGAACCCCCGCCACCGGCTGACCCGTGACGGCCACCGACTCGAGCATCGAAGCATAGAGCGAGGCGGGGCCGTTTTTTTTGAGCGCGGGACCCCACTGCTGCATCGAGGTTCCCCCGTGAGCAGTGCAGATCAGGCCCTGCGGCACTCCCAACCCTTGATGGTGCGTCCCCGATGGGTCAATGTCGCCGTGATGGGGCCCTCTCCGCGAACCCTGCCCCGCACGAGAGCGGTTGCGCCCCG
>JAJTZA010000021.1 GCA_021463905.1 Terrimicrobiaceae bacterium | reverse complement strand
CTTGGGCTTGGATTTGGATTTGGGGGCGGCCTTGGATGAGGGTTTGGAGGAGGCTCCACCGGATTTTGCTGCGGGTTTCGATTTCGATGGAGCAGGAGGCCGCTTGGCCGCCGCAGGTTTTTTGGCAGGTTTCTTTGGCGCGGAGGCAGCTTTTTTCGGCTTGGTGGCGGGCTTGGTGGCTTGCGGCTTGCGAGAGCGCGCGGAGGCGGAGCGAGCGGTGGTTTTGGATGCGGCTTTCAAAGAAACTTGATTATAAAATAAAAGGCTAAAAAATATGAACGACAAGAGTCGGGCTGTCAAGGAAGCGTTTTTTGGTCACGAAAAAAATTGGCGTCCTGGCGGAGAACGTGCAAGATTGCCGCCTTTATGCCTATGAAAACTTTGGTGGTTGGGGTGCTGGGTTGTGGCGTGCTGCTGCTGACCGGGTGCGGCAAAAAGGAGGCGCCTTCGGTGAAGGTCGGCCTCAATGTCGAGTTGACCGGAGACATTCCGGCGGTGGGCGCATCAGCGCGGAATGCGGCGGAGCTGCATGTCGCCCAGGTGAACGCGGGCGGCGGGGTGGCTGTCGGTGGCGGAGGAGAGAAGCTGCCGCTGCGCCTGATTGTCGGTGACAATGCGGCCAAGGCCGAGCAGGCGGCGGCTGTCTCCCAGCGGCTGATTGGTCAGGATAATGTGGTGGCCATGATCGGGCCGGACGCGAGCGCATGCGCGATCCCGGCCTCGGAAATTGCCGAATCCCTGAAGTGTCTGATGATCTCGCCGTGGTCCACCAACCCAAAAACCACCGTGAGCGCGACCGACGGCTCGCCCAAGGATTATGTCTTCCGAGCCTGCTTTACGGATACCTTCCAGGCGGGCGTGCTGGCCAAATTCGCACGCAACCATCTGAATGCCCAGACAGCGGCGGTTCTGTACGACGTGGCCTCGGAGGCGCCCAATGGCCAGGCCATGCTCTTCCGTGAGACCTTTGAAGCGGCGGGCGGAAAGATCGTCGCTTTCGAGACCTTCACCACCGGGGATCGCGGATTCTCGGCGCAGCTCACCAAGATCAAGGCGGCCAACCCGGATGTCATTTTCCTGCCCACCTATTATTCCGACGTGCCGTTGGTGGCCCAGCAGGCCCGGCGCCTGGGCATCACCGCGCCCTTCATTGGCAGCGACGCATGGAGTTCGCCGGAAATCATCAAACTCGGCGGTCAGGAGCTGGAGGGCTCGTATTTTTGCAACCATTACTCGACGCAAATTGCCACTCCGGAAGCGAAAAAATTCATGGAGGATTACCGCGCAAAATACGGCCAGGATCCGGACGATGTGGCGGCGCTGACTTACGACGCGGTCGGCCTCCTGGTCGAGGCCATCCAGTCGGCGGGCCGGGTGGATCGCGAGGCTGTTCGGGACGCGCTGGCCCGCATTCCGCAATACGACGGGGTCACCGGGAAGATGCGGTTCCAGCCCGGGAGTGGCGATCCGATCAAGAGCGCGGTTATTCTGCAAATCAAGGATGGAAAATTCCAGTGGGTGGCCAATGCGACGCCGTGAGTCGAACCGGACGGCTTGCGTGACCGGGAGATTCCATTAAAAGATCATGGCCTACTTTGCCCAGCAGGCAGTCAACGCGATCAGCCTTGGGTTCCTGTACGCGCTCATCGGACTGGGGTACACCATGGTCTATGGCGTCCTGACCATGATCAACTTCGCGCACGGCGACCTCTTCATGCTGGGAGCGTTTGTCTGCCTGCTGCTGGTGACTTTTTCTCCGGTGGCGTTGCCCTTTCCCGTGTTGCTGATCCTGGTCATGGTCATCATCGGCGGGCTGGGGGTTCTCATCGAGCGGCTGGCGTACCGTCCGCTGAGGCAGGCCCCGCGCGTTTCCGCCGTTATCACCGCGCTGGGCTGCGGGCTGGTGATCTCGAACACCACCCTGAGCATCAGCCCGTATTCGAGAGCCATGCCGGAGGTTTTTGATGACCGCTATTTCAACGTGCTGGGCGTGGGCGTTTCGACGTTGCAGGTTCTGATTATCGGGGTTTCGCTGGCCTTGATGATTGGCCTGGATGCTCTCATTCACAAATCCCGGTTTGGGATGGCGCTGCGGGCTGTGGCTTACGATGCGGGCACGGTTCCGCTGATGGGGATTTCCGTGAACCGGATCATCTCGCTGACGTTCCTGATTGGCACCGGGTTGGGTGGAGCGGCGGGCATGCTCTACGGCATGTCCTTCCCGGTGATTTCCGCGTCCATGGGCATCCTGGTCGGATGGAAGGCCTTCATCGCGGCCGTTATCGGCGGGATCGGCAACATCCGTGGCGCGGTTCTGGGCGGGTTCATCCTCGGAACCGTCGAGATATTTTCCGTGGCCACCCTGCCCTCGACCTACCGGGATTTGATTTCCTATTCCCTGCTGCTGGTGATCCTGATTTTCAAACCCTACGGGATTCTGGGACGCGCTCCCAATATCAAGGTCTGACCCATGGAAAACACCCGCCGGTTTTGTGTCCGCGTTGCCGAGTGCCGGTGGATTTTGCCGCTGCTCTTTGCTGCGGGGCTGGCCTTCTGCGTCATTGCGGAATCCGGCGGTCTGCTCAACAGCTACACGCGTTTTGCGCTGACGACGATGGCGGTGAACGTCATTCTCTGTGCCAGCCTCAATCTGGTGAATGGCTACCTGGGGGAGTTTTCGGTGGGTCATGCGGGGTTCATGGCGCTGGGAGCCTACGCTTCGGCGATGCTGACGACGCGCCTGTTTCCCCAGATGCCCGCGCTCTTCATTCCGGCCCTGCTTGCGGGCGGCCTCGTCGCGGCGGGTATCGGCTTCCTGCTCGCCCTGCTCTCCTTCAAAACCCGGGGCGACTATCTGGCCATCATTACGCTGGCCTTCCTGATGATTGTGAAATCGGCACTGGAAAACATCCCCTGGGTGGGCGGGCCGAGAGGGATCGCCGGCATCCCGACCCTCACCACCCTGCCCGTCGCCTTTGTTGCCGCCGCCGCCACTCTGTGGACCATCCGCAACCTGATTTTCTCGAAGTTTGGACGGGCGGTGGTGGCCATCCGCGAGGATGAGATTGCCGCGAATGCGATGGGAGTGCGCACGCGCGAAGCGAAAATCCTCGCGTTTTCCGTCTCTTCGTTTTTTGGCGGAGTGGCCGGTGCGCTGCTCGCTCACCAGATCACTTTCATCAATCCCGGCTCGTTCGATATTATCAAATCCACCGAGATTCTGGTCATGGTTTATCTGGGCGGGATTGGCTCGCTGGCCGGCTCGGTTTTGGGCGCGGTGATTTTCACGCTGCTCTCCGAGGCGTTGCGCGAGTTTGGCACATGGCGGATGGTTATTTTGCCTCTCATTCTTGTATTGCTCATGCTCTTTCGTCCGCGCGGGATCATGGGTCTGAAAGAGCTGCCCTGGTTTCTTCCGCGCCGCGAGCTCGCCACTCGGCGCAAAAAATCATGAGTGCGCTGCTGGAGGTTGAGGACGTGACGATGCGTTTTGGCGGTTTGTGTGCGATTTCGCATTGTCGGATGACGATTCCAGCCGGGATCACGCACGGGATCATCGGCCCCAATGGGGCGGGCAAGACAACGCTGTTTAATCTGATCACCGGCATCTACCGTCCCACGGAAGGACGCATCCGATTTCAGGGGCGGGACATCTCGGGTCAGCGTCCCTCGCGCATTGCCCTGGGAGGCATCGGAAGAACCTTCCAAAACATCCGTCTCTTCAAAAACCTGACTGCGCTGGAGAATGTCCGCATTGCCTACGACACGCAGCTCCACTATGGCCCGATGGAATCGCTCCTGCGCATCGGGCGTCACCGCCGCTCCGAGGACGAATCCATCGCCCGCAGCATGGCCCTCCTCGAGCATTTCGGGCTGGCCGGGCTGGCCTCGCTCCACGCGAGCGAGCTTTCCTATGGTGCCCAGAGACGCCTGGAAATCGCCCGGGCGCTGGCTCTCAAGCCCTCGCTCCTGCTGCTGGACGAGCCTGCCGCCGGCATGAACACCGCCGAGACCGCCATTCTCACGGAGTTTTTGCGCGACATCCGCAGTCATTTTCAGGTTACGATGATCCTCATCGAGCACCACATGCACCTCGTCATGAATCTGTGCGACCAAATCACTGTTTTGGATTTTGGCCGCGTGATTGCCGAAGGTTCGCCCGCCGAAATCCGCGCCAACCCGCGCGTCATCGAGGCCTACCTGGGGGAAAGCGCGGAATGAGTTCTCCTGCTGTCACGGAAGACATCCTCCTGGAGGTGAAGGGGCTGACGGTTTCTTACGGAGACATCCGGGCCGTCAAGAACATCTCATTCCAGGTGCGACGCGGGGAAATCTTCACGCTCATCGGCGCCAATGGCGCAGGCAAATCTTCCACTCTGCGCGCGATCTCCGGGCTGATCCGCTACAGCGGAACCCTGTCCTTCCAGGGAGAAAATCTGTACGGAGTTTCGGCAGACCGCATCGTGGCCCGAGGGCTGGCTCAAGTGCCCGAAGGTCGCGGGATTTTTGGAAATTTGACCGTCATGGAGAACCTGCGTCTGGGAGCGTGGCTGCGCCGGGACCGTCGGGGTATCCGTGAGGACATCGAGCGGATCCTTGAGGCACTGCCCCGGCTCAAAGAGCGCCTCCACCAGCTCTCGGGAACGCTTTCCGGAGGCGAGCAGCAGATGCTGGCCATTGGTCGCGCCCTGATGAGCCGGGCCAGGATGCTCCTTCTTGACGAGCCCTCCATGGGGCTGGCTCCAAAGCTCATCGCCGACATCTACCGTGTCCTGCGGGAAATCCACGCAACGGGAACCACCCTTCTCCTCGTCGAGCAAAATGCCAACCTTGCCCTCCGGCTGGCTCACCGGGCCGCCGTCCTGGAAACCGGCGAGATCACCCTGTGCGGTGAGAGTGCCACCCTCCTCGCCAGCCCCGACGTCCAACGCGCCTACCTGGGCGCATGAGGCTCGCCGCCCGCCCGCAGGCCAGAGAAGGTTCCGCCTCCAGGTTCCCGTGACCGGCGCCACGGAACCAATGGCCGGGATCCATGGGAATCACACGGCGTTCGCCGATGGAGTGGTGCGGCTGACCTCGGCTTGGGTGAGGGATGGTTTGCCGGACACCCTGCGGAATCGTTCGACGGAATCGGCGCGACGCTTGATCAAATTACTGCTCTCCCTCGAAGTCGATGTGGATTTGATGGAACAGCACCCCTGCCTGCTCATCGTCCGCAGAGCCTGCGGAGTGGTTGTCAATCAAGAGCGTAAATCGGAAGGAACAGGCGGCGCAGCAGGCACGGCGGATAAAAAATGTTCAAAATCCTCCCTGCGCCCTGCGGCGGCTTCCTGCTTCAGATAATCAATCGTCGTAATCACCGCCATCTTCTCCGATGCGGCTGCGGCAAGAAACTGCTTCATCGAATACCCTTCCTTTTGGGCGAGGGCTTCAATGTCCTTGTGCAGCGATTCGGGTAATTGAACAGTGACGGCGTTCATGGACTGGATTGAAGTAGTTTGAGAAACGTTCCGGGAGTGACAGCCTTGATGCCAAGGGTTTCACAGCCGCGAAAGTCGCTCTGGTTATGCGTGACAATGTAGCGGCTGCGCGAGGCAAACGCAAGCTCCAGAACCATATCGTCGTCCGGGTCGGAAAGGAACGGCCTCCAGAGAAAATGAATCTGCTGCAAATGCGCCTGACTAGCGAGGTAGCGGAGAAATTTCAAGGCATCCTCCGCTGATTGGCCGGGAGGCAAATTCCCTGGGCGTGTCAGTGCATCGCGCCATTCCGAATACAAGGATACGGACAAACTGATCTCGAAAGCCGGATTTGGAATGGACTGCACAAGGGCAAAACTGGTGCCGAGCCGGGAGCGAGCCGCCGCAACAAGAACTGAAGTATCGAGAACAATTCTCACCGGGGCTGTATAGCCTTCGCTATGCTCACAATCAATAATTCACCTGTTTGCCGGAGGTGGGATTTTTTCGGGGTTGATCACCAACAGGACCGTGCAGTTGGGAACTACTGATAGCCACAAACAAGGACAACTGCTTATGGGGGGGTGTCGAAAACCTGACGATCGGCAATGACCTTACACTTGGAAAAAATTTGCGAACCACTGCGACGGCAAATACCGTCAACCGCACCCTGCCTTTTAATGGCTTCGTTCACCCAAAGCGAATTGGCGTTGCAAAAATTTTTGTGAATTCCCTATCATACCTGGCATGAGGAACACAGCGATAGGAGTCGTCCTCGTGGCGGCGGGTCTGACTCTTGGCGGATGCAAGAAGGCGGATACCGGAGCAGGCACGGACGAGATCGTCGTGGGAGAGTTTGTGTCGCTGACGGGTGCGACGGCGAGTTTTGGGCAATCCTCGGACGAGGGTGTCCGCATGGCGGTGGATGAGATCAATGAAGCGGGCGGGGTTCTGGGGAAAAAGATCAAGCTGATCATTGAGGATGACCAGTCCAAAGCCGGAGAGGCTGCCACGGTGGTCAGCCGGTTGATTTCGCGCAACCGCGTCGTCGCCCTCCTCGGGGAAGTGGCTTCCTCGCGCTCACTCGAAGCCGCACCCATCGCCCAGCAGAACAAAATCCCCATGATTTCACCGTCTTCCACCAATCCGCGCGTCACGGAAATCGGAGACCACATCTTCCGGGTCTGCTTCATTGACCCGTTTCAAGGAACCGCCCTCGCCAAATTCGCGTTGAGTCGCGGATGGAAACGAGTCGCCATTCTGACCGATGTGAGGCAGGACTACGCGGTCGGACTCACCGAGTTTTTTAAGAAATTCTTCACGGAACATGGTGGGACGGTTGTTGCCGAGCAAAGCTACAGCTCCGGTGATAAGGACTTTCGGGCGCAGCTCACTTCGATCCTGGCGGCAAAGCCGGAGGCGGTTCTCACCTCGGGCTATTACAATGAAGTGGGATTGATTGCCAGCCAGGCCCGCGAGCTGGGGCTGAACGTGCCCCTGTTGGGAGGGGACGGATGGGATTCGCCCTCGCTGGTCGAGGTTGCCGGCGACGCGATTGAGGGCGGATTCATGACCAACCATTATTCATCGGAGGACACGTCACCGGTCATACAAAATTTTCTCGAGAAGTTTCGGAAAAGGTACGGGCATGACCCGGATGCGCTGTCGGCGTTGGGTTACGACTCGGCCATGATCCTTGCGGATGCGATGCGCCGGGCGGGCACCACCGAGGCCGGGCCACTGCGCGACGCGATCGCCGCCACCAGGGACTTCCCGGGTGTCACGGGGCGCATCACCCTGGATGAAAACCGCAATGCGAGCAAACCTGCGGTGATCCTCACGATCCAGAATGGCAAGTTCCGCTACGTGGAAACCATCGAGCCCTGAGAACGCGTGAATTGGGAGAATCTGGGTCAGCAAATGGTCAACGGGCTTTCCCTTGGTTCCATCTATGCGCTCATCGCTCTCGGCTACACCATGGTTTACGGGGTGCTGCGCTTCATCAATTTTGCGCATGGGGACGTCTTTATGCTGGGATCCTTCACCGGGCTGTATTGCTACCGTTGGCTCACGCCCGCCCTGGAACCGCTCCCGGAGGTTGTCGGGGCCTTGGTCGTTTTGGTTTGCGCGATGGCGGTTTGCGCCCTGCTGGGTGTCATCATTGAGAGGCTGGCTTACCGGCCCTTGCGAGCACGTCCGCGCCTCATTGTGCTGATCACGGCAATCGGCGTTTCCTTGTTTCTCGAATACACGGCCCAGTTGGTCTTTGGCGCCGCGCCACGCGGGTTTCCCTCGCTGCTGACCTCGCACTCGTTTGGAGGCGGTGGATTTCCGACGGTGAGTTCGAAGCAATTGATTGTTCTGGGGGTGACCCTGGTTCTGCTGGCGGGGCTGCGATTTATCGTGATGAAAACGCGCATCGGCCTGGCCATGCGGGCCATGTCGCTGAATCCTCCGGCGGCGGCACTCATGGGCGTGAATGCCGACACCACCATTTCCTTCACCTTTGCCGTCGGTTCCGCCATGGCCGGAGCAGCCGGCATTTTTTATGCCATGCTCTACCAGGCGATTGATCCGTTCATGGGGGTCATGCCGGGCATCAAAGCCTTTGTGGCGGCGGTTCTGGGTGGCATCGGGAACATCCCGGGTGCCGCGCTGGGGGGCGTCCTCCTCGGACTGATCGAGACCCTCGTGGTGGGGTACAGTTGGCTGGTGGGCATCCCGTCCGGATACCGGGACGCGGTCGCTTTTGTACTGCTGGTGCTGATTTTGATTTTTCGGCCCTCCGGGCTGCTGGGAAAAGTGGAGCGGGAGAAGGTCTAGCCATGCGTCATGGTTCCCGCTATGCCCTGCTGTTTGCGCTCTCCGCGAGCTTTGTCATCAATGTCTTTTCCGGGAATATTGACGACTACGCGCTCGGCGTCCTGATGCTGATGGGCATCAATATCATCCTGGCTGTGAGCCTGAACCTGGTGACCGGGTATGCCGGTCAATTCTCGCTCGGTCACGCGGGCTTCATGGCGGTCGGCGCCTATGTCTCCAGCAGCGTCACGCTCCTGGTCGCGCCGCAGTTGCAAAAACTCGCGGCAGGGGCGGGGGGAGTGTGGGGGGCCTGGCTGCTTTTTCCGTGCGCCCTGGCCATCGGAGGGGGCGCGGCCGCTTTGACAGGCCTGCTGGTGGGTATCCCCTCCCTGCGGCTGCGCGGCGATTACCTGGCCATTGTCACGCTGGGGTTTGGCGAGATCATCCGCGTGGTCATCCAAAATACGGAAGCCGTCGGCGGCCCGCGGGGACTCGGCGGCATCCCGCGCTACACGAACTTTTTTTGGACGTTCGGACTCGCCGCCGTGACCATCTACGTGATCGCCAACCTCGTCAATTCAACCTACGGACGCGGGTTTCTGGCGGTGCGGGATGATGAAATCGCGGCGGAATCCGTGGGAATCAACACCACCAAATTCAAGGTCAATGCCTTCGTTCTGGGCGCG
>JAJTZA010000020.1 GCA_021463905.1 Terrimicrobiaceae bacterium | reverse complement strand
TGGAGGCGTTATGAAATCCGTAGTGGTCGTTGGTGGTGGGATTATTGGCCTGAGCTGTGCGTATTATTTGAGACAAGGCGGCTGCGATGTGATCGTGCTGGATCCGGATGGGGGACGCGTGGGGGCATCTTACGGGAACGCGGGATTTATCGGAGCCAGCCACTACATTCCGTTGGCCAATCCCAAGTCCATGCGCAATGCGCTACGGTGGATGCTCAGCCCGACCAGTCCGTTCTATATTCAGCCGAGGCTGGATGATGGTCTCATCAGATGGGGATTGCTCTTTCTCCGGCACGCCAACTCAGCACATGCGGACCGCATGGCCAAGCCTCTGTCCCAGATCGGACTCCTGAGCCAGCGGCTCTTCGAGGAATGGCAGGCCACATTCCCAAAATTTTCCTACGAGAAAGACGGACTCATTGATCTCTACCAGACGGAAGAGGGGCTTGCCGGGGCGGTTCAGGAAGCCAAACGCGCACGTGCACTTGGGATTGACGCAGTCGAGCTGAGCAAGGCAGACATCGCCGCTCTCGAACCCAATGTGGAAATCCAGGCCGTGGGTGGGATCCACATGCGCAGCGACGCGCGCACGTGGCCGCCCGGCCTCATGGCTGCTCTCCTCGAAAAACTGACCAGCATGGGCGTCCCGATCTTCGAAGAACGCGTTACAGGGTTCCACCAATCCGGAGGGCGTATCACCTCCGCGACCTGCGGCGCAAACAACTATGACGCCGACAGTTTTGTCCTGGCCGGTGGCATCTGGTCGCGGGCACTGGTCAAATCTCTGGGAATTGATATCCCCATGCAGGCGGGGCGGGGATACTCTCTCACCTACCCCCTCACGCAACTGCCACTGCGCCACTCGCTGTACCTCAACGAGGTCTCTGTGGCATTGACGCCCATGGAGGAAGACAAGGTGCGTGTGGGCGGCACCATGGAAATTGTCCCCGTGGGAACCCCACCCCGGCTGGGAAGGGTGCGCGGCATCCTCGCTTCCGCACGAAAATTCCTGCCCAAGGCTCAGTTCCCCGATCCCACTCTTGAAGACGCATGGTTCGGCTACCGGCCCTGTTCAGCAGATGGCATCCCTTACATCGGTCGCCACCGCAAATTCGACAATCTGATCCTGGCCACCGGGCATAGCATGTTGGGGCTGGGTCTCGGCCCCGCCACCGGAAAACTGGTCTCAGAAATCGCCCTCAACCAGCCCCCCTGCATGGATGTCACCCCATTTTCTCCCAACCGGTTTTCCTGACGCCACACGGGCATCCAACCCGCCCGCCTACGCCACCACGCTTTCCTGGCGGCTTTCGCGCGGATTCTCACGGCGATCCAGCGCCTTGCGCAGCTTGTCCAACGCGATATTCTGGAGCTGACGGATGCGCTCACGCGTCACCCCAAACCGCTCGCCCACTTCCTCGAGGGTCTTCGGCTTCCGCCCATCCAACCCATAGCGCTGGTTCAAGATGCGGCGCTCGCGATGATCCAGGATATCCAGCAATCCGCCAATTTCCTCACGCAGATCTTTGTCGCGCAGGCTCTCAAATGGATCCGCCGCAGCTTCATCGCCCACCAACTCGCCCAGCTCAGTGCTTTCATCCTCACCAATAGGCTGATCCAACGATGTCGGACGAACCGCTGCGGCTTTCAACTGGGTGATTTTCGCTGACGATATCCCAAGCTCCTCGGCCAACTCCTCATCGGTGGGATCCCGGCCCAATTCCTCCGCCATCCGCGACGCCGCCCTCCGAATCTTTGCGATTTTATCCACCAAATGCACGGGCAGGCGGATTGTCTTGCTCTGGTTCGCCAACGCGCGCTTGATGGACTGCTTGATCCACCACGAAGCGTAGGTGCTCAGCTTGCCCCCCTTCTTGGGATCAAACCTCTCCACCGCCTTCACAAGCCCGATGTTCCCCTCCGAAATCAAATCCAAAATCGGGAGCCCCAGGTTCGCATAATCGTGCGCAATTTTAACCACCAAACGCAAATTCGCCCGGATCATCTCCGCTTTCGCACGACGATCGCCGCGCCGAATCCGCGCCGCCAACTTGATCTCCTGCTCCGGCGTGATCAAATCATACTGCGCAATTTGGCGCAGATAAATCTGCAGCCCCGTTTCTGTGTCATCTCTGCTCATGTTCGTGATTGGTTGATGGAACGCTTGAAAATCCCGCAGGTTGCGCGAGATTGTTCGTTTGTGCCCATGTTTCTTAATGTCATTAAATATTGAGACGCTCCAGACTCCCATTTGTTCAAATTTTATTTTCCAAATCTCTCTCCCCACACCCCCGCCCTGCAAGGCAGAGACAACCCTTTCAGGGTTGGCCGGACGCGCGGACACCCAGGGTAGCTTCCGCAACCCTGGGCTATCAGAAACATCCCCGTTGGGGATGATCGGAAGCTTCCCCCGCCCTTTCTGCAAACCGCTCCAACCTCACCCACTTTTAATCACACCCTGCGCATGCGGGCGCATTTTTCCTATTGACGTATCTTCAAATTGAATTGAAATTCACGCACAGGTTTTTTAAATGCAACGATTCCGATGAGTGCCACCTCCACAATCTCCGCGTCCAAAGCTGGCGTGGCTTCCGCAAGTACCGGGCAGTTTTCGGAGGCGCTCAGTGTGCTTTTTGGGGATTTGGCGGAGCTTTTTGGGAATCCGCGCTCTTACGGGCTGATCTACGGCACGCTGTTTGCCAGCCCGCATCCGCTCTCGATGGAGGAGGTTTCTGAGCGGCTCGATCTCAGCATAGGCTCGGCGAGCATGGGGTTGCGTCGCCTGGAGGAGTTTGGTGCGGTGGCGCGCGAGCGCGGGAATGGGCGCAACAATTCCGCGCTCTTCTCCGCGCGCTATGAGATGCGGCTTCTGGTGGGCGGCTTCCTGCGCGAGCGCGTCCTGCCGCGCATCGAGGCCACCCGTGAGCAACTCGGGCGCATCGAGCACCTTCTCGACTCGCTGCCCGCCGATCAGCACCCCATGGCCCGCCAACGCATGGAGCGCCTCTCCCGTTGGCACCAGCGCGCCCAGACCGTCCTTCCCTTCATTCAAAAACTTTTAAGCGGCGGATAACCGCAACGACATCTCCAAACTTCACCCGCAGGTCTTCGCAAAATCCGCGAAACGACCACGGGCGGCAGCATGCCCGGATGCTTTCCCCCCCTCCCCAGCTCCCTGCCCCCTCCATGAAACTCTCAAAAAATATTCTCATCATCGGAGCTGGCTTTAGCGGCGCGGTGGCGGCTCGGGAATTGGCGGAAACCTGCGCGTGCAAAATCGAAGTCTGGGACGAACGTCCGCATCTGGGGGGCAATTGCCATACCGGGCGCGACGCGGAAACTGGAGTGATGGTGCACCATTATGGGCCGCATATTTTCAATACGGACAGCGAAAGGGTCTGGGCTTACGTGCAAAAGTTCGGGGACTTCCGACCGTTCACCAATCGGGTTAAGGCTCTCACCGCACGGGGGGTGTTTTCGCTCCCAATCAACCTGCTGACCATCAATCAATTTTTCGGAAAAACTTTTAATCCGGAGGAAGCCCGGGCATTTATCTCTTCTCTCGGCGATGCCACCATCCGGGAACCCGCCAATTTCGAGGAGCAGGCCCTCAAAATGCTCGGGCGCGATCTTTACGAGGCCTTCTTCCGTGACTACACGATCAAGCAGTGGGGATGTCATCCTCGGGAGCTTCCCGCCGCCATTCTCCAGCGCCTCCCCATCCGCTTTTCCTACGACGACAACTACTACAACCGCCGCTTCCAAGGCATTCCCGCCGAGGGCTACACAGAGGTCATTCGCCGCATTCTCGATCATCCCTCCATTGCCGTTCATCTGGAAAAAAAGTTCTCGACCGCCGACTTTGCCGCCAACCCCTCCCCACACTTCAATCACCTCATCCACACCGGACCGCTGGACGCTTTTTTCGGTTACTCCGAGGGCCGTCTCGGCTACCGCACCGTGGAATTTGAAAGAATCCACTGTACCACGGAGGACTACCAGGGCAATGCCGTCATCAACTACACCGACCGGTCGGTTCCCTGGACGCGTATCCACGAGCACAAGCACTTTGCGCCATGGGAGCATCATGCGAAAACCGTCGCCTTCCGCGAATTCAGCAAGGAGACCGAGCCCGGCGATATCCCCTACTACCCAAAACGACTGGCCTCCGACAAAACCCTCCTCCAGCGTTACCGCATCATGGCCGAATCCCATGCCAAAGCAGCTCCTCTCCCCATCTCTTTTCTCGGCCGCCTCGCCACCTACCGCTACATGGATATGGAAACCGTCATCGGCGAAGCTCTCGACTTTGCCCACTCCGCCGCCAATCGCATCACCGCCAAGCAACCCCTCCCCACCTTCCCCAACCACGAAAGCTAGACTGGGAAGAAACTGCCTCCTGATCTCCACGTAAATATTCTAAATTCCTCATTCAATAACCAATGCGCAAACTCCTCATCACCGGTTCCTCCGGTCTCATTGGCTCCGAAGTGTGCCGCTTCTTTTCCCAACAAGGCTTCTCCATTCATGGCGTGGACAACAACCAGCGCGCGGTCTTCTTTGGCCCACAAGGCGACACACGTTGGAACCAAAAGCGCCTGACCGAATCTCTGACCAATTTCACCCACCACGAAATGGACATCCGCCATCGGGCAGGTGTCGCCGCCCTGATTCGTGACGTTCGTCCGGAGGTCATCATCCACACGGCAGCACAACCCTCCCATGACCGTGCTGCCGCCATTCCCTTTGATGACTTCGACACCAACGCCGTGGGCACGCTCAATCTCCTCGAAGCCGCCCGGCAGCACTGCCCCGAGTCTCCCTTCATCCACATGTCCACCAACAAGGTCTATGGCGACCGCCCCAACACCCTGCCCCTGGTGGAACTCGAGACCCGCTGGGATTACGCCGATCCCGCTTACGCGGAGGGCATCGCCGAAGATTTCTCCATTGACCAAAGCAAGCACTCGCTCTTTGGCGCTTCCAAGGTCGCGGCCGACGTCATGGTGCAGGAGTACGGACGCTATTTCGGGATGCCCACCTGCTGCCTGCGCGGCGGCTGCCTCACCGGCCCCAATCATTCCGGTGTCGAACTCCACGGCTTCCTGAGTTACCTCGTCAAATGCAACCTCGAAGGCCGCGAATACAAGGTCTTCGGCTACAAGGGCAAACAGGTCCGCGACAATATTCACAGCGAAGACGTTGCCCGCTTCATGTGGGAGTTTACCCAGGCCCCCCGGGTGGCCGAAGTGTACAACCTCGGCGGCGGCAAAGCCAACTCCTGCTCCATCCTCGAAGCATTCCAAATCGCTGAACAATTTTCCAGCCAGCCCCAGAAATTCACCTACCTCGACGAAAACCGCATCGGCGATCACATTTGCTATTACAGCGACCTCCGCAAAATGAAGTCCCACTATCCCTCCTGGGACATCACCATCTCCCTCAAGGAAACCATCCGCCAAATCGTGGAAGCTTGGAAATCCCGCATCCCCTCAAGCTCCTCCCCTGATTTGCCAGCCTCAGCCCTCCCTCAGTTGACAAGGCTCCGAAAGTGACTATTCTGACCTCATTATGACCATTTCCATCACAGAGTTCAAAACGCATTGTCTTCGCATCTTACGCGATATGGAGCACTCCCAAACACCTCTTGAGATATCCAAGCAGGGAAAAATCCGCTTTCGTGTCATTCCTGTGAACGAAGCCAAAAAAGCTCCCTGGGCCCGCTTGCGTCAGAGTGGAACACTTCACGCCAAGGCGGAGGAATCTGTGCTCATGGAACAAGACTTTGAAGCGCAACATAATGACCGACGATAAAGGAATCCGCAGATCCAAATGCGTTAAAATTTTTTGATCTTCTTCGTCACGTCTTCGCAAAAGACCTATTTTCCTGACTTGGTGGTGTATGAAGAGATTGTGGTCGAGTTGAAGGCTGTCACGACACTCCAGCCCGACCACGA
>JAJTZA010000002.1 GCA_021463905.1 Terrimicrobiaceae bacterium | reverse complement strand
TTCGGCGCACCCAGGGCGAAGGCCGGAAAACTTTTGTCTCGGTGATGGAAGAACATCCGGAGGGCCAGCCTTTCATTCAAAAAATCACCCCACTGACCGCTGAAAGCGGAGAATCTGTGGTTCTACAAATAGACACTCCCGTGGGTCGTGACTATGTGGTGCTGAACCGGGAACCACGCGAAACTGTCCTCTCCACGCCGGACGGTCGGCTGGAAACCAATGCCCACCTTGCCGTGTTGTCCACGCAGGAAGGAAAAGTGGCTTTCCACGCAGTGGACTCAGGCAAGGTGCGACTGACTCCAAAATAGCCAACTCGGAGATCGCAAAAGGATCAGGAAAAAAAGTGGGGGCACACGGATTCGAACCGTGAACCAAGCAGTTATGAGCCGCCTGCTCTGACCGTTGAGCTATACCCCCGGGACTCTGATTTTGTTCAGGACTTGTAACGCGCGATTATTTGTCGCCGAGCGCCTTGAGGCGGTCAGCGGCCTTGGGTGCGAATTCGCTGTTGGGGAAATCGGTGACGAGTTGTTTGTAAAAGGTTTTTGCGCGGTCGGTTTGGCGTGCTTTGAATTTGTTGTCGGAGGATGCGGCGACTTGTTCCTCGATGAGCTGGGTGCCCCGCCAGAGGCCCTCGGCGGCAGCTTTGGGAACCCCGGCGTAGAACTGGGCGATCTTGATGAAATTATCAATGGCCGCGTCGAGGAATTGCTCCTTTTGTTTGGCATCGGTGGCGGCGCGGGATTTTTCCAGCATGGTTGCGCCAAAGAGGAGCATGCTCTTGGCGCGGAGATCCGCAGTGGCGGTTGGGGCGCGGATGATGGCCGCGAGGAGTGCGTTTGCGTCCTCCAGTTTTCCCTGTTGTTTGAAGGATTCGGCGATGCCGAAGTTGGCTTCGAGGACTTTGGGTGACCACGGGTAGAGGCTCTTGAGCTGCTCGAAGAGTTTGCCGGCCTCGGCGGTTTTTCCCTCCTCCTGGGCGACGCGTCCGCGTCCAAAGAGGGCGATGGCCTGGGCGGACTGGATGGTGGGTGAGGCCTGGGTGGGAGAGGTGCCTGCCGGAACCGCATAGTCCTTTTCGAGTTTTTCAAAAACGGACATGGCTTCGGCACCCTTTTTTTGTTCGAGCAGGGCGGTGCCGTAGGTGTCGAGGTCGGCGGGCGAGTACACGACATTCGGATCAAAGGCCTCGGTCATGATTTTCAGCGCACGGGCGGGATCGGCATCGCGAACGTAATCGGCCAGCACGAAGAGCACCTTGCTCTTGGCGGAGGGCGAGGGCGCGGAACCGGCCAGATCTTTGAAATAAGCCTCGACCTCCTCCGGCTTTTTCAGCTCGCCCGTCGCCATCAGACGCTGCGCCTGCAAGAGTCCCTGCATGGCCAGCGCGAGACTGGGACTGTCCGGGTATTTTTTCAGGAGTTCCTCGGATGTGGAGACGGCGGCGGTCATGCGCTCGCGCCACTGGGCCCGCTCGGCCTCGCTCAGTGCCCCATAGCGGCCCAGCTTTTCCGCAAAGCTGCGGTCGAGGTCGGCAATTTTTTGCAGAGCCTCGGCGGCCTGCGGGGAGTCCTCGTATTTTTGGGCAAACTCCCGGTAGGTCGCCAGCGCCTCCTCCGGCTTGCCCTGATTCAATTGGGTCTGCGCCACCGATTGATACGCAAAGAAAATTTTGTCGTCCTTGGGGTACCTGGCAATGAACTCCTTCATGAGGGCGATGACATCCTCAGCCTTGCCTTCCTGTCCGCGATGCTGGGCGCGCATGAAGTACGTGAAAGGAGCAGGCTGGCTGTCCGGGTATTTTTCGGCGACTTGGGCGAGGGTGGCGAGGCCGCCCTCTTTATCGTTGGTGGCCAGTTGGGAGCCACCTTTGGCGTAGAGCGCAAGCGCAGCCAGCGCGTGGTCGGGGTGCGCTTTTGCGAAGGCGTCCAGAAGCGGAATGGCGGCGGCATTGTCGCCTTTTTGTTGGGTGGCGATGCCGATCCAGTAGTCGGACTCGACGGCCTGCGGGGTTCCGGGGGGGTTTTTAATGACGTCCTTGTAGGCGGCAATGGCATCATCCCATTTGGCGGTGTCCTTGTAGATATTCGCCAGTCCGGTGCGGGCGACGACGCCCACATCTGCTGGGGGATTTTTTGCGAGGAAGTCTTTGAAAGTTTTGGCGGCGCTGTCGTATTGGCCGAGGCGGGCTTCTGCGGCGGCCTTGCTGACGACGGACAGACCGACAAAGCGACCCTGTGGGTACACGGCCACGGACTCATCGAAGTAGGGAATCGCATCGGCGGCTTTGTTTTGCGCCAGGAACATGTTGCCAATCGCCACCGGGAGGTTATCGGCCAGAGCGTCCCCCTTGTGGGCGGATTGAAACTCTTTGTAGCCGGCGACGGCAGGGTCAGAAACGCCCTGCATCGCATACGTCATTGTCCGGAAGTACAGGTCGCGCTTTTTTTCGTCAGCCTGTTTGAGGAATGGTTCGACGTGGCGGAGGAGGGTTCGTGCGGCATTCAGGTCGCCCTGTTGGTAGTAGATTTCCGCCATCTTGAGCATGGCGCTGGCCACCTGATCGGGCTTGTTTTTCAGCTCCTCGAGTTTGGTCAGCTCGCGGAGGTTGTCGCGGTCCAGTTGTTTGAGGGCGGCCTGGTTTCGGGACAGGAGGGCCTGGCGGCGCAGCTCCGGGAACGAGGCGACGCGGGCCTGCTGCATTTTGAGGATTTCCTCCTTGGGGACGATCGAGCGGTAGGCGGTGAGGGCTTCTTGAAAGAGCGGGGCGCGTGCTTCCTCCGGGCTGAAGCCCGCGTAGTTGAAGAGGATTTCGCCGAGCTGGAAATTGGCTTCGTTGAAGAGAGCTGCGTCCCGCCGGTTTTTGATGATTTCGCGCAGGAGGTCGGCGGCGCGGCGGTAGTCGGCAAAGGCCTTTTCCTTGTCACCCCCCTTGCTGAGTTCGAGGCTTCCCTTGGTGGCCAGGGAAATGGCCAGCAGGTTCTTCGAGGTGGGCAGCGTCGCGCTCTGCGGGAACTTTTGAATGTTCAGCTCGGCATCCCTGATCGTCTCGTCGTAGTTCTCGATCTGGTAATTGGCAATGGCCCGGCTGTAGATCATAGTTTCGAGGTCATCAGCCTTCGGATACTTGGTGATGTAGTCGCCAAACTTTGCGATGGCCTCCTTGAACACGTCCTTGCGTTTGGCATTCCCCGTATCCATCCCGGACGCCTTGGCGGAAAGAATCTGCGGCAGCAGACCGTCGGCCATCTGCTTGAGTTCCGGCGCGAGCTGGGGCCCCGAGGTCGCCTTGCCCAGCAGGGTGAGGGCATCATCGAAACGCCCGAGGAAATAATAGGTGAGTGCAAGCTGGATTTGGCCGAGCGAGGCGACGGCGTCGGTCGGGTAGTCCTTCAGCAGCTTTTCATAGGCGGTGGCCGCCTCCTGATACTTGCCCTCCGAGAAAAGCGCGTAGGCGGATTGGTTGGCTTTGGCGGCACCCTCGGACTGTGCGCGGGCGGGCAGGGATGCTGCCAGGGTGAGAGCTGCAACAAGGAAACAACAGAGGGGTCTGGTCACGGATGTCATCGGATGTGCCCCGAAGACTAACCCGTGCTTCCTCATTACGCCACCCAAAAAATTGTCGCGAGTTGCGAGGGGGGTGAGGGAGGGGGAATGCGATTGCGAAAAGTACGGGTGGTGGGTAGTTTGTCGGGATGCAAAAGCGGGTGGGTTGGTGTTCGTTACCCAGGGTTTTGGGGGTGTTGGTGGTCGTGGCGGTCGTGCTTGTGTCCGGAGCGGTGGGGTTGCGATGGGTGGCAATACGGTTTTTGCATGGTGAGGAATTCCGCAGGCTTGTGGAGGAGCGGGTGGGTGCGGCTCTGGAGGCGGAGGCTGTCTTTCAGCCGCTGGATTGGAGTGGATCGAGTGTGTTTAGTTCGGGAATGACGGCGGGGCGCGGCGCGGGCTGGCTGGCCGAGATGGAGGCGTCGCAAATTCGGGGTCGGATGGATTGGCGGGCGGCGTGGGGTGGTGCGTGGCGTTTGTCCTCGGTGGAGGTTCTGGAGGCCCGGGCGGTTTTGCGAGAGCCGACGGCCCCTGACGCCGCGCCGAGTCCTCCGCTTTCCGTGGCTCCGGCGAAGTGGACGACGGGATGGTTCCCTCATCGTTTTGAGTTGGGATCGCTCGTGATCCGACGCTGCGGGCTGGTGTGGAAACGGACAGAAGGCGGCACTCTGTCCCTGAGGGACAGCGAGGTCACGATCACACCCAAGGACTCGATGGTGGAATTTTCGGCCATTCGCGGTCAGATCGAGGTGCCGGGGCTGTCCGCGTTGGAATTGGAGGAGGCTCACGGGCGCTTGTCGGGTGGCGGGTTTTTCCTCACGGACGCGGCGGCCCGTTTCGGCAAGGCGGGCAAGGTGCGTGCCTCGGGCGGATTTGCGGAGGATTCCGGGCTGAGGGTTTCTTTTGAAAACGTCGAACTTGCGCCGTTCATCCCTGACTCTTGGAGGAACCGGCTGGTGGGTCATTTGTATGGCGAGATCTTGTTGAAGCCGTCAACGGGCGGGCTTTCCGCCACCGGCCATTTTGCGCTCCGCGAGGGTCGGGCCGAAAACATTCCGTTGCTTTCCGACATCGGACGATTCACGGCCTCTCCTCAATTTGTAAGGATGCCCGTCCAGGAGGCTTCCGGAAACTTCAGCCAGACAGCGGGGGATTTGACGGTTTCCGACTTTGTTTTCGAGTCCAAAGGATTGTTGCGCGCGGAGGGAGGGTTTACCGCGCGGGGTGGGGAGGGAGCGCTGACCGGACGGCTGCGGGTGGGGGTTTCCTCACAGGTTCTCCAGTGGCTGCCCGGCTCGCGCGAACGGGTCTTCACGGAATCCCGCGACGGCTATTTGTGGACCGATGTCCAGCTCGGAGGAACCCTGGAGCA